>JBGAII010000010.1:0-50669 GCA_044225625.1 Rubrivivax sp.
CGATCGATCGATCTGCCGTCGAACATGCAGGAGAACCGATGCATCCGAAGCTTCACCTCAGCGCCTTGCTGATCGGCCTGGTCGCGGCCAGCGCCGCTGTCCAGGCCCAGGACGTGCACCTGGGCCGCAATCTGGCCGCCACCTGCGCCAACTGCCACGGCACCAACGGCCAGGCGCGTGGCGACATGAAGCCGCTGGCCGGCGTCTCGGCGGACAAGATCGTCGCCATGCTGGCGGACTTCAAGAGCGGCAACCAGCCGGCGACGGTCATGCACCAGATCGCCAAGGGCTACACCGATGACCAGATCAAGCTGATCGCCGCGTTCTTCGCGGCCCAGCCGGCCGGCAAATGAAAGGCGACACGATGAGCCACGTGAATCTCGACCGCCGTCATTGGCTGGGTGCCGGAGCCGCGCTGGCGGCCACGACGCTGGCCGGCTGTGCGGGCATGAGCGGCGGGCCGTCGATCGGCCGCGTCGTCGTGGTCGGCGGCGGCTACGGCGGGGCCACGGCCGCGCGTTATCTCAAGCTGTGGGGCGGCAACGTCGACGTGACGCTGGTCGAGCGCAACACCGACTTCGTGTCCTGCCCGATCAGCAACCTGGTGCTCGGCGGCTACAAGCAGATGGCCGACATCACGCGCGGGTACGCCGGCCTGAGCGCGGTGGGCGTCAAGGTGGTGAAGGGCGATGTCGTGGCGATCGACGTGGCCGGCAGGAAACTGCGCCTGGTCGATGGCTCCGAAATGGCCTACGACCGGCTGGTGCTGGCACCCGGCATCGACTTCATGCCCGAACAGATCGGCGGCCTGCCGGCGGCGCTGGAGCGCGGCCAGGTCACGCATGCCTGGAAGGCCGGTCCGCAGACCGTGGCGCTGCGCAGGCAGATCGAGTCCATGCGCGATGGCGGCGTGTTCGCGCTGTTCATCCCGAAGGCACCGTACCGCTGCCCGCCCGGGCCCTACGAGCGTGCCTGCGTGGTGGCCAGCTACCTGAAGGCGGCCAAGCCGAAGTCCAAGGTGCTGGTGCTCGACGCCAATCCCGAGATCCAGTCGAAGAAGGCGCTGTTCGAGAAGGCCTTCAAGGACCGCTACGACGGCATGCTCGAGTACCGCGCCAACGCGGAGCTGAAGGAACTGTCGGGCAACCTGGCCAAGCTCGACTTCGAGGACGTGCGCGCCGACGTGCTCAACGTCATCCCGCCGCAGCGCGGCGGCGACCTGGCGCGCAGCGCCGGCCTGCTGAACATCAACAGCCGCTGGGTCGGCGTCGACTGGCTGACGATGGAGTCCACCGTGGCGCGCAATGTGCACGTGCTGGGCGACGCCACCTTCCCGGCGCCGGTGATGCCCAAGTCGGGCCACATGGCGAACCAGCATGCCAAGGTGGCCGCGGCGGCGATCATCCAGCTGCTGAAGGGCGAGGCGGTGAACCCCACGCCGGTGGTGATGAACACCTGCTACAGCTTCGTCAGCGGCCGCGACGCGATGCACGTGGCGTCGGTGCACCAGTACGACGCGGCGGAGAAGACCTTCAAGACGGTGCCCGGATCGGGCGGCGTGTCCGCGGCCGCCAGCCAGATCGAAGGCCGCTACGCGCTGGGCTGGGCCGAGAACATCTGGGCTGACTCCCTGGCCTTGTGATCCCAGATGTTCCGGTGCAGGCTCATGTCGCGCAGCGACGTGAAGGCGCCGCAAGGCGCCGGCCGAAGCCAGAACATCTGGGCCGACTCGCTGGCCCTGTGAGGCTTCGGCGGGCTCGGCGTCAGTCGAGCCCGCTGATGTAGGCCGCCACGGCCTTCAGTTCCAGCTCGCTCAGCTTGCTGGCGATGCTGTGCATCACCGCGTTGTCGTTGGTGCGCTCGCGCTTGTTGAAGGCTTTCAGCTGGTTCTCGGTGTATTGCGCGTGCTGGCCGGCCAGGCGCGGCAGCGTCTCCGTGCCGCCGCCGGTCGGGCCGTGGCAGCTGCTGCAGGCGGCCACGCCGCTGTAGGGGTTGCCGCGCACGAAGATGAAGCGGCCCACCTGGGCCAGTTCCGGGTCGGACACCGCGTGCGCCTGCGGCTTGCGCGATTCGAAGTACAGCCCCAGCGCCTTGAAGTCGGCGGCCGAGAGGTCGTCGACCATCGGCTGCATCGTCGTGCTCTTGCGCCGGCCGGACTTGTAGTCGGCCAGCTGGCGTTCGACATAGCGCGCGTGTTGTCCGGCGAGGCGCGGGAAGAGCGGGCTCGAGCTCTCGCCGTCGGTGCCGTGGCAGACGAAGCACTTGCCCTGCACGATCTCTTCGGCGCGCTTCATGTCGTCGGCGCGCGAGACGAAGGGCGCGTGCAGCAACAGCGTGAGGGCCAGCAGGCTCAGGCGCCGCATGTCGGTGCCGATGCGCAGTCAGGCCGCCGCCCCGGCCGCGGGCGCGCCGGGCACAGGTTGATCGAGCGCTCCGGTCGGGCGCTGGTCGACCACCCGGTCGGTCAGCGCCGCCGCAGCCCACATGCTGCACAGCGTGACCCACGAGGTGATGGTGAACACCGCCGCGCCGGACAGGCCGGCGCCCACCGCGCAGCCGCCGGCCAGCATGCCGCCGAAGCCCATGGCCATCGCGCCGAACAGGTAGCGGCGCATGCTGGCACCGCCGCTGAAGCCTTCCAGCCTGAGCTCGCCGAACAGCGCCGCGGCGAGGAAGGCGCCGAGGAAGACGCCGGGGATCAGCCCCAGGTCGAAGGTCGGCGGCTTGTCGGTGACGAAGAGCACGCGCGTCAAGACTTCCGCCGACGGGCCGGTGAAGCTCAGGGCCTGGATCGGGTGCGTGTCGAAGGCGACACGCGAGATCGCATAGGTGGCCCACCAGGCCGCGGCAATGCACAGGCCCACGCCGATGGCGCCGCCCCAGCCCCAGGCCGGAACGCGCTGGCGCCGTGCCCAGATCACCGCCGCCACCATCCACACGGCGGCAAACAGCAGCGCGCCGCCATGGCCGATGCCGGTGCGCGCGATCAGGTCGCGTGCGCTGCCGCCTTCCACGGTCCACCAGGCCGAGATCGCCGTGCGCAGCGGCGACAGCGCGCCGGTCCAGGCCGCCTGCGCCGTGACGGCGAAGACCAGGCCCGACAGCACCGAACGCAGGTTGCCCTGCGCCGCCAGCACCAGCAGCCGGCTGGAACAGCCGCGCGCCAGGATCATGCCCATGCCGAACAGCGCACCGCCGATGGCCGCGCCCGACAGGCTGCCGCGCGCCGCGATCTGCCGTGCATCGCTGGCATCGAAGGCACCGAGCAGGGCCAGCAGCTGCGTCGCCGCCACGGCGCTGGCGAAGGCGAAGAGCCAGACGGTCAGCTTGCCGCCGGTGAGGTTGCGCGAGAACTCGATCACCGCCGAGCGCAGACAGAAGCGCGAGCGTTGTGCCAGGAAACCGAAGGCCAGGCCGATGGCCGCACCGATCAGCGCCAGCGTCCAGTCCTCGCCGATGCGGTCGATCAGTGACTGGAAGGCCATGCGCAGTCAGCGTGCGAAGTGGCGCGGTGCCGGCCCGTCACCCTCCGCGCGACTCAGGGCTTGATGTAGGCCTGTCCGGCCAGCTGCAGCTTGGCGATGCGCACCACGCCGGAGGGCGTGAAGTTCACCTCCTGCAGGAACTGGTCCTTCTTCAGGTTGCGGTTCTTCAGCGTGATCTCGCAGACCTCGAAGGTGACGCCGCGCGCCACCAGCGCCGCCACCGGGCCGGCAAAGGCGCCGCCGTTGGCGTCCTTGGCGCCTTCCATCAGGAAGTCCACACCGTTGGCATGCGTGACCACGGTGATCTTCGTGGTCGGCTCGGTGTCGAGGTGGTTGCGGATATTGCGCAGGCCCTTCAGCGCCTGGGCGTTGGCATCGTCGATGTGATAGACCACCTTGTCCTGCGCCCAGACGGCGAGGCTGGCGGTGGCGAGCAGCAGGGCGGCGAACAATGAGCGCAGGGACATGGGGCTTCCTTTCGAGAGGGGCAGGGCGGCGCAGCTTAAGCCAGACCCGGGTTGCCCTGGACGCCGATCAGCTTCGGCGTGTTGATGGTGCGCGGCGTGATGCGCCCGCCGGACTGCGATTTGAGCCAGGTCTCGACCAGTTCCCACACGGGCTTGTTGCCGGCGTTCTTTGCCTCTTCGGCCACCGGTGCCCAGCCGGCCACCTTGTAGGTCTTGCCGGCCTCGATGGGCTTGCCGCTTAAGCGCATGTCGCCGATGCGCGAGCCCATCGCCGCGCCCGGCGTCATCGTGTACTGCAGGCCGCCGACGCGCACCATGTCGCCGCCCTGCTGGTAGTACGGGTCGGGGTTGAACAGGTTGTCGGCCACGTCCTCGAGGATGGTCTTGAGCATTTCGCCGCTGATCGGCGTCACCGTGGCATAGGGGTAGGTGATGGCCACCTGGTCCATCATCAGCTCGCGCGTGATGGCGTCGCCCGGCAGCAGGCTGGTGCCCCAGCGGAAGCCCGGCGAGAAGGCGATCTCGGCGCCTTGCACGTCCATCAGTGCGTCGCAGAGCAGCTGGTCCCAGCTGCCGTTGAAGTTGCCGCGGCGGTACAGCAGGCCGTCGGTCACCGCCAGCTTCTCGTTCAGCTTGGCCTCGTAGGGCGCGCGGATCTTCGTGATCAGCGCGTCCATCGCCTTGTCGGGCGCCAGCATGTTGCTGAACACCGGCAGCAGCCGGTAGCGGTGCTGGGTGACCTTGCCGCCCTTGACTTCGAAGTCCATCACGCCCAGGAACTTGCCGTTGCTGCCGGCGTTGGTGACCAGCGTGACGCCGCCGGGGTTGGACACCGGCACGGCCAGCGGTACGCCGTCGTGCGTGTGGCCGCCGAAGATGGCGTCGATGCCGCGCACCCGGCTGGCCATCTTCAGGTCCACGTCCATGCCGTTGTGCGACAGCACGACGACCAGCTGCGCACCCTTGGCGCGGGCCTCGTCCACCACCTTCTGCATGTTCGCGTCCTGGATGCCGAACTCCCAGTCGGCCACCATGTAGCGCGGGTTGGCGATGGGCGTGTACGGGAAGGCCTGGCCGACGATGGCCACCGGCACGCCGTTCACCTCGCGCATCACGTAGGGCTTGAACACCGGGTCGCCGAAGTCGGCGGTCTTGATGTTCTGCGCAACAAAATCGACCTTGCCGGCAAAGTCCTTCTCGACGATCTGCTTCACCCGATCCATGCCGTAGGTGAACTCCCAGTGCCCGGTCATCACGTCCACGCCCAGCAGCTTGCAGGCGTCGACCATGTCCTGCGCATTCGTCCACAGGCTGGTGGCGCTGCCCTGCCAGGTGTCGCCGCCGTCGAGCAGCAGCGCGCCCGGGCGGCTGGCCTTCATGCGCTGTACCAGCGTGCTCAGGTGGGCGAAGCCGCCGACCCGGCCGTAGCGGCGCGCGGCGTTGTCGAAATCCAGGTAGGTCAGCGCATGCGCCATCGCCGTGCCGGCGGGCACACCGGCCTTCTTCAGCAGGTGCTCGCCGACCAGGTGCGGCAGCTGGCCTTCCATGCTGCCGAGCCCCAGGTTGACGCTGGGCTCGCGGAAGTAGATCGGCTTGAGCTGCGCGTGGCAGTCGGTCATGTGCAGGATCGACACCTGGCCGGCGCCACGCCCCAGCGGAGGCAGGTCGTACAGCGCGGCCTCGGCTGTCTGCGCGTCGGCGTCCTGGTAGCGCGCGAGACCCATGCCGGCCGCGGTGGCGGCGCCCAGCACCTGCAGGAACTCGCGCTTGCTCAGACTCATGATAAGTATCGGCTTATGTTTGGGGGATCAAAAAGCCCGGCGCGCGGCCGGGCTCGTGCCGTCACTGGTTGACCGGCGACTTCGGGTCGAGCAGCAGCGCCATGATGTCGCGCAGCTGCTGCTCGTTCAGCAGGCCCTTGTGGCCGAAGCGCGGCATGTTGGAGCAGGCCGAGTAGGCCTTGGCATTCCACAGCTTGACCCAGGTGTACTGCGCGATCGGCGCGAAAGCCGGCGACTGCAGGTCGGTGACACCGCGGCTCTTGCCGTAGTTCCACAGGCTCGGGCCGATGGTGCCGTAGGAGATTTCCTTCTTGTCGATCTGGTGGCAGTTGTAGCAGTTGCCGCCGTTGGCCTTGGGGTCGGTGGAGTTGTCGGTCCACGTCATGCCGCGGCCGTCCTGGGCCAGCTTCTCGCCGGCCGTCCAGTCGCCGAGGTACTGGCCGTTCGTCGGCCATTTCACGCTGTACAGCGCGTCGGCCATGATCTTGTCGGCCACGGCGTCGGACGGGGGCTTGTCGGACGAGCAGGCAGACTGGCCCAGGTCCTGGTTCAGCCGGTCGGTCTTGGCGATGCCCTGGTCGCGGAACGAGGACTTGATGGCCTGGTTGGCCTTCGCATCCAGTTCGGCCGGCGAAGACATCGATGCGCAGCCGGCCACCAGGCCGGCGGCGGCCAGGCCGCCGATGAGCAGATGGGTCTTGTTCACGTGCATGCTGCTCCTCAACGCTTGATCGCCGGGGCGATGGACTCGGCACCCTTGGCATTGACCCCCATGTAGGTGGCCAGTGCGATGGTCACTTCGGAGCCGAAGCCGGGATAGGGGAAACGTTGCTGGCGGAAGCAGTCGTTCAGCCGCAGCTGCATGCTCCACATCTGCCCGTTGGACACACGGTAGGCCGGCCAGGCCGCGAAGCCGATGCCGTCGCCCGGATTCTTGGTGAGATTGGGCAGGTCCTGCAGACGGATGCGCTTGCCGTCGTCGCCGTGGCACGACGCGCAGGAGAAGTCGTGCGTGCCGCCGCGGAAGAAGAACGCACGCTTGCCGATCTGGTAGCTCTCGCGCTCGGCGGCGTTGCCCTGCGGCAGGTCGAAGCGCATGCCGCGCGATTCGGACGCGATCCAGGTGGCCAGCGCGGTGACGTTGGCCATCTCGCCGCGACCGAAGGGCGTCTTGGCGATCTCGGCTGCGTCGAAGCCCTGCAGCGTGGCCATGCAGGTGACCAGCCGCGTTTCCAGGTCCTGCACCTTCTGCGTGTCGGGGAAATAGCGCGGCAGCGTGACGAACGCACCCTTGACCACGCCCGGCCCGAGGCCGAGGTCGCACTTCTCCAGCGAGGCGTTCTTCGGACCGCGCTTCTGCTTCCACAGCGCCTCGCCCTTGGCTTCGTAGAGCTCGGCGGGGTTGCCGTCTTCCAGCATCTTGCGGTATTCGGCAATGCCGTCCGCCGTGGACTTCTGCGCCTGCGCGCCGGCGCCGAGCGCCAGCGCGGCCAGGCCGATGAGGGTGCGTGTTCTCAACGATGTCTCCTTGTCGTTCTGCGGACCGCGATGCGGCGGCCCCGCTCAGCTGACGGTGGCCTCGTCGGTGCGCTTGTCGCCCTTGTTGTCGACCCAGCTGATGGCCACCTTGTCGCCGGCCTTGCCGCCCTTGATGACGAACTGCAGGAACGGGTTCTTGGCGATCGACGGGCCCCAGTCGGCCGTCAGCACCGGCTTGCCGTTGTGCGTGGCCGTGACCTGCTGGATGAACCAGGCCGGGATCACGTTGCCGGAAGAGTCCTTGCGCTGGCCGGTCTCCATCTCGTGGCTCATCAGCACGCGCACGGTGACCTTGTCGCCGGCGGCCTGGGCGCGAATGCGCATCGGGTCTGCCATGTTCTTGCTCCTTGTGTGGGACTCAGCCGCCGCAGCCGCCGAGCGTAACCTTGATTTCCTTGGCCGCGTACAGCACCTTGCCGTCGCCCATCATGGCCACCGCGAACACGTTCGACGACTGGCCCATCTTCACGCGGGTGTTGATGCTGGTCTCGACGGCATCGGTGACGTCGAACACCGCGGCCAGCACGTTCGGGTTCTTCTCGACCAGCAGCAGCAGCCGCTTCACGCCGGGCAGGCCGGTGGCCACGCCCACCGGCACGACGGCGCCGTTCTCGGCGATGTCCGGTCCGGTGATCGTCACGTCCTTGCTTTCGGCCGGGGCGCTGCCGCCCAGCGCCTTGACCGCGTCGGCCAGGCTCTTGGCGTCGAACGCGGCCTGCGGCCAGGCGGCGGCGAGTGCCGGCATCGGCAGGAAGCCGGCCGCGGCCAGCAGACCGGCCACGGTGGCACTGCGTGCCAGCATGTCGCGTCGGGTGTGCATGAGGAGGTTCTCCTTGTGTGTCAGGCGATGATTGGTCGGGTGGGCGATTTGATCAAGCCGGGACTCCCCTGAAGGCGCCTAGGGTCTTGCCCCTTCGGCGATCCACTGGGCCAGGGCCTTGGCGTCGGCGGCGGGGACCGATTGTGGCGGCATCGGCACGCTGCCCCACACGCCACTGCCACCGGACAGGATCTTCTGCGCCAGGTAGTCGGACGCGTCCTTGCGCGTGGCGTACTTCCTGGCGACATCACGAAGTGCCGGGCCGACGACCTTGTTGTCGACGCCGTGGCAGGCCATGCAGTTGAGCTTCGTGGCCAGCGCGCGCATGTCGGCCGTGCCGGCCGAGTTGGCTGCAGCCACCGTCGTGGGTGCGGCAGCTGCCGCACCGCCGCCGGAGGTGCCGGCCGTGTTGGCGCCGCGCTGCGGCCCGACACTGCGGTTCTGCTCGGCCAGGTTGCCGTGCGCATTGCGCGCATGCTCGGGCAGGTACGAGGCCACCGTGGTTTCGGTGGCGCAGTTCGACATGCAGGCCACGGCCTTGACGTCGGGCTTGCCGCCGTTGCCCATGCCCTTGCCCGGCCACAAGCCATGGTCGGTGCTCATGCCCAGGCGGTTGGGCATCCACTGCTGCACCTGTGCCATGTTGCGATCGCTGAGGCTGAAGTCGTCGGGCACGACGCCGCCGAGGTTCAGCAGGTAGGCCGTCACCGCATAGACCTCGTCGGGCTTCAAGGACTTCGGCGCGTTCCACGGCATCGCGCGGTAGATGTAGTCCCACAGCGTCGAGACGGTGGCCACCTTCATCAGCGTGGTGCGCCCGGGATAGGCGTTGTCGGTGAGGCGGGCGACGCGGCCGGTCTTGACGTCCTCCTTGGTCGTGCCGCCGACCAGCGGCGAAAAGACCTCGTTGCTTTCGCCGAAGACGCCGTGGCAGGACGCGCACTTGCCTTCCCACAGGTCCATGCCCTGCGCCACCGTGCCCGAACCGGCAGGCAGCCCCTTGAAGTCGGGGCGCACGTCGATGTCCCAGGCCGCCAGCTCCTTGGCCGTCGCGGGCCGGCCGATGCCGCTGATCGGCACGCTCTGCGCACCGGCCGCGGCAGCGACGAGCAGGCCGGCCAGGGCCAGCAGCAGCCGTTCAGGAAAGCTGGACATTCTTCACCTCGCCACTGTCCTGCACCAGCCAGGTCTGGATCGCGTTGTTGTGATAGATCGAGCGTGTGCCGCGCACGGCGCGCAGCTGCCGGAACGTGGGCTGCACGTAGCCGGTCTCGTCGGTGGCCCGGCTTTGCACCAACGCCGGCTTGCCGTCCCACACCCAGTCGAGGTTGAAGCGCGTGATGCACTTGTCGAGCACCGGGTTCTCCAGGCGGGCCGGGCGCCAGTTGCGGCCGCCGTCCACCGAGACGTCGACCTTCTTCACCTTGCCGCGGCCCGACCAGGCCAGGCCGCTGATGTTGTAGAAGCCTTTGTCCAGCAGGACCTGGCCGCCCGACGGCGTCGTGACCACGCTCTTGCATTCCTGGATGCTGCTGTACTGGCGGTGCAGACCGCCGGGCATCAGGTCGATGTAGTGGACCGCTTCGTCCTTGGTGGCCCAGGGCTTGTCGCCCACTTCGATGCGGCGCAGGTACTTGACCCAGCTGACGCCCTGCACACCGGGCACCACGAGGCGCAGCGGGTAGCCGTTCTCGGGGCGCAGCATCTCGCCGTTCTGGCCATAGGCCAGCAGCACCTCGCCGTTCTCGACCAGCTCCATCGGAATGGTGCGCGTCATCGACGAACCGTCGGCGCCTTCGCCGAGCACGTAGCGGGCGCGCCGGTAGTCGACGCCGCACAGGTCCAGCACCACGCGCAGCGGCACGCCGGTGAATTCGCTGCAGCTGATCATGCCGTGGCTGTACTGCACGGTGGGCACGGCGACGTTGCCCCATTCCATGCCGGTGTTGGCACCGCACTCGATGAAGTGGAAGCGGCTGACCATCGGCAGGCGCATCAGCTCGTCCATCGTGAAGACCATCGGCGTCTTCAGCAGCGACGGGTCCGAGCCGTTGACCATCAGCCGGTGCTTCGACGGGTCGATGTCCCACCAGCCCTGGTGGTGGCGCTCGAAGTGCAGGCCGCTGGGCGTGATGATGCCGAACAGCGACTGCAGCGGCGCGAAGGACACCGAGGCCTGCGTGGTCTGCGTCAGGCCGGGGCTCGGCCGGCGCTGCACGTTGGCTTCGTACTTGGACGGCTTGCCGTAGCCGTCGGTGGCCACGCCCTGGCCCAGGCCGGTGCTGTGCGCCGGCAGCTGCAGGATGTTGGGGTCGCCGCCGTCGGCCGGCACGGGGTTCGACTGGCCGAGCGCCGCCGGCGCGGCCGCGCCGGCGACGGCGGCCGCGAAGGCCGAGCGGATGAAGTCGCGTCGGCCATGGCGCCCCTCGGCGAAGACGCTGCGGATGCCGTCACGCGACAGGAAGTTCTCCGGCGCCTTGATGATGCGGCCCGATGGGGGTTGGTCGACGCTCACGCGGTTCCTCGAAGCTTATGAATTCGGATATAAGCAAATACGAATATAAAGAACCAAGGCGGGTTGCGTACTGGTGGATTCCCGGATCACCGGCGCCTCAGCGGGCCTGAGCGTCGTTCGACTGCTGCTGTTTCCAGGCCTGGAAGCCGCCGGCCACCGACAGTGCCTTGGGATAGCCCATCGAACGCAGCAGCCGCGCTGCATACAGGCTGCGCCGGCCGCTGTTGCAGACGAACAGCAGGATGTTGTCGTGCGCGTGGTGCAGGCGGTTGATCATCGTGAAGAAGTCCTGCACGGCGATCGCGTTGGGCTTGCCGGTGTCGATCGCGTCCTGCTCGTCCTCGCTGAGCGCGTGGCCGAGCATGCGCTTGACCTCGAACAGCGGCACGTGCACCGTCTCGGGCATCGCGCCCTTCAGATCGATCTCGAAGGCCTGTCGGATGTCGATCATCGTGCCCAGCCCCAGGCGGCGCAGCTCGGTGGCGCTGGCCAGGCTGATCTCGAGCCGTTCGGCGGGCAGCTCGTGACTGGAATCAGGGGGCTGGAGCATCGTGCGGGTTCCGCCGGAATGGGGGGCGACGACGGGCCGGGCGGCCGGTCGTGCGCGAAGGGCGCGCGGATTCTAGGAGCGGGTGGCGCCTCGGCGGACTCTGGCGAACCCTCATGCACAATCGCCGCAGGAGTCCTGCACCATGCCCGCACCCGAACGCGACCTGACCCGTACCACGCTCGGCGTGCTCTTCATCGGGCTGCTGATCGTCGCCACGCTGTGGGTGCTGAGGCCGTTCCTGGCGCCGACCATCTGGGCGATGATGATCGTCGTCTCCACCTGGCCGATGATGCGCTGGATCCAGGCCCGGCTGTGGGGCCGGCGCGGCCTGGCGGTGACGGTGATGTCGCTGCTGATCCTGACGCTGCTGGTGGTGCCGCTGATGCTGGCCATCGGCACCATCGTGCGCCATGCCGACGACATCGTCGCGCAGGCTGCCATCTTGTCGGGCTACGTGCTGTCGCCGCCGCCACCGTGGGTCGAGCAACTGCCGCTGGTCGGCGAGAACCTCGCGCGCCTGTGGGAGCAGGCCGCTGCCGCCGGCTCCAGCGGGCTGGTGTCGCGCATCGTCCCCTATGCCGACGACATCGCCAAATGGTTCGTCTCGCAGGCCGGCAGCCTGGGCATGGTGTTCGTGCAGTTCCTGATCATGGTGGGGCTGGCTGCCATCATGTACGCCAGCGGTGAGCGGGCGGCGCTGGCCCTGCGGCGCTTCGGCCGCCGCCTGGCCGGCCCGCCGGGCGAGGACGTGGTCAAGCTGGCCGGTCAGGCCATCCGCGGCGTGGCGCTGGGTGTCGGCGTGACCGGCGGTGCTGCAGGCCGGCGCCGGCGGCATCGGGCTGGCGATTGCCGGCGTCCCCTTCGCCGGGCTGCTGACGGCGGTGATGCTGCTGCTGTGCATCGCCCAGCTGGGGCCGGCGCTGGTGATGTTTCCCGCGGTGGCCTGGGTCTACTGGAGCGGCGAGACCGGCTGGGGCACCTTCCTGCTGGTGTGGGCGCTGGTGGTCTCCACCATGGACAACATCGTGCGGCCGGCGTTGATCAAGCTCGGTGCGGACCTGCCGCTGCTGCTGATCTTCGCGGGCGTGATCGGCGGCTTGCTGGCCTTCGGCCTGATCGGCATCTTCGTCGGCCCGGTCGTGCTGGCCGTCGCCTACACGCTGGTCGACGCCTGGGTCGGCGCCGACGAGAGTGCCGCCCTGTCGGGCACGGAACCGCCGCCGCCGGGCTGAGCCGTCGCCTTCAGCCCAGGCGGGCGCGGTGGATTTCGATCTGCGCCCGCACCTGGGACGGCGCGGTGCCGCCGATGCTCTGGCGCGAATCGAGCGAGCCGCGCAGCGACAGCCGCTCGAAGACGTCAGGGCCGATCTTCGGATGGAAGCCCTGCAGCGTGGCC
Organism: Rubrivivax sp.; assembly: GCA_044225625.1. Lineage (GTDB taxonomy): Bacteria > Pseudomonadota > Gammaproteobacteria > Burkholderiales > Burkholderiaceae_C > Rubrivivax. The sequence goes on from JBGAII010000010.1 coordinate 12,554, forward strand.
AGCGGCAGCTCGGCCAGGTCCTGGCCCTGCTGCATGGCGATCTTCACGGCATGCGCCACCACCTCGTGCGCGTCGCGGAACGCCAGGCCCTGCTGCACCAGGTAGTCGGCCAGGTCGGTGGCGGTGGCGTAACCGCGCAGTGCGGCGCGCTCCATCGCCTCGGGCTTGACCGTGATGCCGCCGACCATCTCGGCCATGATGCGCAGTGTGTCGCGCAGCGTGTCGACGCTGTCGAACAGCGGCTCCTTGTCTTCCTGGTTGTCCTTGTTGTAGGCCAGCGGCTGGCCCTTCATCAGCGTCAGCAGTCCCATCAGGTGGCCGACGACGCGGCCGGTCTTGCCGCGCGCCAGCTCGGCCACGTCGGGGTTGCGCTTCTGCGGCATGATCGACGAGCCGGTGCAGTAGCGGTCGGCCAGATCGATGAAGCCGAAGTTCTGGCTCATCCACAGCACGATCTCTTCGGACAGGCGCGAGACGTGCACCATGCAGATCGACGCGAAGGCGGCGAACTCGAGCGCGAAGTCGCGGTCGCTGACGGCGTCCAGGCTGTTGCCGACGACCGCGTCGAAGCCCAGTGTCGCCGCCACGCGCTTGCGGTCGATCGGATAGCTGGTGCCGGCCAGTGCCGCGGCGCCCAGCGGCAGGCGGTTGACGCGCCGACGCAGGTCGGCCAGCCGCTCGGCATCGCGCGCGAACATCTCCACGTAGGCCAGCAGGTGGTGCGCGAAGCTCACCGGCTGCGCCACCTGCAGGTGGGTGAAGCCGGGCATCACCGTGTCGGTGTGTTTCGCCGCCAGATCGACCAGCGCCTGCTGCATCTGCCGCAGGCCCTGCGCCAGGCCGTCGATCTCGTCGCGCAGCCACAGCCGCACGTCGGTGGCCACCTGGTCGTTGCGGCTGCGGCCGGTGTGCAGCCTTTTCCCCGCATCGCCGACCAGCTGCGTCAGCCGCGCCTCGATGTTCAGGTGCACGTCTTCGAGGTCCAGCTTCCATTCGAAGCGGCCGGATTCGATCTCTTCGGTGATCTGCGCCATGCCGCGGCGGATGTCGGCCAGGTCCTGCGCGCCGATGATGCCCTGCGCGGCCAGCATCTCGGCATGTGCCAGGCTGCCGGCGATGTCCGCCCGCCACAGCCGCTGGTCGAAGCCGACACTGGCCGTGTAGCGCTTCACCAGCTCGCTCATCGGCTCGCTGAACAGGGCCGACCAGGCCTGGGCTTTGTTGTCGAGCGGGTTGGCGGACATCGTCGGTGACATCGTGAAACGACTCAGGCGTCGGGAGTCCGTATTATCGATGGGACCATGTCTCGCATGCCGGTCAGGAAGACGTCGGGCCGCGCCAGGTTCTCGGACGTGGTGCTGCGCCTGCGCCCGTCGCGTCCGCCCGATCCGCCGGACAGCGAGGCCGGCGACAGCCGGCCACCCAGCCTGTGGCCGGCCAGCACGCGGCCGGCGGACCCGGTCTCGCTGTCGTTCGCGGCTTCGCACTTCGACCCGCTGCTGGACCAGAGGGCACAGGCCGGCGCCCGCGCCCGGGTCGCACTCGACGTCTGCCGCGGCACGCTGGCGCTGCGGCTGGTGCTGGCGGTGCAGCTGGTGGTGGCCGTCGGGTCGCTGCTGACGGCCGGCGGCGCGGCGGACTGGCTCGCGCGCCAGACGAGCGCGATGTTCGCCGGCCTGACCGGTACGCTGCTGTGGCTGGTGGCGGTGTGCCTGCTGAAGGCGCCGCTCGCACGCCGCGGCCGCGGCGTGCGCGAGGCGTCGCTGCACGGCCTGGGCGCGGCGGCGGCGCTGGCCGCGTGGTGGCCGCTGGGCTGGGCCGGACTGGCCGACACCGGTTCCGGGCTGCGATGGCTGGGCGTGCCGCTGGCCGGCGCCGCGCTGGCGGCCGCGGCCTGGGCCTGGCTGGACCAGCGGGCCCGCCTGTGGCAACCGGTGAACGCCAGCGTGCGCCTGGCCGAGCTGCAGTCGCGCATCCGTCCGCATTTCCTGTTCAACGCCTTGAACACCGCGCTGGCGCTGGTGCGCGTCGATCCGGCGCGCGCCGAAGGCGTGCTCGAAGACCTGGGCGAGCTGTTCCGCGTCGCGCTGGCCGATGCCGGCGCTTCGGTGTCGCTGGACGAGGAGATCGACCTGGCGCGGCGCTACCTGGCCATCGAGCAGATCCGCTACGGCACGCGCCTGCGGCTGCACTGGGACATCGACGAGCGCGTGGGCGCGGCGCGCGTGCCGCCGCTGGTGCTGCAGCCGCTGGTCGAGAACGCGGTGCGCCATGGCATCGAGCCGGCGGTGCAGGGTGGCGAGATCTGGGTCCACGCGCAGGCGCGCCGCGGGCAGGCGGTGGTGATGGTCAGCAACACCGTGCCCGACGCGCCGTCGGCACCGGGCCACGGCATGGCGCTGCTCAACGTGCGCGAGCGGCTGAGGTTGCTGCACGACGTGGCCGGCCAGTGCGAGGCGGGGCGCGAAGGCGGCCTCTTCCGTGCCCGTATAGTTGTGCCGCTGTAAGCGTGGCGGGCCGGTCCGGGCACCAAATGTCCCGGGCGAATCCACAACAAGACAACAAGCCGAACAACCGGTGATGAAGCCGATGCAGGTGCTGCTGGTCGACGACGAGCCGCTGGCGCGGGTGCGCCTGCGCGCCTTGCTGCAGGACTGCGGCGATCCGCCCACCGAAGTCGTCGGCGAAGCCGCAGACGCCGCGGCGGCCGAGGCCCTGCTGCGCGAGAAGGCCTGTGACCTGCTGCTGCTCGACATCGGCCTGCCCGGCGCGGACGGCCTGCAGCTGGCCGGCGCATTGCGTGGCGCGGTGCAGCCGCCGAGCGTGGTCTTCGTCACCGCCCATGCCGAACATGCGCTGCGCGCCTTCGAGCTCGACGCGGTCGACTATCTGACCAAGCCGGTGTCGCGCGAGCGCCTGCGCGCCGCACTGCAGCGCGTGGCGCAACGGCGGCGCGGCAGCGTCGAGACGGTGCACGGCAGCCACGCACCGGTGCTGGTGGTGCACGACCGCGGCCGCCTGCTGCGCCTGCCGCTGGCCGACGTGCTGTACCTGAAGGCCGAGTTGAAGTACGTGACCTTGCGCACCGCGTCCCACAGCTACGTGCTGGACGATGCGTTGGCCGACCTGACGCAGCGTCTCGGCGACGGTTTCGTGCGCATCCATCGCAACGCGCTGGTGGCGCGCTCGGCCGTGCGCGCGTTGCAGCGCCGCAGAGCCGACGGCGATACCCTCGACGAGGCCGGCGGCGAACACTGGGCGGTGGAGGTGGCGACGACCGGCGAATGGCTGGCCGTGTCGCGACGGCAGCTGTCCGCGGTGCGCGAGGCGCTTCGTGTCTGAGCCGCGCCAAGGTCGGCCGCGGCGCCGGCTGCGGCTCGCCGCGGCGCTGGTTTGTCTGGCGGCCGGCCTGCTGCCGATGTGGGCCACGGCCAAGACGGGCGGCGCGGCGCCTGCTGCGCCCGCGAGTGCCGCCGCCAGCGCGGCGGCGGCGAAGACCACGCTGGCCAGCATCGTCGAGGCCAGCGCGGCGCAGGACGCCTTCGAGGCGTCGGTCCGGCAACACCTGCCGGGCGCGGCGCGCATCGATGGCGTGGCGGCCGAGGTGCGTGCCGAGGAGCAGGCCATTGCGGAGCTGAACCAGCCGGTCGACGCCAGCAAAGCCGAGTTCTCGGAGCGGCTGGTCGTGTTCGACCGGATCACGCGCCTGCGCGGCGTGGAGAGCCGCCTCGGTGCCAGCGCGCATCAGGTGGCGCAGTGGGCCGACCGGCTCGACGCCGACCTCGACCGGGTGATGCGTCGCGACCGCGAACTGGCGGGCTGGCTGGCCATTGCCGAGGAACGCCAGGCGCCGGCCGCGCTGGTCGCGCGCCTGCAGGGCCTGCCGGCGCGCCACGAGGCGCTGCTGGCCGAGGTGCGCGAGGGCCGCGATCAGGCGGTGCTGCTGCTCGAGGAGATCGTGGCACTGCGCAACAAGCTGAATGCGCGCATCGACGAGCTCGAGGCGCGCAGTGCCGTCCTGGCCGAGCGCCTGCGCGCCGCGCACGGCGCACCGCTGTGGCGTGTCGATCCGGGCACGCACGACGACGTGCGCGGCTCGCTGGCGTTTCTGTCGTCGACCTTGGCCGAGGTGGGCGACCACCTGCGGGCCCACGGCGGCAAGCTGCTGCTGATCGGCCTGGTGGCGATGGCGGCTGCGCTGCTGCTGATTCGTGCGGCGCAGCGCCGCCTGGCGGTCGAGGGCGCCGACGCCCCCACCCGGCGCACGCGCGCGCTGTTCGAGCGGCCGTGGACGGCGGCGACGGCGCTGGGGCTGTTCGCGATCGTGCTGTTCGGCCCGCGGGCGCCGCTGGCCTTCTACAACCTGTACTGGGTGCTGCTGTCGATCCCGGCGGCGATCCTGGTCCAGCGTGTGCTCGAGACCGAAGCGAAGCTGTCGCTGGTCACGCTGGTGGCGGTGATCGCCTCGCTGGCCGCGGTCGACCCGGTCATCGGGCCGCTGGCCGTGGCCGGCCGTTGGCTGCACATCCTGCAGTACCTCGTGGCGGCCGCAGCGCTGTGGATCGACCTGCGCCGCGGCCGCATGCTCGTGGGCAGTGCGCTGCCGCCCGTGGTGGCGCGGCGACTGAATTGGCTGCTGATCGCGCTGCTGGCCTGTGCCGCGATGGCCAGCGCCGCCGGCAACGTCGGGCTGGCCCGCCTGCTCGGCCACGGCGCGCTCGGCGCGCTCGGGCTGTGGCTGGTGACGCTGGTCGGTGCGCACCTGATCTACGGGCTGGCACTGGCGCTGGTCGAGTCACCGCCGGCGCAACGGCTGCGCATCGTGGCCACCCGTGCGGCCGAACTGCGCGTGCTGCTGCGCCGGCTGTTGGTCGGTCTCGTGGGGCTGACCTGGGTCGTCGGCATGATGACGCTGCTCGGCCTGACCTCGGACGTGGTCTCGTCGATCGAGTCGTTCCTGGATTCCGACCTGTCCATCGGCGAAGTCACGCTGTCCACCGGCAGCATCGTCGCCGGCTTCGCGGTGCTGGCCGGGACCTGGCTGCTGGTCAAGGCGGTGCGGCTGGTGCTGGACGTCGAGCTTCTGCCGCGCATGGTGCGCCGCCGTGGCGTCGCCTTCGCGCTGTCGGCCCTGGTGCGCTACACGATGATCACCGCCGGCGTGCTGCTGGCGCTGGCGGCGATGGGCATCGACCTGACCAAGGTGACGGTCATTGCCGGCGCGTTGGGCGTCGGCATCGGCTTCGGGCTGCAGAGCGTGGTCAACAACTTCCTCAGCGGCCTGATCCTGCTGGTGGAGCGTCCGGTCACCGCCGGCGACGTGGTGCAGATCGGCGACACGCAGGGCGTGGTCGTCGGCATCGGCGTGCGCTCGACCACGGTGCGCACGCCGGCCGGGGCCGAGGTGATCGTGCCCAATGCCGACCTGATCACCAAGGTGGTTTCGAACTGGACGCTGTCGGACAACCGCTGCCGCATCGAGATCGAGGTCAACGTGCCCTCGGCCGTGGATCCGGACCGGGCCATTCCGCTGCTCGAGGCCGCGGCGGCCGAGGTCGACGAGGTGGCCGAGCGGCCGGCGCCGCGGGCCTGGCTCGCGGGCCTGCGCGACGGCCAGCGCAGCTACCGACTGCACGCCTGGATCGCCGACTACGACGCGCAGACCGCGGTGCAGAGTGCGCTGCGCGTGCACATCGCGCGCCGTTTCGCCGGCGAGGGCGTGGCGCTGCCGTAGCCCGGCGCTCGGGCGGCGCTCAGTCGGCGACGGCTTCGGCCTTCGCCGCCGTCCGACCGATGAGCCCCAGGCTCAATGCCGTGCCCAGCAGCACGACCGCGCAGCCGAGCAGCATCTGCAGCGTCAGCGCCTCGCCCAGGTAGAACGCGCCGGACACCATGGCCACCAGCGGGCTGAGGAAGGTGACCGACATCGCGCGCACCGCGCCGATGCGGCCGAGCAGGCGGAAATACATCCACATGCCCAGACCCGAGCTGGCGATGCCCAGGAAAGCCATCTCGGCCCATGCCCGCGCGCTGGGGGGTGTTTCGGGCCAGGTGGCGCCGGCCAGCGGCAGCAGGGCCAGGCTCGCCGCGGCGAGGCTGCCGGCGGTGACGACCATCGGGTCGATGCCGGCCATCTTGCGGCGCGTGTAGTTCGCACCGATGCTCCAGACCATCGCGGTGCCGAGCACGGCCAGCACGGCCAGCGGGCCGCTGCCGGTCTTCAGCGACACGCCGCCGCTGCCCATCAGGATCAGCACGCCGGCGAAACCGAGCAGCAGGCCGCCGCTGCGCCACAGGCCGAGGCGCTCCTTCAGCACGAAGTGTGCGACGAGCGCGGCGAACATCGGTGCCGTGGCATTGAGCACCGCCGACAGCCCGGCGGTGATGTGCAGCGCGCCCCAGGTCATCATCAGGAAGGGCAGCGCGGTGAAGGGCACGCCGACCATGAGCAGCGCCAGCGGGCGCTGGCGCAGCTGGCCGAGGTGGCCGTGCCAGGCGACGATCGGCAGCAGCAGCAGCGCGGCGATGCCCAGCCGCATCGACACCAGCGGCGCCGGGCCGAAGGCCGGCACCGCTGCGCGCGTGAACAGGTAGGCGCCGCCCCAGAGGATGCTGAGAAACAGCAATTCAACAACGTCGCGAGGGCGCATGAGTCCGAGCTTAAGCGATGGGGGCAGGCTGCCTAGAATGAGCCTTTTCACTTACCCGCGGAGCCTTGTCACATGCGCGACTATCTGAAGTTCTACATCAATGGTGCGTGGGTCGACCCGGTCACGCCCAAGACGCTGAACGTCGTCAACCCGGCCACCGAAGCCGTGGCGGGACGCATCTCGATGGGGTCGGCGGCCGACGTGGACAAGGCCGTCAAGGCGGCGCGCGCGGCCTTCGTGACCTGGTCGCAGACCAGCGTCGAAGAGCGCATCGCGCTGTTCGAGAAGCTGATCGCCGAATACAAGAACCGCTATGCCGACATGGCCGCGGCCATCACCGAAGAGATGGGCGCGCCGGCCGCGCTGTCGCAGAAGGCGCAGGCGGCGATGGGCGTCGGCCACCTGCAGGCCGCGCTGGCGGTGCTGAAGGATTTCCATTTCCAGGAACAGCGCGGCACGACGATGGTCGTCAAGGAGCCGATCGGCGTGTGCGGCCTGATCACGCCGTGGAACTGGCCGGTCAACCAGATCGCCTGCAAGGTGGCGCCGGCGCTGGCCACCGGCTGCACGATGGTGCTGAAGCCGTCGGAGATCGCGCCGTTCTCGGCGCAGGTCTGGACCGAGATCCTCGACAAGGCCGGCGTGCCGCCGGGCGTGTTCAACCTGGTCAACGGTGACGGCCCGACGGTCGGCGCAGCGATCTCCAGCCACCCTGGCGTGGACATGGTGTCCTTCACCGGCAGCACGCGCGCCGGCATCGAAGTGGCGCGCAATGCGGCACCGACCGTCAAGCGCGTGCACCAGGAACTGGGCGGCAAGTCGCCGAACATCATCCTGCCGGATGCCGACCTGAAGCGCGCCGTCACCGCCGGCGTGCGCGGCGTGATGAACAACTCCGGCCAGAGCTGCAATGCGCCGACGCGCATGCTGGTGCCCAATGCCAAGATGGCCGAGGCGCTGGCCATCGCCAAGGAAGTGGCCGAGGCCACCACCGTCGGTGCGCCCGACAGCGGCGCCGCGCTCGGCCCGGTGATCTCGGCGGCGCAATGGGACAAGATCCAGACGCTGATCAACCGCGGCATCGACGAAGGCGCCAACGTGGTCGCCGGCGGCCCGGGCAAGCCGGCCGGGCTGGAGACCGGTTACTACGTCAAGCCCACCGTGCTCGGCCCGGTGACCAACGACAAGACCGTGGCGCGCGAGGAGATCTTCGGCCCGGTGCTGGTGATCATCGGCTACGACACGGTGGACGAGGCCGTGGCCATCGCCAACGACACGCCCTACGGACTGGCCGCCTACGTGTCGGGCGGCGACCTCGATGCCACGCGCAAGGTGGCCTCGCGCCTGCGGGCCGGCCAGGTGATCCTGAACAGCGCCGCAGTGGACCTGATGGCGCCGTTCGGCGGCTACAAGCAGTCGGGCAACGGGCGCGAGTGGGGCGAGCACGCCTTCAACGAGTTCCTCGAGATCAAGGCCGTCCTGGGCTACACCCCCAAGCAAGCCTGATCGCGCGCCGAGCGCATCCTGCACGGGCCCGGCCGGGCCCGTGCGCCGGGTCTTGCACCCGGCTCCACTCCCAGATAACACGGAGACTGCCGCGATGGCCGCCATCAATGAAGTGATCGACCTGAGCGTGGACGACGGCATTGCCGTCATCACCTCGAACCACCAGCCGGTGAACGCGCTGTCGGCCATCGTTCGCGACGGCCTGACGGCGGCCTTCGAGCAGGCCTTCGGCGATCCGGCCGTGAAGGCCATCGTGCTCACCTGCGCCGGCCGCACCTTCTTTGCCGGCGCCGACATCAGCGAGTTCGGCAAGCCGCCGAAGGGTGCGTCGCTGCACGCGCTGTTCGACCGCATCGAAGGCGCCGACAAGCCGGTGGTGGCCGCGATCCACGGCACCTCGCTGGGCGGCGGATTCGAGACCGCGCTGGTCTGCCACTACCGCATCGCCGTGCCCACCGCCAAAGTCGGCCTGCCGGAGGTCAAGCTGGGCCTGCTGCCCGGCGCCGGCGGCACGCAGCGGCTGCCGCGCATCGTCGGCGCCGCCAAGGCGCTGGACATGATGACCGGCGGCGCGCCGGTGGGTGCCAAGGCCGGCCTGGCAATGGGCCTGATCGACGAGATCGTGCCCGAGGGCAGCGACCTGCGCGCCGCCGGCATCGCCTATGCCCGCCGTGTGGTCGAGGAGAAGCGGCCGCTGCGCAAGATCCGCACGCAGTCGGTGGCCGGCGGCTCGCCGGAACTGTTCGCCGAGTTCCGCAAGGCCCACGCCAAGGCCTTCCGCGGCTTCGAGGCGCCCGAGGCCATCATCCAGTGCGTGGAAGCGGCTGCGACGCAGCCCTTCGACGAGGGCCAGGCCACCGAGCGGCGCCTGTTCATGGGCCTGGTGCAGGGCGTGCAGAGCCAGGCGCAGCGCTACATGTTCTTCTCGGAGCGCGCGGCTGCCAAGATCGATGGCCTGCCCGAGGGCACGGCGGTGCGGCCGGTGAAGAAGGTGGGCATCATCGGCGCCGGCACGATGGGCGGCGGCATCGGCATGAACTTCCTGAACCGCGGCATCCCGGTGACCATCGTTGAAACCCAGCAGGCCGCGCTGGACCGCGGCGTGGCGACGATCCGCAAGAACTACGAGAACACCGCGGCCAAGGGCCGCATGACGGCCGACGACGTCGAGAAGCGCATGGGTCTGCTGACGCCGACGCTGGACCTGCACAGGCGCTGGCCGACGTGGACCTGGTGATCGAGGCCGTGTTCGAGAACATGGCCATCAAGAAGGAGCTGTTCGCCAAGCTCGACGCCATCGTCAAGCAAGGCGCGGTGCTGGCCAGCAACACCAGCTACCTGGACGTCAACGAAATCGCCTCGGCCACGAAGCGGCCGCAGGACGTGGTGGGCATGCATTTCTTCAGCCCGGCCAACGTGATGAAGCTGCTGGAGGTGGTGCGCGGCGCGAAGACCGCGCCCGACGTGCTGGCCACGGCGATGGAGGTCGGCAAGACCATCGGCAAGGTGGCGGTGGTGGCCGGCGTGTGCCACGGCTTCATCGGCAACCGCATGCTGGCGCAGCGCCAGGCGCAAGCCAACGCGCTGATCCTGGAAGGCGCGATGCCCTGGGACGTGGACCGCGTGGCCTTCGATTTCGGCTGGCCGATGGGCCCGTTCCAGATGAGCGACCTGGCCGGCCTGGACATCGGCTGGTCCAAAGAGACCAGCAAGGGCGCCACCATCCGCGAGCGGCTGTGCGAGCAGGACCGCCGCGGCCAGAAGACGGGAGCCGGCTTCTACGATTACGACGCCAAGCGCAACCGCAGCAACTCAGGCCTGGTGGAAAAGCTGATCCTCGACTTCGCGGCCGAGAAGGGCATCCAGCGCCGCAAGATCGACGACCAGGAGATCCTGGAGCGGCTGGTCTACCCGATGATCAACGAGGGCGCCAAGATCCTGGCCGAAGGCATTGCCCAGCGCGCCAGCGACATCGACGTGGTGTGGATCTACGGCTACGGCTGGCCGGTGTACCGCGGCGGCCCGATGTTCTATGCCGACACCGTGGGCGCGGCCAACGTGGTGGCGGCGCTGGAGAAGCACCTGCCGAAACTCGGGCCGGACTTCGTCATCGCGCCGCTGTTGAAGCAGACGGCGGAGAAGGGCAAGCGCTTCACCGGCTAGCGCAGCCATGGGCGCGGCGATCACTCCGTTTCGCATCGCGGCCAGCGACGAGCAGCTGGCCGACCTGAAGCGCCGCTTGCTCGCCACCCGCTGGCCGGACAAGGAGCCGGTCAGCGATTGGTCGCAAGGCATGCCGCTGGCCTACACGCAGGAACTCTGCGCGTACTGGGCTACGCAATACGACTGGCGCGCGCGTGAGGCGCAGCTGAACCGCTTCAGCCAGTTCAAGACCCCCATCGATGGCGTGGACATCCACTTCATCCACGTGCGCTCCAAGCATGCCGACGCGCTGCCGCTGCTGATCACGCATGGCTGGCCGGGCTCGATCGCCGAGTTCCACAAGATCATCGAGCCGCTCAGCGACCCCACCGCGCACGGCGGTGAGGCGGCCGACGCCTTCCACGTGGTCTGCCCGGCGCTGCCCGGCTACGGCTTCTCCAGCAAGCCCACCGAACCGGGGTGCGACTGGGGTTCGATGGTCACCACCGCCATCGGCCTGCAGGACGCCGGGCCCTGCCTGGGCATCCACCTGACGATGCCGATCGTCGCGCCCGACCCGGCGACGATGGCCGATCTGTCGCCCGCCGAGAAATCGGCACTGGCCGGCATGAAGCACTACCGCAGCGAAGGCGCCGGCTATGCCCGCCAGCAGGGCACGCGGCCGCAGACGCTGGGCTACGGGCTGGCCGATTCGCCGGCCGGCCAGGCCGCCTGGGTGGTGGAGAAGTACCAGGCCTGGATGGACTGCGACGGCCACCCCGAGAACGTGCTGTCGCGCGACGAACTGCTCGACCAGGTGATGCTGTACTGGCTGCCCAACAGCGCCACCTCGTCGGCGCGCCTGTACTGGGAAAGCTTCGCCAAGGTCAACCGCGAGGCCGTGACGCTGCCCACCGGCATCAGCCTGTTCCCGAAGGAGATCTTCCGCTGCTCGCGCCGCTGGGCCGAACAGCGCTTCCGGAACATCGTGCACTGGAACGAACTCGAACGCGGCGGCCACTTCGCGGCCCTGGAGCGGCCCGGCGTGCTGGTCGACGAGATCCGCAGCTGCTTCCGCCACCTGCGTCGCTGAGGCCGTCGCGCTGCCGCCGTGTCGATTCCGGCACGGGCCGCGCGTCGTGGGGTGACGAGGCCCTGTTCCGCAACCCGAACCGGAGGATCCGCATGAACTACATCGATGGATTCGTCGCCGCCGTGCCCACGGCCAGCAAGGACGTCTATCAGCGCCACTGCCAGGCGATGGGCGCGGTATTCAAGGAATACGGTGCGCTGGCGGTGGTCGACGCCTGGGGCGACGACGTGCCCGAGGGCAAGCTCACCTCGTTCCCGATGGCGGTCAAGCGCGAGCCGGACGAGACCGTGGCTTTCGGCTGGATCGTCTGGCCGTCGCGGCAGGCGCGCGACGCTGCCTGGGAGCGCGTGATGGCCGACCCGCGCATGAAGGATCAGGCGATGCCCTTCGACGGCAAGCGCATGATCTACGGCGGCTTCCAGACGATCGCGCAGTCCTGACGGCGGCGTCAGCGGCCGGCGGCCGCGGCGATGAAGTCGACCGTCGCCGCGATCACCCGTTCGGGCTGGTCGCGGTGTGGCGAATGGCCGCAGGCCTGCAGTTCGAGCAACTGCGTGTCCGGCAGCCGGCGCTGGATGCGGTGGATCTGCTCGAGCGTGCCGTATTCGTCGCCCACGCCCTGGATGGCCAGCAGCGGGCAGCGGATCGCCTGCAGCTCGTCTTCGATGTTCCAGGCGCGGAATGCCGGGTCCAGCCAGACGTCGTTCCAGCCCCAGAAGGCCGAGCCCACGTCGTCGTGGTGACGCGCCAGGCGCTGCGGCAGGTCGCTGCCGGCAAAGGCCTCGCGGGTGCGGCGAATGCTCTGCACCGACAGGTCCTCGACGAAGACGTGCGGTGCCAGCACCACCGCGCCGGCCACGCTGTCGGGGAAACGCGCGGCATGCAGCAGCGCGATCGAGCCGCCGTCGCTGTGGCCGAACAGCCAGGGCGCTTCGCCGATGCCCAGCGCGCGCAGCAGCGCCGGCAGCAGCGCGTGCGCCTGGCGGTGCATGAAGTCCACACCCCAATGCTCGTCGGCGGCACGCGGGGTCGAGCGCCCGTAACCGGGGCGCGAATACACCAGGCCGCGGTAGCGGCCCGCGTCGCACAGCCGCTGCGGGAAGTCGCGCCACATCGAGCGCGAACCCAGGCCCTCGTGCAGGAACACCAGCAGCGGCCGGCCGGCCCGCTCGCGGCCGATCCATTCGTGCTCGATGCGCAGGCGCTCATCGAGCTCGACGAACTCGACCGTCATGCCGGTTTGGCTTCCTGTTCGCGCAGCTTGAAACGCTGGATCTTGCCGGTGGCCGTCTTCGGCAACTCGGTGACGAAGGCGATCTGGCGCGGGTACTTGTAGGGCGCGAGCTTGTCCTTGACGAAGGCCTTCAGTTCGGTTTCGTTCGCGGTGCTGCCGGGCTTCAGCACGACGAAGGCCTTGGTCTTGGTCAGCCCGTCGGCATCGACGACGCCGATCACCGCCGCCTCCAGCACCGCCGGATGCTGCACCAGCGTGGCTTCGACCTCGAAGGGAGAGACGTAGATGCCGCTGACCTTCAGCATGTCGTCGCTGCGGCCGCCGTAGGTGTAGCTGCCATCGGCATTGTGGATGTACTTGTCGCCGCTCTTGGTCCAGCCGCCCTGGAAGGTGTCGCGCGTCTTGGCGCGGTTGCCCCAGTACATCATCGCCGCCGACGGGCCGCGGATGTACAGGTCGCCCGGCTCGCCGTCGGCGACCGGCTTGCCGTCGTCGCCCCGCAGTTCGATGTCGTAGCCCGGTACCGGCCAGCCGGTGCTGCCGTAGCGCACCTTGCCCGGCAGGTTGGACAGGAAGATGTGCAGCATCTCGGTCGAGCCGATGCCGTCGACGATGTCCACGCCGAAGTGGCGCTTGAAACGCTCGCCGATCTCCGCCGGCAACGCCTCGCCGGCCGACGACACCAGGCGCAGCGCCACCTGCTCGCGCGCCGGCAGCGCCGGGTGGGCCAGCATGCCGGCAAAGCCGGTGGGCGCGCCGTAGAACACGCTCGGCTTCAGGCTTGCAACGCCGCCGGTCCAGCGCTTGAAGGTGGCTTCGGGCGTGGGTCGTTCGGCCATCAGCAGCGTGGTCGCGCCCACGCTCAGCGGAAAGCTCAGCGCATTGCCCAGGCCGTAGGCGAAATACAGCTTGGCGGCGGAGAAGCAGACGTCGTCCTCGCGCAACCCCAGCACGCCCTTGCCGTACAGCTCGCAGGTCCAGTACGGGTTGGCATGCGAATGCACCGTGCCCTTGGGACGCCCGGTCGAGCCGGACGAGTACAGCCAGAAGGCCGGATCGTCGGGGCCGGTGGCCGCCGGCTTGGCGGTGGGCGCATGAGCGGCGACGAAGGCGTCGAACGCCAGTTCGTTGGCATGCAGCGGGGCGGCTGGGTGCGAGACGATCACCGTGCCGACCTCGTGGTCGGCCTTGACCATTGCCGCACTCAAGGCCGGGAGCAGCGTGCCCGACACCAGCACCGCCTGGGCCCGCGAATGCTCCAGCATGTAGGCATAGTCGTCGGCGGTGAGCATCGTGTTCACCGCCACCGGCACCAGGCCGGCGTACATCGCCCCCAGGAAAGCCAGCGGCCAATGCTGACCATCCAGCATCAGCAGCAGCACACGCTCTTCGCGACGCAGGCCCAGCGCACGCAGGCCGGTCGCGACGCGGCGCACGCCCTCGTCCAACTGGCCGAAACTGAGGCTGCCGTGGTCGTCGACGAAGGCCGCCTTGGCGCCGCGCCCGGCATTGGCCTGCAGCAGGTGGGCGGCGAAGTTGAAGCGCTCGCCGGGGGCGGGAATGGCGTCGGGAAGGTTCACGGCATGTCTCCGAAGGTGGGCCTGCAGGCCAGGCATTTCCGCTTGCCTGAAGGTGCAATATGAATTATTGTGCCTATCAAGACGATACGGGCCCATTCCGATCATGTCAAGCACAATACTGCATGTCGCCGATCCGGCATTGTCCAACGCCGAGGCGGGCGTGGACCAGGACGGCGACAAGAATCCCTTTCTCGTCGGCCTCGGCGAGCGGGTGCGTGCGCTGCGCTCGCGGCGCGGCATGACGCGCCGCGCCGTGGCGCAGGCAGCCGACGTGTCCGAGCGGCACCTGGCGAACCTGGAATACGGCATCGGCAACGTGTCGGTGCTGGTGCTGCTGCAGGTGGCCGGTGCACTGCAATGTTCGCTGGCCGAGCTGATCGGCGACGTCACCACGCGCTCGCCGGAGTGGCTGCTGCTGCGCGAGATGCTGGAGCACCGCGACGAGGCCACGCTGAAACGCGTGCGCATGGCGGTCGGCGAACTGCTGGACATGGGCGGTGCCAAGGGCGAGGTCACCGGTGCACGCAGCCCACGTGTCGCCCTGGTCGGCCTGCGCGGCGCCGGCAAGACCACGCTCGGCCAGCGTCTGGCCGAGGACCTGGGCTTTCCGTTCGTCGAACTGAGCCGCGAGATCGAGAAGTTCGCCGGTTGCAGCGTCAACGAGATCCAGGCGCTGTACGGCCAGAACGCCTACCGCCGCTATGAGCGCCGCGCACTGGAGGAGTCGATCCAGATCTATCCCGAGGCGGTGATCGCCACGCCGGGCGGTCTGGTGTCGGACCCGGCCACCTTCAACCTGCTGCTGTCGCACTGCACGACGGTCTGGCTGCAGGCCACGCCCGAAGACCACATGAGGCGCGTCATTGCCCAGGGCGACCTGCGCCCGATGTCGGCCAGCAAGGAGGCGATGGAGGACCTGAAGGGCATCCTCGCCGGCCGCGCCGCCTTCTATTCCAAGGCCGACCTGCGGCTGGACACCAGCGCGCAACCGCTGGAGGCCACTTACCTGCGCCTGCGCGAGACGGTGCGCCAGGTGCTGCAGATGCCACTGTGAGCGACATGCATAAAAATGCATAGATTCGCTTGACTTCGAGTTCGTATGCACTATCATGCGTGCATTGCAGCGTGATCAGCACTTGATCGAAGGAGACCCGCCGTGAGCAGCACCCCCCGCGTCGACTACCAGACGCACCCCTCCGCCTACCGGCACTGGAAGCTCAAGTTCGAAGGCCCGGTGGCCACGCTGGCAGCCGACTTCGACGAGAACGGCGGCCTGATGCCCGGCTACAAGCTCAAGCTCAACAGCTACGACCTCGGCGTGGACATCGAGCTGAACGACGCCATCAACCGCATCCGCTTCGAGCACCCCGAGGTGCGCACGGTGGTGGTCACCAGCCTGAAGGACAAGGTGTTCTGCTCGGGCGCCAACATCTTCATGCTGGGACTGTCCAGCCATGCGTGGAAGGTCAACTTCTGCAAGTTCACCAACGAGACGCGCAACGGCCTGGAAGATTCGTCGACGTACTCGGGCCTGAAGTTCCTGGCCGCCGTCAACGGCGCCTGCGCCGGCGGCGGCTACGAGCTCGCACTGGCCTGCGACGAGATCCTGCTGGTGGACGACCGTTCCAGCGCCGTCAGCCTGCCCGAGGTGCCGCTGCTGGGCGTGCTGCCCGGCACCGGCGGCCTGACGCGGGTCACCGACAAGCGCCACGTGCGCCACGATCTGGCCGACATCTTCTGCACCACCAGCGAAGGCGTGCGCGGCCAGAAGGCCAAGGACTGGCGCCTGGTGGACGACATCGCCAAGTCGGCGCAGTTCGCGGCCAAGGTGCAGGAGCGGGCGCTGGAACTGGCCAAGCAGAGCGACCGCCCGGCCGGCGCCAAGGGCGTGACGCTGCCGCCGCTGCAGCGCGCGGTCGAGCCCGACGCGCTGCGCTACAGCCATGTCACGGTCGAGATCGACCGCAGCAGGCGCACGGCGACCTTCACGGTCAAGGCGCCGACGCAGCCGGTCGAAAGCAGCGTCGCGGCCATCGAGGCGGCCGGCGCGGCGTGGTACCCGCTGGTGCTGGCGCGTGAGCTGGACGACGCGATCCTGTCGATGCGCACCAACGAGCTCGACATCGGCCTGTGGCTGATCAAGACGCAGGGCGATGCCGCGGCCGTGCAGGCGATGGACGCAGTGCTGCTGGCCCACAAGGACCACTGGTTCGTGCGCGAGACCGTCGGCCTGCTGCGCCGCACCTTCAGCCGCCTGGACGTGAGCAGCCGCAGCCTGTTCGCGCTGATCGAGCCGGGTTCGTGCTTCGTCGGCACCTTCCTGGAGCTGGCGCTGGCCTGCGACCGCAGCTACATGCTGGCGCTGCCGGACGATGCGGACAAGGCGCCGAAGATCGGGGTCGACGAGCTGAATTTCGGCAGCTACCCGATGGCCACCGGCCAGTCGCGCCTGCAGCGCCGCTTCTACGGCGAACAGCCGGCGCTCGACGCGGTGCGCGCCAAGGCCGGGCAAGCGCTGGATGCCGATGCCGCCTTCGCCGTCGGCCTGGTGACCAGCAACCCCGACGACATCGACTGGGCCGACGAGACGCGCATCGCCATCGAAGAGCGCGTGGCGATGAGCCCCGATGCGCTGACCGGCATGGAAGCCAACCTGCGCTTCAACGGCCCGGAGAACATGTTCACCCGCGTCTTCGGCCGGCTGACCGCCTGGCAGAACTGGATCTTCCAGCGCCCCAACGCCGTCGGCGAGAAGGGCGCGCTGAAGGTCTATGGCAAGGGCGACAAGGCCGCCTTCGACTGGAACCGAGTCTGACGAACACCCCTGGAGAAGACATGAGCAGCATCAACTACAGCGAGAAGATCCCCAACAACTCAACCTCAGCGAGGACTGCACGCTGCAGCGCGCGCGCTCGAGCAGTGGCAGCGAACTACCTGCACTGGTGGCAGGACATGGGCCGGAAGGCTCGACCGACTACGACGTCTACCTGCGCACCGCTGTCAGCGTCGACTTCGAGGGCTGGGCCCAGTTCGGCCACGTGAAGATGCCGGACTACCGCTGGGGCATCTTCCTGAACCCGGCCGAACAGGGCCGCAAGATCCACTTCGGTGACCACAAGGGCGAGGACGCCTGGCAGGACATCCCCGGCGAATACCGCGCCAACCTGCGCCGCATCATCGTCACGCAGGGCGACACCGAACCGGCGTCGGTGGAGCAGCAGCGTCATCTGGGCTCGACTCGCCCGAGCCAGTACGACCTGCGCAACCTGTTCCAGGTGAACGTCGAGGAAGGCCGCCACCTGTGGGCCATGGTCTACCTGCTGCACAAGTACTTCGGCCGCGACGGCTGCGAGGAAGGCGAGGCGCTGCTCGAACGCCGCAGCGGCGATGCCGACACGCCGCGCATCCTGCAGGCCTTCAACGAGAAGACGCCGGACTGGCTGAGTTTCTTCATGTTCACCTACTTCACCGACCGCGACGGCAAGACGGCAAGTTGGCCGCACCACCAAGTTCATGCTGACCGAAGAGGCGCACCACATGTTCGTGGGCGAAAGCGGCGTGTCGCGCGTGATCCAGCGCACCTGCCAGGCGATGAACGAGCTGAAGACCGATGACCCGGCGAAGCTGCGTGCTGCCGGCGTGATCGACCTGCCGACGATCCAGCGCTACCTGAACTTCCACTTCAGCGTCACGATCGACCTGTTCGGCGCCGACGAGTCCAGCAACGCGGCGACCTTCTACTCAACGGGCCTGAAGGGCCGCTTCGAGGAAGGCAAGCGCACCGACGATCACCAGCTGCGCGGTCAGGCGTACAAGGTGCTGAACGTCGTCAACGGCCAGCTGGTCGAGAAGGACGTGCCGATGCTGAACGCGCTGAACGAGGTGCTGCGCGACGACTACATCACCGACAGCAAGGGCGGCGTCGCGCGCTGGAACAAGGTGATCGAGAAAGCCGGCATCCCGTTCCGCCTGACCACGCCGCACAAGGCGTTCCATCGCAACATCGGCTCGCTGTCCGGTGTGAAGGTGTCGCCGGAAGGCCAGGTGGTGCACGATCACGAATGGAACCAGAAGGTCGAGAGCTGGCTGCCCACCGACGAAGACCGCGCCTTCGTCGCCAGCCTGATGGGCCGCGTCGTCGAGCCGGGCAAGTTCGCCAACTGGATCGCCCCGCCGATGATCGGCATCAACCGCCAGCCGGTGAACTTCGAGTACGTCCGCTTCAACTGACGCAGCCGCCGGCATGGCAGGATGAAGGGGGCCTGCGCGGCCCCTTTCGCATCTCGGCACAAGGAGACACGAGCATGGACATGGCCGACAGCGGCGTCATCAAGCAGCACCTGATCGACCCCGAGATCTGCATCCGCTGCAACACCTGCGAATCGATCTGCCCGGTCAAGGCGATCACGCACGACAGCAACAACTACGTCGTCGACGCCGAGGTCTGCAACCTGTGCATGGCCTGCATCTCGCCGTGCCCGACCGGCAGCATCGACAACTGGCGCACGATGCCGCGCGTGCGCGCCTACTCGGTCGACGAGCAGCTGGGCTGGGAATCGCTGCCCGAGGAACTGAGTGCCGAGCAGCTGGCCGAGGCCGGCGTGGCGCCCGGTGCCGAACCGGCGCCTGCTCCGGCGGCCCCGGCGCTGCCGGCGGCCGTCACCGGCGAAAGCAGCTTCAACAGCGCCGAATACGGCGCGACGCTGCCGCCGTGGTCGGCCGCGCATGCCTACACCAACCTCTACGGGCCGAAGACCGCGGAGAAGACGGTGAAGGCCACCGTGGCCGGCAACGTGCGCGTCACCGAGGTCGGACGCGAGTACGACACGCACCACATCGTGCTGGACTTCGGCGCGATGCCCTTCCCGGTGCTGGAAGGGCAGTCGATCGGCATCGTGCCGCCGGGCGTCGATGCCAACGGCCGCGCGCACCACCCGCGGCAGTACAGCATCGCCAGCCCGCGCAACGGCGAGCGGCCCGGCTACAACAACCTGTCGCTGACCATCAAGCGCGTGCTCGAAGACCACCAGGGCAACCCGGTGCGTGGCGTGGCCAGCAACTACATGTGCGACCTGAAGGTCGGCGACGAGGTGCAGGTCATCGGCCCCTTCGGCGCCAGCTTCCTGATGCCGAACCATCCGAAGAGCCACATCGTGATGATCTGCACCGGCACCGGCAGCGCGCCGATGCGGGCGATGACCGAATGGCGCCGTCGGCTGCGCAACTCCGGCAAGTTCGAAGGCGGCAAGCTGATGCTGTTCTTCGGCGCACGCACCAAGGAAGAGCTGCCGTACTTCGGCCCGCTGCAGGGCCTGCCGAAGGACTTCATCGACATCAGCTTCGCCTTCAGCCGCACGCCGGGCCAGCCGAAGACCTACGTGCAGGACGCGATGCGCGAACGCGCCGCCGACCTGGCGCGCCTGCTGGCCGACCCGAACGCCTTCTTCTACGTCTGCGGGCTGAAGGCGATGGAGGAGGGCGTGGTGCTGGCGCTGAAGGACATCGCCCACCAGGCCGGCCTGAACTGGGAGACCGTCGGCGCCGCGCTCAAGCGCGAGGGCCGGCTGCACCTCGAGACCTACTGAAGCCGCCGGACACTGCTCAGCCCCGTCGGGGGGGGCGTCGTTATGTAATAGACTACATATCGATGACCCCGGGCAGAGGATGTGGCATGAAGACAATGTGGCGGAACGCAGGGCTTTCGGTGCTGCTGGCCGGTCTGGCCCTGGCAGCCCAGGCTGCCGAGGTGCAGGTGGCCGTGGCGGCCAACTTCGCGCAGCCGCTGGAGAAGATCGGCGCAGGCTTCGCCGCTGCCACCGGCCACACGCTGAAGGTGGCCGTGGGCGCCACCGGCAAGTTCTATTCACAGATCGTCGCCGGCGCGCCGTTCCAGGTGCTGATCGCTGCCGACGACGAGACGCCGAAGAAGCTGATCGCCGCCGGCCATGCGCTGGCCGGCAGCAACTTCACCTATGCGATCGGCCGGCTGGTGCTGTGGAGCGCGCAGCCGGGTTTTGTCGACGACCAGGGCGCGGTGCTGGGTTCGGGCAGGTTCACGCACATCGCCATCGCCAATCCGAAGGTCGCGCCCTACGGCGCGGCCGGCCTGCAGGTGATCCAGGCGCGCGGCCTGGCCGAGACGCTGAAGCCCAGGCTGGTGACGGCGGAGAGCATCGGGCAGGCCTTCCAGTTCGTCAGTACCGGCAATGCCGAGCTCGGCTTCGTGGCGCTGTCGCAGGTGATCGCCGCTGGGCCGTCAGCGTCCACGCCGGGCAAGCCGACGCCCGGTTCGTACTGGCTGGTGCCGCAGAACCTGTACGGCGAGATCCGCCAGGACGCCGTGCTGCTGAAGGCCGGTGAGCACAACCCCGCCGCCGCCGCGCTGCTCGCCTACCTGAAGTCGCCCGCCGCACAGGAGGTGATCAAGTCCTTCGGCTACGGCAGCGACATGTGACACCGGAAGACTGGAGCGCCGTACGACTGACGGCGCAGCTCGCGGCGCTGAGCACGCTGCTGCTGCTGATCGTCGGCACGCCGATCGGCTGGTGGCTGGCACGCACGCGCTCGCCTGCCAAGCCGCTGGTGGCGGCCGCGGTGGCCATGCCGCTGGTATTGCCGCCGACGGTGCTGGGCTTCTACCTGCTGCTGCTGCTGGGGCCGCAGGGCCCCGTCGGCCAACTGACGCAGGCGCTGGGGCTGGGCCGGCTGCCCTTCACCTTCGCCGGGCTGGTGGTCGCCTCGGTGCTGTACTCGATGCCCTTCGTCGTGCAGCCGCTGCAGCAGGCCTTCGAAGCCATCCCCGAACGCACGCTGGAAGCCGCGGCCACGTTGCGCGCCGGGCCCTGGGACCGCTTCTTCAGCATCGTGCTGCCGCTGGCGCGCCCCGGCTTCCTGACGGCCAGCGTGCTCGGTTTTGCGCACACCGTCGGCGAGTTCGGCGTGGTGCTGATGATCGGCGGCAACATTCCCGACAAGACGCGCGTCCTTTCGGTGGCTCTCTACGGCCATGTCGAGGCGCTGGAGTTCGACGCCGCACACCGGCTGGCGGCCGGCATGGTGGTGTTCGCGCTGCTCGTGCTGTTGGCGCTGTACAAGCTCGGCCGGCCCAGCGGCCGGGCGTCGGGCGGCGCCACGTGATCGCCGCCGAGCTGCGCCTGTCGCGCGATGGTTTCACGCTCGACGTGTCGCTGCAGCTGCCGGCCCAGGGCGTGAGCGCGCTGTTCGGCCCCTCGGGCTGCGGCAAGACCACGGTGTTGCGCGCGCTGGCGGGGCTGGAGCGCGCGGCCGGCAGCGTCGCGCTCGACGGCGAGATCTGGCAGGACGATGCCCGCGGCGTCTTCGTGCCCACGCATCGCCGTGCGATCGGCTACGTGATCCAGGAGGCGGTGCTGTTCCCGCACCTGGACGTGCGTGGCAACCTGGCCTACGCGCGCCGCCGCGCCGGTGAAGGCGCCGGGCGCATCGCGCTCGACCAGGTGGTCGAGCTGCTCGGCATCGGCGCGCTGATGGCGCGCCGCCCCGACACGCTGTCCGGCGGCGAACGCCAGCGCGTGGCCATCGCGCGTGCGCTGGCGGCCGGCCCGCGGCTGCTGCTGATGGACGAGCCGCTGGCCGCGTTGGACGCGGCACGCAAGGCCGAGGTGCTGCCCTACCTGGAGCGCCTGCAACGCGAGCTGAGCCTGCCCATCGTCTACGTCAGCCATGCGATCGACGAGGTGGCGCGGCTGGCGCAGCAGCTGGTGTTGCTGGAGCGCGGCCGCGTCGTCGGCGCCGGGGCGCTGGCGGACGTGATGGCTCGGCTGGACCTGCCCACGGCGCGTGGCGAGGGCGCGGGCGTGGTGCTCCCCGCGGTGGTGGCCGAACGCGACGCGCATTGGCAGCTGGCGCGGCTGGTCGTCAACGGCGGCGACTTTTCGGTCTGGGCGCGCGATCCGGGTTTCGAGCCCGGGCGCGCGTTGCGCGTGCGGCTGCTGGCGCGCGATCTGAGCCTGGCGCGGCAGCCGCAGCAGCACAGCAGCATCGGCAACCAGCTGCAGGGCGTCGTCGAGTCGATCGCCGAAGACGAGCACCCCGGCCTGGCGCTGGTGCGCGTGCGCATCGGCGCGAGCCCGGTGGTGGCACGGCTGACGCGGCGCTCGGTCCATGCGCTGCAACTGGCACCGGGTGAGGCGGTGTGGGTGCTGGCCAAGACCGTGGCGGTGATGGAATGACGGCAGCACTGCCGCGCGACGGCACGCTGCTCAGCGGCGATCTGCGCATTGGCGGCCGTCTCGATGCGCGCTTCTTCGCGCTGCTGCAGGCGCTGCACGAGACCGGCTCGATCAACAAGGCCGCGCGCACCGCGGGCCTGTCGTACAAGGGCGCCTGGCTGCTGCTGGAGACGGCCGGCAACCTGGCCAACGAGCCGCTGCTCGCGACGGCGACCGGCGGTGCCGGTGGCGGCGGCACCCGGCTGACCGCCGCGGCTGTGGGCCTGCTGCAGGCATGGCAGACGCTGCAGGCTGAACACCGTGCGTTCCTGCGGGCGCAGGAAGCGCGCCTGACCACGCTGCCCGCATTGCATGGCCTGATCAGAAGGATGAGCATGAAGACCTCCGCACGCAATCAGTTCGCCGGCACCGTCAGCGCGCTCGACCTGGGCCCGGTGTCCGCCGAGGTGACGATCGCGCTGAAGAACGGCGACGAGATCACCGCGACGATGACCAGCCAGGCCGCCCGGCGGCTGAAGCTGAAGAAGGGCAAGGAAGCGCTGGCGCTGATCAAGGCCTCGGCCGTGGTGCTGGTGACCGATTTCGCCGGCTGGCGGCTGTCGGCGCGCAACCAGCTGGCCGGCACGATCTCGCGCATCGAGCGCGGTGCGGTGTCGTCACTGGTGGTGCTGACGCTGCCGGGCGGCGGATCGATCAGCGCCAGCGTCACCAACGAAGGTGTCGACGCGCTCGGCATGGCCGTCGGCATGCCGGCCACCGCGGTGTTCAAGGCCTACTCGGTGCTGGTGGCGGCGCAGCCCTGAGCGCAGGCCGGGCGTCGGTCCGGTGCAGGCCTACAGCCAGCCGCCGCAGCCGGCGACGCCGCAGCGGCAGGCGAGCCGGCCCTGGTGGTGCGTTTCGCCGTAGTTCACGGTGATCTCCTCGCCCACGGCGATGGCGCGCAACGCATAGAACTCCACGCGGCCCTGGCTGATGTCCAGGCGCGCATTCGGCCGGCACGAGTGGTTGGTGTAGCGCATCGGGTCCGTCGACTTCGAGAAGTCGATGGCACGCCGCGGCGAGACCTCGACGATCATGATGCGCTCGCTGCGCGTTGCGCGGATGCGCGCGTCGTCGACGCTGATCGATTCGCCGCGGATCTCGCCGATCTTGCGCGCCGCGGCGATGGCCTGCGCCGCGAACACGCCCTGGCCGTCGATCGGGCTCGGCCGAACCTGCAGGTCGTACTTCTGGTACGGCGGCCTGGGCGTCATCTCAGCGGCGCAGCTGCAAGCTCTCCCGGGTGCCGCCCGTCATGCCCTCAGCCGGACAGTCCGGTCGCCATCGGTGCCGGCGGCAGCGTCACCGCCTCGGCCGGCTTCCAGCCCTTCTTGCGGTGTTCCACCACCACGTCGGTATAGATGCCGCCACGCACGTACCAGCGCGCGCTGATGCGGATGAAGCGCGGCGCGGTGGCCTTGACGATGTCGTCGAGCACGGTGTTGGTCACCGCCTCGTGGAACGCCCCTTCGTCGCGGTAGCTCCAGAAGTACAGCTTCAGGCTCTTCAACTCGACGCACAGCTTGTCGCAGACCATGTCGATGCTGAAATGTGCGAAGTCCGGCTGCCCGGTCAGCGGACACAGGCAGGTGAACTCCGGCAGCTGGAAGCGGATCAGGTAGTCGCGCTGCGGCGCCGGGTTCGGGAAGACCTGCAGTGCCTTGCTCGGCCGCGTCGGCGGCACGGCGGGCTTCTCGCGCTGGCGCGGCGGGTTGGAGGCGGGCTTGCGCGGCATCAGGGGCGGCGGCGGCAGAGGCCGGAGAATGAAGGGGCGCGATCCTAACATCCGGTGCCGCGCGCCCTGCCCATGCTTCGCCTGTCTGCCGTTCGTGGTCTCATCGCCTGCGCCCGCAGGCCGGCATGGGCCGTGCTGGTGCTGCTGGTCGGCCTGCAGGCGGCCGGCTGCATGAGCCTGCCCGACGTCGGCGATCGCGCCTGGGACGCGGCCCGTGCCCCGGCCAGCCAAGGCCCGCTGGCCACGCTGGCGCAGGCCTCTGCCCCACCCGCCGAAAGTGGCTTCCGGCTGATCGCCGGCGGTGCCGAGGCCTTGCAGGCTCGGCTGGCGCTGATCGACGGCGCCACGCAGTCGCTGGACCTTCAGGTCTACCAGTTCGCCGGCGACACCGTCGGCCGCACGCTGATGCGCGCGCTGCGCGCGGCAGCCCAGCGCGGCGTGCGCGTGCGCATCCTGGTCGACGACCTCTACACCGCCGGCGACGACCCGCTGTGGCTGGCGCTGAGCATGCAGCCCGGTGTCGAGCTGCGGCTGTTCAATGCCTTCCTGTCGGCGCGCCAGAGCCATGTCAGCCGACTGGTCGAATCGGCCGTCGGCGACGAGCGCGCGCACCGGCGCATGCATAACAAGCTGCTGGTGGCCGATGGCGTGCTGGCGCTGGCCGGCGGACGCAACATCGCCGATGCGTACTACCTGCCGATGCCGCAGGGCAGCTTCGTCGACCTCGACGTGCTGGTGGCCGGCGCGCTGGTGCCGCAGATGACGCTGGCGTTCGACCTGTACTGGAACAGCGAATACAGCCATGAGTTCGGCAGTGTGCTGGCCGCGTCGCTGGGCGAGCCGCCGCGGGTGCAGGACGGCCTGGCGCTGCTCGACGCGCCCTGCACGGGCCCGGCCTGCGACGCCCTGGCGCAGGCCCTGCGGCAGCCCGTGCCGCTGGCCGCCGAATGGGCCGCCGGGCGGCTGCAGATGACGCCGGCCTGGGCCGCCGTGGCCTATGACTCGCCGCAGAAGATCCTGAACGATCAGCTGGCGTCGGACATCGGCATGCTCGCCGCGCAGGGCGCGCAGGTCCGCCTGCTGGTGGCCCAGGCCATCCGCGATGCGCGCCGCGAGGTGCTGGTGGTGTCGCCGTACCTGATACCGGGCCCGGCAGGTGTGGCCGGCATCGCCATGCTGCGCGGGCGTGGCGTGCAGATGACGCTGCTGACCAATTCGCTGGCTGCGACCGACGAGCCTCTGGTGCATCTCGGCTACCGCAAGTACCGCGTCGCGCTGCTGCGCGAGGGCGTGACCCTGTACGAATGGCACCCGGCCTCCGGCGGCCGCGTGCTGCGCGAGCTGCTCGCCGGCAGCGGCCCGGTGCTGCGCCTGCATGCCAAGGCCGCGATCATCGACCGCGAGCGCATCTACCTGGGCTCGATGAACTTCGACCCGCGCTCGCGCGACCTGAACACCGAGTTCGGCCTGCTGGTCCACAGCCCGGCGCTGGCCGAGGCACTGCATGCCCAGCTGCAGCAGCTGATCGAGGCCGGCGCCTACCGCTTGCTGCTGCAGCCCGATGGCCGCACGCTGCGCTGGGCCGCGCCGGACGGCCGTCTGCTCGACGGCCCCGATGAGCCCGACACCGACCCGGGCAGCCGGCTGATGCTGGATCTGCTGGAGCCCTTCGTGCCCGAGGAGCTGCTCTGAGCGGCGGGTTGCGGATGTTATGATCCCACGCTCGGTTTGCGCAGATTTCTGCTAACAAATCAATAACTTAGCTCGATTCACCCGGGCCTGAACCGCCGCCGTCCGGCCTGCCATGCGCCTCAACCAGATCAAGCTCTCCGGATTCAAGTCCTTCTGCGATCCCACCACCTTCGCACTGCCGGGGCAGCGGGTCGGTGTGGTCGGGCCCAACGGCTGCGGCAAATCCAACATCATGGATGCGGTGCGCTGGGTGCTGGGCGAAAGCAAGGCCAGCGAGCTGCGCGGCGAGTCGATGCAGGACGTGATCTTCAACGGCTCGGGCCAGCGCAAGCCGGCCGGCCGCGCCAGCGTCGAGCTGGTTTTCGACAACAGCGATGCGCGCGCCGGCGGGCCGTGGAACCAGTTCGGCGAGATCGCCGTCAAGCGCGTGCTGACGCGCGACGGCGGCAGCAGCTACTACATCAACAACCAGCCGGTGCGCCGCCGCGACGTGCAGGACGTGTTCATGGGCACCGGCCTCGGGCCGCGCGCCTACGCGATCATCGGCCAGGGCACGATCAGCCGCATCATCGAATCGCGGCCCGAGGAACTGCGCCTGTTCCTCGAAGAAGCCGCCGGCGTGTCCAAGTACAAGGAGCGCCGCCGCGAGACCGAGAACCGGCTGAAGGACACGCGCGAGAACCTGACGCGCGTCGAGGACATCCTGCGCGAGCTGAATGCCAACCTCGAGAAGCTTGAAAAGCAGGCCGAGGTCGCACAGCAGTACCGTGCGCTGCAGGAGCAGGGCACGCTGAAGCAGCACCAGTTCTGGTTCCTGAAGCACCGTGACGCCGCCAACGAAGAGCAGCGCGTGCATGCGGCGCTGCTCGAGGCCGGCAATGCGCTCGAAGCGCGGCTGGCCGAACTGCGCCATGTCGAGGCCGAGATGGAGACCATCCGCCAGGCGCACTACGCGGCCGGCGACACGCTGCACCAGCGCCAGGGCGAGCTGGCCGAAGCGGCGCTGGAAGTGAGCCGGCTGGAAGAGCGCATCCGCTACGTGGTCGAAGGCCGCGAGCGCGCCCAGGCACGCCTGGCCGACCTGCAGGCGCAGAACGAACAATGGGCCACGCGCCAGGCCGACGCGCACGCCGAACTGGAGCGCATCGCCGAATCGCTGCAGGCGGCCGACGAGCAGTCGCAGATCCAGGCCGCGCAGGCCGAAGAGCAGTCGCTGCGCCTGCCGGGCCTGGAGGACGCGCTGCGCGAGGCGCAGGCGCGCAGCAACCAGCAGCGCGGCGCGGTGGCGCAGGCGCAGCAGCAGATCCAGGTGCTGGCGGCCGAGAGCCGCAGCCTCGACGAGCAGACGCGCCAGCTGCAGCAGCGCAGCGAACGGCTGGGCGGCGAACGCCGCGGCCTCGTGGCGCCGGACCGGGACAAGCTGCAGCTGCTGCAGCGCGACAGCGCGGCCCAGCAGGAGGCGCAGGCGCTGGCCGAGGCCCGGCTTCAGGAGCTGGGCGAGCAGGTCGAGGCGCTGGACGAACAGCGCCGCTCGCTGGCGCAGGGCGCCGCGCAGGAAGCGGCCCGGCAAGCGGAGCTGGTGGCCCGGCTGGACGCGCTGCGCGCGCTGCAGGACAAAGTGCAGAGCAGCGGCAAGCTCAAGCCCTGGCTGAGCAAGCACGGGCTCGATGGCCTGCAGGGCCTGTGGACGCGTGTGCACATCGAGCCCGGCTGGGAAACCGCGCTCGAGGCGGCGCTGCGCGAGCGGCTGAACGCGCTCGAAGTCGGCCGGCTGGAAACCGTGCGCGCCTTCGCGGCCGATGCGCCGCCGGCGCGGCTGGCCTTCTATTCGCCCGGCGCCAGCGCGCACGCCGACCCGCATCGCACGCTGCCGCGGCTGTCCGAGCTGCTGCGGCTGAACGACGCCGGCCTGCAGGCGCTGCTGAACGACTGGCTCGAAGGCGTTTACACCGCCAACAGCCTGGACGAGGCGCTGGCCGCGCGCGGCCAGCTGACGCACGGCGAAGTGATCATGTCGCGCGAAGGCCATGCGGTGTCGCAGTACGCGGTGGCCTTCTATGCGCCGGATTCCGAGCAGGCCGGCATGCTGGCGCGCCAGCAGGAGATCGAGAACCTGGAGCGCCAGGTGCGCGCGCAAGGCTTGATCGCCGACGAGGCGCGCAGCGGCAGCGTGCGCGCCGAAGCGGCCTATACCGAGGTGTCGCTGCGCCTGAGCAGCACGCGGCGCGAGGCGGCCGAGGCGCAGACGCGCGCCCACCAGACGCAGGTGGAGCTGTTGCGCCTGTCGCAGCAGGCCGAAGCCAGCGAGGCACGGCGGGCGCAGCTGGACGGCGAACTGGCCGAAGTGCAGGCGCAGCTCGATGATCTGCAGCAGCGGCGCGAGCTGGGTGAGGCGCGCTTCGAGGAACTGGACCTGCAGCTGGCCGATGCGCAGCAGCGCCACAGCGACCTGGAAGACGCGGTCATCGCCGCCGAGCGCCGCCTCAACGAGGCGCGCGAGCAGTTGCGCGGCCTGGAGCGCCAGGCGCAGGAGGCGGCGTTCCAGTCGCGCGCGCTGCTGGCGCGGCAGAGCGAATTGCAGCGCTCGATCGCCACCGCGCGCGAGCAGGTCGACACCAACCTGCAGGCGGCCGCGCAGGTGGAGCAGGAACTGGCCACGCTGAACGACAGCGCCGCCCAGGCCGGCCTGCAGAGCGCGCTGGCCGAACGGCTGCAGCGCGAGCAGGCGCTGGCCGCGGCGCGCAGCCAGTACGACGACCTGAGCACGCGGCTGCGCACGGCCGACGAGCAGCGCCTGGGCTTCGAGCGCAGCCTGGAGCCGCTGCGCGAATCGCAGACCAAGCTGCAGCTCGAACAGCAAGCGGCGCAGCTCGGCGGCGCGCAGTTCATGGAGCAGCTGGTGGCGGCGCAGGTCGATCTGGGGCTGCTGGCCCAGGGCATCGAGCAGGGCGGCGTCAAGCTGTGGGGCCTGCAGGGCGAGATCGACCGCCTGAACCGCGAGCTCAATGCGCTGGGCGCGGTGAACCTGGCGGCGCTGGAGGAGTTGACCGCCTCGCGCGAACGCAAGACCTTCCTCGACGCGCAGAATGCCGACCTGCAGGAGGCGATGAAGACGCTCGAGGATGCGATCCACAAGATCGACCTGGAGACGCGCGACCTGCTGGGCCAGACCTTCACGCAGGTCAACGAGCAGTTCGGCCGCATGTTCCCCAGCCTGTTCGGCGGCGGCAGCGCGAAGCTGGTGATGACCGGCGACGAGATCCTCGATTCCGGCGTGCAGGTGATGGCGCAGCCGCCGGGCAAGAAGAACAGCACCATCCACCTGCTGTCCGGCGGCGAGAAGGCGCTGACGGCGATCGCGCTGGTATTCGCCATCTTCCAGCTGAACCCGGCACCGTTCTGTCTGTTGGACGAAGTGGATGCGCCGCTGGACGATGCCAACACC
The DNA here is from genome assembly GCA_044225625.1 of Rubrivivax sp. Lineage (GTDB taxonomy): Bacteria > Pseudomonadota > Gammaproteobacteria > Burkholderiales > Burkholderiaceae_C > Rubrivivax. The sequence goes on from JBGAII010000010.1 coordinate 41,880, forward strand.
GAGCGCTACTGCAAACTGGTCAGCGAGATGAGCCAGGGCACGCAGTTCCTGTTCATCAGCCACAACAAGATCGCCATGGAGATGGCCGAGCAATTGATCGGGGTGACGATGCAGGAGCAGGGCGTATCGCGCATCGTCGCCGTCGACATGGACGAGGCCATCGGCATGGCGGAGGCGGCATGAGCGCGCCGGGCCGCTCCCAAGCGCTCATCCCGGAGCACGCAGTGCGGAGGGTAGTCCAATGAGCGCGCCGGGCCGCTCCCAAGCGCTCATCCCGGAGCACGCAGTGCGGAGGGTAGTTCAGTGAGCGCGGCCTTCGTCCCTCGGCACGCGGTGCAGTGCGACCAGCCCGCCACCGCCCGGACGGACGCGCGATGAGCCTGACCGTCGCGCTGTCGATCCTGGGTGGCCTGGTGCTGGCGGCCCTGCTGGCGCACGGCTGGTGGAGCGCGCGCCGTGCCAGCCCGCGCAAGGCCGACGTGCCGCTGGCGGCGCAGCGTGTCGAACCTGCGCTTGGCGACCTGCCCGTGGTGCCGCCGGACAGCAGCGCGCCCGACGGCAGCGAGCGCCGCGCGCCGGCGCCGCGCCGGCAGGCCCGGCTGGACGCGCTGGTCGACGCGATCGTGCCGCTGGCGCTGGAAGCGCCGGTCAGCGGCGATCTGGTGCTGGCCCACTGGCCGGGTTCGCGCCGTGCTGGCACCAAGCCTTTCTACATCGAAGGCCTGAATGCCGAGACCGGCGAATGGGAGCAGCCGGCTGTCGCGCAGCGCTACAGCGAGTTGCAGGCCGGCGTACAACTGGCCAACCGCAGCGGGCCGCTGAACGAGATCGAATATTCCGAGTTCGTGCACAAGCTGCAGGCCTTTGCCGAAGGCGTCGGTGCGATGCCCGATTTCCCCGACATGCTCGACGTGGTGTCGCGGGCGCGCGAACTCGACGGCTTTGCCGGCCCGCTGGACGCGCAGCTGGCGGTGCGGCTGGTGGCCCGTTCGGTGGCCTGGTCGGTGGGCTACGTCCAGCAGTGCTCCGGCCGGCTGGGCCTGGTGCCGGGCGCCGTCCCCGGCCGGCTGGTGCTGCCGTCGGCCGAGGAGGGCGCGCCACCGGTGCTGGTGCTGGAGTTCGATGCGCAGGCGGCGCTGGCCGAAGACCCGCAGGCCGCCGGCCTGCGCGAGGTGATCCTGAGCCTGGACGTGCCGCAGACGCCCGCCGGCGTCGAGCCCTTTCCCACGTGGCACAAGGTGGCGCATGCGCTGGCCGAGGACATGGACGCCGAACTGCAGGACGACGCCGGGCGGCCGATCACGCTGCAGGCCTTCGACACCATCGGCAAGGACCTGGCACAGCTCTATGCATCGCTGGAATCGCGCGACCTGGCCGCCGGCTCGCCGGCGGCGCGGCGCTTGTTCGCCGGCTGACGCGCGCTACTTCTTCTCGCGCGGCACGCGCCCCATCAGGTAGAACGCGTCGTTCGGCCGCATGCCGGTCAGGTTGGCCATGCGGTTGCTCAGGCCGAAGAAGGCGGTGATCGCGCCGATGTCCCAGATGTCCTCGTCGTCGAAGCCGTGCGTGCGCAGCGCCGCGAAGTCGGCTTCGTCGACCGCCGCCGAGTTCAGGCAGACCTTCATCGCGAAGTCGAGCATCGCGCGCTGCCGCGGCGTGATGTCGGCCTTGCGGTAGTTGGTCGCCAGCTGGTCGGCGATCAGCGGCTTCTTCTCGTAGATGCGCAGGATCGCGCCGTGCGCGACCACGCAGTACAGGCACTGGTTGGCGGCCGAGGTGGTGACGATGATCATCTCGCGCTCGCCCTTGCTCAGCGAGCCGGTCTCCTTCAGCAGCAGCGCGTCGTGGTAGGCCATGAAGGCGCGCCACTCGGCCGGGCGGTGGGCCAGCGCCAGGAAGACGTTCGGCACGAAGCCGGCCTTCTCCTGCACTTCCAGGATGCGGGTGCGCAGGTCCTCGGGCAGGTCCTTCAGTTCGGGCACCGGGTAGCGGCTGATCATGTCGTTCATGCGGTTTCTCCGTGGGTCCGGGCCGAGCCGAACTGCATCGCGTGCAGACGGGCGTACAAGCCGCCGCGCGCCAGCAGTTCGGCATGCGTGCCTTGTTCCACCACGCGGCCGGCTTCCATGGCCACCACGCGGTCGGCATGTTCGATGGTCGACAGACGGTGCGCAATGACCAGCGTCGTGCGACCCTTCATCAGCCGATCCAGCGCCTGCTGAACGGCGCGCTCCGATTCACTGTCGAGCGCCGAGGTGGCCTCGTCCAGGATCAGGATCGGCGCGTCCTTGTACAGCGCGCGGGCGATCGCCAGCCGCTGCCGCTGGCCGCCGGACAGTTCACTGCCGTTGTGGCCGATCAGCGTGTCCAGTCCCAGCGGCAGGCCGTCGACGAAATCCATCAGGTTGGCGCTGCGCAGCGCCTCGCGCACACGCTCGGGCTCGACCCGCGCGCCCAGCGCCACGTTGGCGGCCACGCTGTCGTTGAACAGCACCACGTCCTGGCTGACCAGCGCAAACTGCCGCCGCAGCGCGCGCACGTCCCATTCGCCCAGCGGCACGCCGTCCAGCAGCACGCTGCCCGCGGTCGGTTCGACGAAGCGCGGCAGCAGGTGCACCAGCGACGACTTGCCGGCACCCGAAGGGCCGACCAGCGCCACCGTCTCGCCGGGGTGCACGCGCAGGTTCAGGTCCAGCAGTGCGGGCGCCTGGTCGTCCTTGTAGCGCAGGCTCACGCCGCGCAGCTCGATCTCGCCGCGCACCTTCGGCGCCTGATGCTGACCGGCCTGTTCGACCGGGCTGTCGTCGATCAGCGCGACACCGCGTTCCAGCGCCGCCATGCCGCGCGTGATCTGTCCGCTCACCTCCGACAGCTTCTTGATCGGCGCCAGGAGCATCAGCATCGCGGTGATGAAGGCCGCGAAGCCGCCCACCGTCGTGCCGCCGCTGCGGCTCTGGTACAGCGCGACGACGAGCACGCCCGACAAGGCGCAGGCCGTCAGCGTCAGGGTCACCGGGGTCATCAGCGAGGACGCGGCCACCGACTTCATCATCAGCCGTCGCAGCTGGTTGCTGCGCTCGAAGAAGCGCTCGGTCTGCTGCGCCGCCGCGTCGTGCAGCCGCACGATGCGCCAGGCCAGCACGTTCTCCTCGATCACGTAGGCCAGTTCGTCGGTGGCCTTCTGGCTGGCCAGCGTGATGCGCCGCATGCGCCGGCTGATCGCCCGCACCGACGCCGCGACCAGCGGAAACAGCACGCCGACGAACAGTGTCAGCTTCCAGTTGAGCCAGATCAGGTAGCTCAGCAGGGCCACCAGCGTCAGGCTCTCGCGGGCCACGGTCAGTATCGCCGACACCAGCAGATTGGCGCCGTCCTGCACCTCGTAGACCACGATGTTGGTCAGCCGGCTGGCCGAGTTGCGGGTGAACAGCTCCGCGTGCGCGCCCAGCAGGCGGCCGAACATGGCCGAGCGCAGCTTGAGCACGCCCTGGTTGGCCGTCCAGGCCAGCGCGTACTGCGACACGAAGGTGGCGCCGCCGCGCAGGATGAACAGACTCACCAGCACCAGCGGCACCGTCCACAGCGGGATGTTGTTCGTGCCGAAGCCTTCGTCCAGCACCGGCTTCATCATGATCGGCAGCAGCGGCTCGGTCGCCGCCATCACCAGCGAGCCCGCCATGGCCACCAGCAGGCCGCGCTTGCCCGACTCGAAGTAAGGGGAGAAGCGGGCGATGCGCTGGAACAGGCTGGGCATGAGGTCGGTCGGCAGGCCACGGGATCGGCCTTGGGCATTATCGCGGGCCCCGCAGGGTGGCCCGGACAGCATGCCTACAATTGGTGCCCAGCAGCCGTTGCCGCGGCGGCAGGGAACCTTGGCGCGACCAGGGGCTCTATCTGCGAGCCGCGTGGCGCGGACTGCCTGCCACGCTGCGGCCCGCAGCCCACTGAAGACAGAGAACCGACTTGTCCAAAGCTCCCTGGCCGCGCCGCCGGTTCGTCGGCGCCCTCGCTGCCACTGCGGCGCTACCGGCCGCGGCCCAGTTCCGCGTCGAGATCACCGGCATCGGCGGCACGCAGATTCCGGTGGCCATCGCGACCTTCCGCGACGAGAACGTGTCGCCGGTGCAGGTGGCCTCGGTGGTCCGTGCCGACCTGCAGCGCAGCGGCCTGTTCCGTATCGTCGACGTGCCCGGCAGCTTCGACGAGAGCAGCCGCATCAACGTCGCCGAATGGCGCGGCCGCGGCGCCGACGCGCTGGCCGTCGGTTCGGTCTCGCGCCTGGCCGACGGCCGCTTCGACGTGCGCTTCAAGCTCTGGGACCTGGTCAAGGGCGAAGAGCTGGTGGGCCAGAGCCACGTGGCGCCGGCGGCCGACATGCGCCTGGCGGCGCACCGCGTGGCCGATTCGATCTACCAGAACCTGACCGGTGAGCGCGGGGTGTTCTCCACCCGCATCGCCTACGTCACCAAGGCCGGCAACCGCTTCTCGCTGCACGTCACCGATGCCGACGGCGAGGGCGGGCAGATTGCGCTGGCCAGCCCCGACCCGATCATCTCGCCGGCCTGGTCGCCGAATGGCAAGGAACTGGCCTACGTGTCCTTCGAAAGCCAGAAGGCCGTCGTCTGGGTGCAGGACGTCAGCAGCGGCCAGCGCCGCATGCTGGCCAATTTCCGCGGCTCCAACAGCGCCCCGGCCTGGTCGCCCGACGGCCGCGACCTGGCACTGACGCTGTCGCGCGATGCGGTGGCGCAGATCTACCTGATGTCGCGCGACGGCGGCACGCCGCGCCGCCTGACCACCAGCCAGGCGATCGATACCGAGCCGGTGTTCACGCCCGATGGCCGGCAGATCTACTTCGTCAGCGACCGCGGCGGCGGCCCGCAGATCTACCGCATGCCGGTGGCCGGCGGCACGGCCGAGCGCGTCACCTTCTCCGGCAGCTACAACATCAGCCCGGCGATCAGCCCCGACGGCCGCGCGCTGGCTTTCATCACGCGCCAGGGCGGGTCGGTCTTCAAGCTGATGGTGCAGGACCTGGCCGGCGGCAGCCCGGCGGCGATCACCGACACCACCGACGACGAAAGCCCGAGCTTCGCGCCGAACGGCCGCCTGCTGGTCTACACCAGCCGCGCCGGCGGCCGGGACGTGCTGATGACCACGACGCTGGACGGCCGCATCAAGAGCCGCCTGCTGACCACCGGCGCCGACATGCGCGAGCCCGCCTGGGGCCCGTTCGGCCGCTGACGCCCACCATTTCGACAGGAGAAGCCACCATGTTCCGAACCTCTCACCGCATCTTGAGCGGCGCCGCGCTGGCGCTGGCCGTGCTGATGGCCGGCTGCAGCAGCACCAAGCTCGACGAAGCGCCGGTGGAAACGCGCCCCGTGCCGGCCGATGGCGCCAGCAGCGGTGCCGCGGGTGCCGGTGGTGCCGGCAGCGGCACCTCGCAGTCGGGCGTGGCGACGGTGGACCTGTCCAAGTCCGGCGCCGGCGCGGCCGGCGGGCTGCTGGCGCAGCGCGTCGTCTATTTCGACTTCGACAGCTTCGTCGTCAAGGACGAATACCGGCCGATGCTCGAGGCCCATGCCAAGGCGCTGAACGCCAACCGCAGCAAGCACATGGTGCTCGAAGGCCATACCGACGAACGCGGCGGTCGCGAATACAACCTGGCGCTGGGCCAGAAGCGCGCCGATGCGGTGATGAAGACGATGGTGCTGCTGGGCGTGCAGGCCGGCCAGCTCGAAGCCGTGAGCTTCGGCGAGGAGAAGCCCGCGGTGCCGGGCAACGACGAGGCGGCCTGGGCAAAGAACCGCCGCGTCGAACTGAAGGACAGGTGAGATGCGCCGGGTCGCTGCAGCATGCCTTCTGCTGCTGGCCGCCGGTGCGGCCCAGGCCCAGCTGTTTGCCGACGACGATGCGCGCAAGGCCATTCTCGACCTGCGCTCGCGCCTCGCGGCCGCCGACGAGCAGGCCAAGCTGCGCAATGCCGATCTGACCGAGCAGTTGCAGGCGCTGCGCCGCAGCCTGCTGGACATCAACGGCCAGCTCGAAGCGATGCGCGGCGAGGTGGCGCGGCTGCGCGGCACCAACGAGCAACTGCTGCGCGACGTGTCGGAATTGCAGCGCAAGCAGCGCGACCTGGGCCAGGCGGTCGATGACCGCCTGCGCAAGGTGGAACCGCAGAAGGTGTCGGTCGACGGCCGCGAGTTCGACGCCGACCCCGAGGAAAAGCGCCAGTACGAAGCAGCCATGGGGCTGCTGCGCGCCGGCGACTTCGACAAGGCTGCGCAGGCCTTCGCCGCCTTCCAGGCACGCTGGCCCGCCAGCGGCTACGGCGCGTCGGCGCGCTACTGGCAGGGCAATGCGCTGTACGGCAAGCGCGACTACAAGGAGGCGATCGCGGTGTTCCGCTCGTTCCTGGCCAAGGCGCCCGACAGCGACAAGGCCAGCGAGGCCATGCTGGCCATCGCCAACAGCCAGGCGGAGATGAAGGACAAGGCCGGCGCGCGCAAGACGCTGGACGAGCTGATCAAGGCCTATCCGAAGTCCGAGGCCGCCACCGCCGGCAAGGAACGCCTGGCCGCGCTGAAGTAGGCCGCGCCGCCTCGGGCTGCGCGGCTGCGGCGGTCGCCTGCCGCGGCCGCGGCAAGTTCTGACATCATGCCGCGCCATTGCGGCATTCCACCGCTGCATCCGGGAACACAAGAGCATGCAGGAATCCGACTTGCCGGGTCTGACGGCCACCGTGCTGTGGGCCGCTTTCGGGCTGGCCGTGGCCTTCGGCGCCATCGCGCAGCGCACGCACTTCTGCACCATGGGGGCGGTGGCCGACATCGTCAACCTGGGCGACTGGACGCGCATGCGCATGTGGGCGCTGGCGGCGGGCGTGGCGATGATCGGCTTCAACGCGATGGTGGGCCTGGGCTGGATCGAGGCCGCCAACAGCATCTATGCCGCACCGACGCTGCTGTGGCTGTCGAGTCTCGTCGGCGGCCTGCTGTTCGGCTTCGGCATGGTGCTGGCGTCGGGCTGCGGCAGCAAGACGCTGGTGCGCGTCGGCGGCGGCAACCTGAAGTCACTGGTCGTGCTGTTCGTGCTGGCCGTCAGCGCCTACGCCACGATGCGCGGCGTGCTGGCCGTGGCTCGTGTGGCCACACTGGACGCTGCGGCCGTCAAGCTGCCGGCAGGGCAGGACCTGCCCTCGCTGCTGGCCCATGCCAGCGGCGCGCAGCGCGTGCTGCTGGCGCCGCTGCTGGGCACGGCGCTCGGCCTGGCGCTGCTGGCGTGGGTGCTGGTCAAGCCCGAAGGGCGCGGGGCCGACGTGCTGCTGGGCGGCCTGGGCATCGGCGCGGTCATCGTCGGCATGTGGTGGGTATCGGGCCGCCTGGGCTTCGTGGCCGAGCACCCCACCACGCTGGAGCCCAGCTTCCTGGCCACCAACTCGCGGCGCATGGAAAGCCTGAGCTTCGTCGCGCCGGTGGCCTACCTGATGGACTGGCTGATCCTGTTCAGCGACACCAGTCGCGTGCTGACGCTGGGCATCGTGGCCGTGCTGGGCGTGGTGCTGGGTTCGGCGGCCGTCGCGCTGGCCAGCGGCAGCTTCCGCTGGGAAGGCTTTGCCGGCACCGAGGACACGGCCAACCACATCGTCGGCGCGGTGCTGATGGGCGTGGGCGGTGTGACCGCGATGGGCTGCACCATCGGCCAGGGCTTGAGCGGCGTCAGCACGCTGGCGCTGGGCAGCTTCCTGGCCCTGGCCGGCATCCTGACCGGCGGCGTGTTCGGCGTGCGCTACCAGGTGTGGCGCGTGGAGCGCGGCCTTTGAAGGTGCTGCCGGCGGCGGCCGAGGCCGACCTGGAGCGGCGCTTCGGCGGCCTGCGGCGCCTGTACGGCGAGGCCGGCTACACGCGCCTGCGCGCGGCGCGGGTGGCCGTGGTCGGTGTCGGCGGCGTCGGCTCGTGGGCCGCCGAAGCGCTGGCGCGCAGCGGCGTTGCGGCGCTGGTGCTGATCGACCTGGACCACGTGGCCGAAAGCAACATCAACCGCCAGGTGCAGGCGCTGGGCCACACGCTGGGCCAGGCGAAGGTGCAGGCGCTGCGCGAACGCATCGCCGACATCCACCCGGGCTGCGAAGTGCAGACAGTGGAGGAGTTCGTCGACGAGCACAACTGGCCCGCGCTGCTGCCCGGCCGCGTGGACGTGCTGATCGATGCCTGCGACCAGGTGCGCGCCAAGGCCGCGCTGGCCGGCTGGGCGTTGCGCAAAGCGCAGGCCTGCGTGACGGTGGGCGCCGCCGGCGGCCGGCGTATGGCGCAGCGGGTCGAGGTCGACGACCTGGCGGCGGTGACGCACGACCCGCTGCTGGCCGCACTGCGCCAGCGTCTGCGGCGCGAGCAGGGTGCCGCGCGCAAGGGCCCGATCGGCTTGCGCTGCGTGTTCTCGCGCGAACCGGTCGCGTTGGCCGACGAAGCCTGCAGCACCGACGGCACGCTCAACTGCGCGGGCTACGGCTCGAGCGTCAGCGTCACCGCCACCTTCGGCATGGTGGCGGCCGGCGAGGCCATTGCGCAACTGCTGGCGCGGCCCGCGGCCAAGGCCTGAAACGACCCGCTATAATGCGCGTCTCTACGGACGGGTTGTTAGCTCAGTCGGTAGAGCAGCGGACTTTTAATCCGTTGGTCGCAGGTTCGAATCCTGCACAACCCACCACTCGATTCATCGAGCGGGTCCTTAGCTCAGTTGGTAGAGCAGCGGACTCTTAATCCGTTGGTCGAAGGTTCGAATCCTTCA
>JBGAII010000011.1:0-50909 GCA_044225625.1 Rubrivivax sp.
TGATGCCGGCCATGGCCACGCCGACCACGGCGCGGTAGCGGTCTGCGTCCAGCGCCTCCAGCGACTCGCAGCCGGGCAGGCATTCGGCCATCAGCCGTGCATCGAACAGATGCCGCATCAGCGCCTGCGGCGGCGCGGCGACGATGAACTGGCCGTCGATCAGCATCGCGTCGGTCGCCAGCGTGCGTCAGCGGGCCGCGTCAGCGCGCGACGCGCGGCACGATCATCGCCGGGTCGACGACGCGGCCTTCGTCGACCACCACCTTGCCGTCGAGCGCGATCGTGCAGTGCCGCATCGGCACGTCGTAGTGGCCGCGCGTGACGCGCTTGCCGCCGCCCTGGCTGTTGGGCCCGGTGGAGAACAGGAAGTTGCCGGGGAAGCTGCGCGCCGCGGCGCGGGCCCGCTCCGGCGCATCGCCATACAGCGCGATCGCATCCCAGCGGCACTGCGGGTTCAGGCCCCAGCCCAGGTGCGACACCGCGTACGGATCGCGGTCGTCCGGTCCGGTGACGCCTTCGGCCAGCCAGTCGCGCATCAGCATCGCGTCCAGGCCGCCTTCGATCTTGGTGACGTGGCCCTCCCGGATCTCCAGCCGGATCGGGTCCTGCACGTAGCGGCAGTAGGGCAGGATGACGATGTCGCCGGGCGCGATGACCACCGTGCCGTTCGCGCTGCCCTCGTCGGGGAAGGTGTGCAGCAGGCCCACGCCCCAGTGGTCGAAGCGGCCGGGCTCGTCGGCCATGCCGTACTGGCTCATCACCGGGTATTCGCCGCGGCGGTAGCGCAGGTCGGTGCCGTGGCGGCTGGTGACGTGCACCTCGCGCGTCTTCTCGTACAGCCGGTGGGCATGCATCACCGCCTCTTTCAACCCCGGCGGCGACTGCAGGTGGTACAGGTCGTCCGGCGCGTCGATGATCATCTGCACACGCACGCCCTTGCCCATCACCTCACGCAGCCACCTGCTGAACAGCGGCACGTGGAAGATCAGCACCATATCGGCCAGCGACAGCGCCTCCAGCGTGCCCTTGCACTGGCCGATGGTCGGCACGCCCACCTTGGTCCAGCCGGGGATGGCGTTGACGCACATCTCGTAGATGTCGACGCCCATCTCCTCGGCCGCCGCGAAGGCAGCCTGGATGTATTCACGGCGCGTGCCCAGGTCGCTGACGATGGCCACCGTCTGGCCCGGGCCGAGCTTGCACAGCCCGAACTGCTGGCGGAACAGCGCGGGCAGCTTGCCGGGGTTGAGCTCCTGAGTGAGGATTGCGGCTTCCATATTTGCTGGCCTTCCGTCCTTGCGCTGGATCAACCGATGCTCGATTGCCGAGCGACTTTAGGATCGGCTTTGACCCCTGTCAATAGCGAATACCATTCTTTTTTGAAGCCCTCAACCACCTAGGATCAACCCCATGGTTCAGCGCAAGAAAGCCGACGTACGCGACGCGATCCTGGCAGCGGCCTTCCGGCTGTTCAGCACGCAGGGCTACAGCGAAACCACGCTGCCGCAGATCGCGCGCGAGGCCGGCATCTCCACCGCCAATGTCTATGTCTACTTCTCGTCCAAGATGGACGTGCTGTACACGCTCTATGCGCCGTGGCTGACCGAACGGCTGGACCGGCTGGAGCGTTCGCTGGCGCGCATCCGCGACCCGCGTGCGCGCCTGCAGCGCCTGCTGCTGGCGCTGTGGCGCGAGCTGCCGCGCGAAAGCAACGGCTTCGCCAACAACGTGATGCAGGCGGTGTCGACCAGCGGCGCCGACGGCGACTACAGCCCCGAGCTGCGCGAGTTCTTCCAGGGCCGCGTCGCCGGCTGGGTGGGCGACTGCCTGGGCGTCGCCCGGCAGGAGGCGACGCTGATCGCCAGCGTGCTGCTGATGGCCTTCGACGGCTTCGCGATGAACGTGCGCCTGGTGCACGGCGTCGCCTGCGACGCACGCATGGCCGAGCTGCTGGCCCAGCGGCTGCTGCCGCTGCAGCCCGGCAGCGAGCGCGGCGCCCCGCAGGCGCCGCCGTCCAGGCCGCGGACCTAGCCGCGGCGCCCGTCGCTCAGACCGCGGCGCCCTGGATCACCGAGCCGAAGCGCTCCCACTGCTTGCCGTTCCAGCGCTGCAGCTGCATCTGCTCCAGCGGACGGTGGTCGGTGGGGCTGGTGTTGACCTTGATGCCCGGCAGCAGCAGCGGGTTCTCCAGTTCCTTCAGGTTGTTGGCCTGGGCCATGATGCTCTTGCGCGAGAAGTCGCCCTTGCACTGCTCCAGCACGCGGTGCATGACCATGCCCACCATGTAGCCGTAGGCGTTGTAGAACTCGTTCGGGTTGCCGTCGGCGAAGTACTTGGCCATGAAGGCACGGTAGGCCTTGACCCCGGCGTCGTTCTCCCACGCCGGGTCGGTCACGTCCTTCATGTAGACCGAGGTGATCAGCCCCACCGCGCGCTCGGGCCCGGCCGGGTTGATGGTCGACGACACCGAGGCCGCGCCGCTGGTGATGAAGTGCTGCGGCTTCCAGCCCATTTCCGCCACCTTGCGGATCGACATCGCGCCGAACTTGCCGGTCACGCCCGAGATCAGCACGTCGGCGCCCCAGGACTGCAGCTGGATCAGCTGCGAGTCCACCGTCGGGTCGGTGACCTCGTAGGACGCGGCCTTGACGACGCTGTCGAACTGCGCGCCGAGCACGTCCTTGGCGCCGGCGACGAAATCGCGGCCGAGGTCGTCGTTCTGGTACAGGATGCCGATCTTCGCCTTCGGGTTCTGCTGCAGCGCGTACTTGATGAAGATCTGGCCTTCGGTGCGCGCGCTGGGCGCGAAGGGCATGGTCCACGGGTAGGTCTTGTAGTCGCCCCACTTGTCGCCGTTGACCGACAGGAACAGGTGCGGCACGCCCTTGTCGTTGACGTACTTGACGATCGCCGAGTTCGGCCCGGTACCCAGCTGCGAGAACAGGAAGGCCACCTCCTCTTCCTCGACCAGGCGGCGCGTCTGCTCCAGCGTCTTGGCCGGGTTGAAGCCGTCGTCGAGGATGATGTAGTTGATCTTGCGGCCGCCCACGCCGCCCTGCTCGTTGAGCATCTTGAAGTACGCCGCCTGCGCCTTGTTGATCGTGCCCAGCGCCGACACTGGCCCGCTCAGCGAGGTGGTGGTGCCGATCTTCAGTTCGGTGGCGGTGACGCCGGGGCTGGCCTGCGCACGGGCCAGGCCGGGCATGGCGATCGAGGCGGCGGCAGCCGCGGAGCCGGCAAGGAAAGTACGGCGGTCGATGGCGGACATCCTGGGTCTCCTGGGTGTTGTCGTACAGCGCCGGCCGCGTGGCGCAGCGGCCGCACGGCGGGCGCGCGCAGCCTAGGCGACAGGTCCCGGCCGGTCTTGTGCTTTGTGGCTGCGCGGCGGACCGTCAACCCCCCGGCGACGGCGGGTGCCGGTAGTCGCGCCGGGCCTGCGCCTCGCGCACGCTGCCCAGCACCACCGGGCACAGGTGCGAGCCGCCGTCGATGTCGATTTCGGCGCCGTTCAGATAGCCCGCGTCGTCGGACAGCAGGAAGGCCACCAGCGCGGCCACCTCGTCGGTGCGGCCGGTGCGGCGCGCCGGCGTCAGGCTCATCGCATGGTCCATCACCGGCGGCGGCAGCTTGGCCACCGCCGGCGTCTCGATCAGCCCCGGCAGCACCGCGTTGCAGGTGATGCCGTCGGCAGCATGCTCCAGCGCCACGTTGCGCGTCAGCCCCAGCAGGCCGGCCTTCGACGCCGAGTAGCCGGCCTGGCGCCAGAGCCCGCCGCGCGCGGCCATCGACGAGATGTTGACGATGCGGCCCCAGCGCCGCTGCACCATGCCCGGCAGCACCGCGCGGATGGTGTTGAACGGGCCGGTCAGGTTCACGCCCAGGTCGCTTGCCCACTGCGCGTCGTCCATGCGCAGCAGCGGCGCGATGATGCTCGTCAGCCCGGCGTTGTTGACCAGGCCGTCGATCGGCCCCAACGCATCGGCCAGCGAGGCCACCGCCTGATTCACCGCCACCGACTGCGAGACATCGGCACGCGCCGCGGCGACCTGCGCGCCCCGCTCGGCCAGCTCACCCGCCCAGGCGTCGAGCGCCTCACCCACGTCCAGCAGCGCCAGCGCTGCGCCCTCGGCTGCCAGGCGACTGCAGATTGCACGGCCGATGCCGCCGGCCGCACCCGTGACCAGCACCACCTTGCGTTCGAGTGTCATGGTGTCTCCTCCACGGCCTTAAGCTTCGGCCGACCGACTGGAGGATAACGATGAGCCGCCTGTTCGACGACAGCACCCTGCAGCGCCTGGCGCGCCCGCCGGAAGAAGATGCGCTGGACGCGCTGCGCCACGGCGACCTTGAGACCGTGCGCCGTCATCTGGACGAGATGGACGCCGGCCCGGCCGGACTGGATGCGCTGTCCGGCCACACGCTGGCGCGCAAGATCGGCAAGCTGCGCGCGGACTTCGGCGAGGCCCGCACCCGGGCCGAGCTGCAACGCATCGGCACGCAGCTGATGCGCTCGTGGGCCGAACAGTGGGCCGCGGGCGACGCCAAGGGGGCGATCGCCGACCTGGTGGCAATCTTCCGCTACCAGACCGGCGGTCGGCTGGAGGCACTGCAGGAGGACGGGGACGCGGTCGAGCTGCAGCTCGCGCCCTGCGGCAGCGGTGGCCGGCTGGAGCGGCAGAAGCTGCCCGAGCGCCATCCGGCAGCTTACGGTGGCTGGAGCGACGGCATCAGCAGCTACTGCCAGGGCTGCAAGGCCAACCAGGCGGCGCTGAACGCAGCGCTCGGCGGGCCGGCCTGGACCACCGAGAAAGGCCCGGACGGCCACTGCCGCCTGCGCTTCGACAAGCTGGCGCAGCGCGGACAGACGCTCTTCGATGCGCGGGAGAAGGTGCAGCTCACCCGCACCCGCGTGCAGCAGGCGCGCGAGCGGCTCGATGCCGGCGACACCGGCATCGCGCCGCTGCTCGAAGGCCAGCGCAAGGACTGGCGGCCGTGGCACGACTTCGGCGTGGTCTGGCTGGCGCACTTCTATGCGGTCGCCCTCGATCTCGGCGGGCCGGACTATCTGGACGAGATGCTGGCGCAGACCTACGAGCCGGCCTTCGTCGCCGGCTTCCCGCGCTATGCGGCGCTGGACGACGCCGGGCTGGTGCGCGAGATCGCACGCACCTGGAACTACCACTGCGCCGACTTCCGCGTGCACGAGGAGGAGGACCGCTTCGTCTTCACGCTCGACCCCTGCGGCAGCGGCGGGCGCCTGTTCCGCGGCCAGATGTGGCGCGACCTGTTCCGCTACGGCCAGCCGCTGTCGCCCATCGTGCCGGGGCCGCACCCGATCGTCTTCATGCGGCGCGACGCGCCGTCGTACTGCTCGCACTGCGCGGCGTCGAACCGCACGCAGCTGTCGCGTGCCGCGGACCGCACGGTGCCGCTGTTCTTCGTCATCGACGGCACGGCGCAGCAGCAACCCGGCATGCCCTGCCGCACCTACGTCTACAAGAAGGACGCGGACCGCCGCGGCATCGAGGCGCGGCTGTTCGAGATGGTCGGGCTGGCGCCGCCGTCGGTCGACGCGTAGTGCGCCCGCGGGCGACACCGGAGCGCGGGCCTGTCGGCGTCTCGGCGCGTCAGCCTGCGGGTCGGTTGTGCCATTTTCGGCGCACCCGATGCCGCTGCCGCGGCTGGTGAGGGCGACGCCCCCTGCCTCGCCTCGCATCTGCGACCGGGAGCGTGGGACTCTTCGGACGCTGACGGCGCATAGCTGACTCCTCGCCGTCCGCGCGTGCTGGCGTCAGCGCGAGGCCCGCCATGGGCAGGTCACCGCCAGGGCTTCGGAAGCCCCCGACCCCGCCCGAAGGGCGGGGTGCCCTGCGGTGCTCAGGCCCATGGCCTCGTCGCGAACTCACTGCGCGAACTACGGCGTTCGCTCCGTTCAGACAAGTGCGACGAAGTCAAGTGGAGGGCGCGCTGCGCGCGCCGGCCATGGGCCCTGCGCTCCTCGGCTTCGCGGGCGCCCTGGCGGTGACCCGCCCGCAGCCCTGGCATCCCCAGGGGTGCCGCCGGCTCACTGCGCGCAGCGCTGCATTTGTCGGCGTTGCCAGCACCACTGCTGCGTCGGGCCGAGGATGGCGGGGAAGCGAATCCGGGAAGTAAAGGAGGAGCCCGGTCTGTCAGACCGGGCGGGGAAAGAGCCCGGACACGAACAGTCCGGGGGACTGTTCGTGCCTGGCGAGCGCCTCGGGCCGCTGGCCCGAGGCATGGACGGATTCGCTTCCCCGCCAGCCTCGGCTCGCGCCAACACTCGAACACATCAATACGCCAACAGCGAGCGTCAGCTACGCGCCGCCAGCGGCCGCCGACTTGCCATCGTTTCGGCACGATCCCCATCAGAACAGCCCCACGCTCAGGCCGCCGTCGGCCACCAGGCTGGCACCGGTCACGAAGGCAGCGGCCGGCGAACACAGGTACCACACCGCGTTGGCAATGTCCTCCGGCGTGCCCAGCCGCCGCAGCGGCGTGCGCTCGATCACGCGGGCCTGCTGCGCCGGGTCGTACTTGTCGGCCAGCTTGGTCTGGATCAGCCCCGGCAGCAGCGTGTTCACGCGCACACCCTGCGGGCCGTATTCCAGCGCGAAGCTGCGGCTCAGGCCGATCAGCGCCGTCTTCAGCGTCGAGTACAGCGCCAGCCCCTGGTCCGGGTGCAGCGCCGCCACCGAGGCCAGGTTGACGATGCTGCCGCCGCGGCCGGCCATCAGCTTCGCGGCTTCGGCCGACAGGTACCAGTAACCGCGCAGGTCCACCTCCACCGTCTTGGTGAACAGGCCCACGTCGGTGTCGGCGATGCTGCGCAACGGGCTCAGCACCGCGTTGTTGACCAGCGCGTCGAGCCGGCCGTGGCGCGTGCGCAGATGCTCGGCCATCGCCGCGATGTCCTCCATGCGGCCGATGTGGCAGGCCACGCCCTCGGCGCTCAGCCCTTCGGCGCGCAGTTCGGCCGCGACGCGGTCGCAGTCGGGCTGCTTGCGGCTGCTGACGACCACGTGCGCGCCGGCCCGGGCCAGCGTGCGCGCGGTGGCTTCGCCGATGCCCATCGTCGAGCCGGTGACCAGCGCCACCTGGCCCTCCAGGCTGAAAAGCTCGTTCATCGTCGGCCCCTACCAGCGGAACAGCGCCGCGTCGGAGCGTGCGCGCGGCGCGGCCTGCTCGGTCTGCGGCGACGGCGCGGCGCCGTGCCGCTTGACCAGCGCCTTGCCCAGCGCCGCCAGGTGCACCTGGTCGGGCCCGTCGCCCATGCGCATGAAGCGTGCGTAGGTGTAGGCCTCGGCCAGGAAGGTGTCCTGCGACACGCCGGCACCGCCAAAGACCTGGATCGCCGCGTCGATGACGCGCGCGGCCATCGCCGGCACCACCACCTTGGCCGCGGCGATCAGGTCACGCGCCGCCTTGTTGCCCTCGCGGTCCATCTTGTCGGCGGCGCGCAGCGTCAGCAGCCGCGCCTGCTCGATGTCGCAATAGGCGCGGGCGATGTCCTCGCGCACGCTGCCGTGCTCGGCGAGCGGGTGGCCGAACGCCCGGCGCAGCGTGGCGCGGCGGCACATCAACTCCAACGCGCGCTGCGCGCAGCCGACGAGCCGCATGCAGTGATGGATGCGCCCGGGCCCGAGCCGGCCCTGCGCGATCTCGAAGCCGCGGCCTTCGCCGAGCAGCAGGTTGCCCAGCGGCACACGCACGTTGTCGTAGACGATCTCGGGGTGGCCGACCGGCGCGTCGTCGTAGCCGAAGACGTGCATGTCGCGCACGATGCGCACGCCCGGCGTGCGCCGCGGCACCAGGATCATCGACTGGCGCTTGTGCACCTCCGGATGGTCCGGCGCGGTCAGGCCCATGACGATCAGGATCTCGCAGTCCTCGTTCAGCGCGCCGGACGTGAACCACTTGCGGCCGTTGATCACGTAGTGGTCGCCGTCGCGCTGGATCTCGCAGCGGATGTTGGTGGCGTCGCTGGACGCGACCTCCGGCTCCGTCATCGAGAAGGCCGAGCGGATGCGGCCTTCCAGCAGCGGCTCCAGCCACTGCGCCTGCTGCTCGGGCGTGCCGTACTGCGCCAGCACCTCCATGTTGCCCGTGTCGGGCGCCGAGCAATTGAAGATCTCGCTGGCCCACAGCACACGGCCCATGCTCTCGGCCAGCGGCGCGTAGTCCAGGTTCGTCAGGCCGGCGCCGTGGTCGCCGGGGAGAAACAGGTTCCACAGGCCCTCGGCTTTCGCCCTGGCCTTCAGTTCCTGCAGCACCGGCGGCGTGCGGTAGCGCGCGGCCGGCTCGCCGCCGTGCGCCTGCTCGCGGTACAGGTGCTCCACCGGGAACACGTGCCGGGCCATGAAGTCGTCGATGCGCTGCCGCAGTTCGGCGCTGCGCGGGCTGGGTTCGAAATCCATCGTCGTTGTCTCCTCGGCCCTCGCCGCGTGCGAAAGCTCGCGGCCGAGAATCGCACAGCTCGCGTCCGCCGAGCATCGCCTGCGCGACATGCGACGGTCTTGCGTCCACGGGCAGCGCGCAAGGCCGGCGTGCCGCTCGTTATATTCGCAGCATGCTGCGCCGTCCCTGCGTTCTGACTCTCCGCAACGGCCTGCATGTGGCCGCCCTGCTGCTCAGCTTCGTCCTTGCCGGCTGCGGCTCGCTGCCGCGCAATGCGCTGCCGCCGCAGTCCGCGCTCGACGGGCGCGTGCCCGGCTTTCCCGAGGTGCGCGGCTGGGCCTTCCAGGGCAGTTCGACGCTGGAGCAGGACCTGGTCCAGTCCTTCGCGCAGGAGTCCCCCAAGGACTTCCCGCCGGATGCCAGCGGCACCGTGCGCTATGCCCACCTGGCGCTGTCGGGCGGCGGCGCCAACGGCGCCTTCGGCGCGGGCTTCCTGAACGGCTGGACGGCCGCCGGCACGCGCCCGGTGTTCAAGATCGTCACCGGCGTCAGCACGGGCGCGCTGATGGCGCCCTTTGCCTTCATCGGGCCGCCCTATGACGATGCGCTGCGCGATTTCTACACCACCACGCGTTCGGGCGACATCTTCCTGCTGGGCTCGACCTTCGGCCTGCTGTGGCAGCTGATCGCCGGCGAGGCGCTGGCCGACACCCGCCCGCTGCAGGCGATGATCGCCCGCCACGTCGACGAGGCCCTGCTGCAGCGCGTGGCCGAGGCGCACCAGAACGGCCGGCGCCTGTACATCGGCACGGCCTACCTGGACGCGCCGCGCTTCGTGGTCTGGAACATGGGCGCCATCGCCAGCAGCGGCCGCCCGGATGCGCTGGCGCTGTTCCGCAAGGTGATGCTGGCCTCCGCCTCCATCCCGGTGGCCTTCCCGCCGGTGTTCTTCGAGGTCGAGCTCCAGCCCGGCGGGCCGCGCTACGACGAGATGCATGTCGACGGCGGCGTCGGCGCGCGCGTGTTCCTCAACGGCGGCGTGTTCCGCGGCACGGTCATCCGCGAGCGTGGCGGCCAGGGGGGCCAGGGGCGCGAGGACATCTTCGTCATCCACAACGGCCAGCTGATTCCGCGGCCCGAGCCGGTGCCGCGCTCGCTGGCACAGATCGCATCGCGCTCCATCGACGCCGCCGGCCGCGCCGCGGCGCTCGGCGACCTGATCCGCATCTATGCCTACGCGCAGCGCGAAGAAGGCAGCTTCCAGTGGATCACGATCCCGCGCGACGTCGACATGGTCGGCGAAGAGGTGTTCGACCCGGTGCACATGCGCCAGCTCTACGACGTGGGCCTGGGCCTGGCAGCGGCCGCCCACCCCTGGTTCACGCAGCCGCCAGGGCAGGAGCCGGCGCGCTGAAGCCGGGCGGGCTGCCCGGCTATTGGCTGCCGCCGAGGCTGCCGAAGCCCTGGTTGAAGGCCTGGCTCTGCACCGGGCTTGGCCGGCCTTGCGGCTTCGGCGCCATGTCGGCCGCGATGTCGACCCAACCGCCGCCCATCGCCTGGTAGACGTTGACCACCTGCGCAATGCTGCTGGCCTGCAGGCTGACCGAGGCCAGCTCGGCGGCGAACAGCTCGTTCTCGGCCACCAGCACCTCCAGGTAGCCGGACACGCCCTTGTCGAAACGCAGTTTCGACAGGCGCGCGAAGTCGCGCAGCGAGTCGACGCGGCCGCGTTGCACGGTGAACTCCTGCAAACGCTTCTGCGAGCCGCTGAGCGCGTCGTTGGTCTCGCGCAGAGCGTTCAGGATCGTCTGCTGATACGCCGCAAGCGCCGCACGCTCGGCGGCTTCGGCCGTGGCCACCTGCCCTTCGATGCCGCCGAAGGTGAAGATCGGGCCGGTCAGGCTGGCGCCGATCAGGCCGGCCGCGGCCGGCCCGCTGAACAGCGCGCCGGTGGCCGTGGCCGTGGTGGCCAGCGCCGCCTGCAGCGACAGGTTCGGGTAGTACAGCGCACGCGCCGCACCGATGTTGGCGTTGGCTGCGATCAGGTTCTGCTCGGCACCCAGGATGTCGGGCCGCCGCTGCAGCAGCGTGGCCGGCAGCTCGCCGGGGATCGACGGCGGCGCCAGCTGGCCGATGGTCTTGCCGCGCGGGATCGGCCCCGGTGCGCGGCCGAGCAGGATCGACAACAGGTTTTCCTGCGTGGCGATGGCCTGCTCGAACTGCGGTATCGCGGCCAGCGCCTGCTGCGTCTGCGAACGGATCTGCGACAGCTCGGTCTTCGAGATCGCGCCCTTGGCGAAGCGCAGTTCGAAGATGCGCAGCGTGCCTTCGAAGTTGCGCGCGGTGGCCTGAGCGATCTCGAGCTGGCGGTCCAGCGAACGCAGCACCACGTAACTGGTGGCCACGCCGGCCACCAGCGTCAGCACCACGCCGCGCTGGCCTTCCTCGCTGGCATAGACCTGTGCCTGCGCGGCCTCGGTCTGGCGCCGTACGCGGCCGAACAGGTCGGTCTGCCAGGCCGCGCCCAGCGACACGTTGTACAGCGAGAAGTACGGGCTCAGCGTCGGCGGGAACGGCGGCATGCCGGCGGTCGTGGCGCGCGCGCGGCTGGCATCGGCGCCGTAGCCGATCTGCGGGTACAGCTGCGAGCCGGTGGCGGTCAGCGCGCCGATGAACTGGTCGACGCGCGCCGCGGCGATGCGCAGGTCGCGGTTGTCGCGCAGCGCCGTCTCGACCAGCTGGTCCAGCACCGGATCGCCGAACTGCTCCCACCACTTCAGGTTGGCCACGTCGGCGGCCTTGGGGTAGTCGATGCGCCAGGCCGGCGGCATGTCGACCGTCGGGCGCACGTAGTTCGGCCCGACGGTGCAGCCGGCGGCCAGCGCGGCGGCGATGCAGGTGGCGGCGATGCGGGTCTTCATGGGGGCGTCCTTCCCTCGATCAAATGGTGAGCGCACCGGTGGCCAGCGCCACCAGCCCGGCCAGCGCGGCCAGGCACAGCAGCACGAACAGGCCGCGTTCGCGCGTGCCGAACAGCGCCGCGCCCTGCTCGCGCCGCGCCGCGGCATACAGCAGCGTGCCGGGCGCATAGAGCAGCGCCGACAGCAGCAGGAACTTCGGCCCGCCGGCCAGCAGCATGGCGGCGGCATAGGCGGTGGCCAGCGCGCCGATGACCCGGTCCTTCGAACGTGCCGCGGCCTCGCCGGCATAGGTCTCGCCGCGCCACGCCAGCTGCAGCCCGTACGCGGCCACCAGCAGGTAGGGCAGCAGCGTCATCGAACTGGTCATCTTCAGCGCCAGGGTGAAGGCCTGCTCGGCGAACCAGGTGACCAGCAGGAAGGCCTGGATCGCCAGCGTCGTCATCCACAGCGCCACGTGCGGCACGCCCCGCGCGTTCTCGCGGCCCAGGCGCGAGGGCATCGTGGCGTTGTGCGCGGCCGAATGCAGCACTTCGGCCGACAGCAGCATCCACGACAGGTAGTTGCCGGCCACCGACAGCACCAGACCGGCGCTGATGAACACCCTGCCCCAGGGGCCGACGATGGCCTCCATCACCCCCGCCATCGACGGGTTCGGCAGCGCGGCCAGCTGCGCGCGCGGCACGATGCCGTAGGACAGCAGCGTCACCAGCATCAGCAGGCACAGCACGCCCAGGAAGCCCAGCACGGTGGCGATGCCGACGTCGCGGCGGTCGCGGGCATAACGCGAATAGACGCTCGCGCCCTCGATGCCGACGAAGACGAAGACCGTCAGCAGCATCGTGTCGCGCACCTGGCGCGACAGCGTCGCGATGCCCGGTGGCTCGCCGCCCCAGAGGTTGACGGCGAACAGCTCGCTGCGGAAAGCGAACACCGCGACGACGACGAAGATGCCGATCGGCACCGTCTTCGCCACCGTGGCGATGGTGTTCAGCGCCGCGGCCTGCCTGACGCCGCGCAGCACCAGCGCATGCACGGCCCACAGCATCAGGCTGGCGCTGGCAATCGCCAGCGCGGTGGAGCCGTCGCCGAAGGCCGGGAAGAACTGGCCGAGCGTGGCCTTGATCAGCATCAGGCAGGCCAGGCACGCCAGGCAGCAGGCCATCCAGTAGCCGAAGGCCGCGAGGTAGCCCAGGTAGTTGCCGAAGCCGGCGCGCGCGTAGGCATAGATGCCGGCATCCAGCTCGGGCTTGCGCCGCGACTGTGTCTGGAAGACGAAGGCCAGCATCAGCATGCCGCTGCCCGCGATGCACCAGGCGACGAAGGCGCCCAGCGCCCCGGTACTGCGACCGAAGGCCGCCGGCAGCGTGAAGATGCCGGCGCCGACCATCGAGCCGACGACCAGCGCCACCAGCGCGCCGCGGGACAGCTTGGCTTCGACGGCGTTGTTCATGGGAAGTCCACATCGGCCTGCTCGGCACCAGGGTGCCGCCGGTCCGGGCGGCTTCGCGCGACCGCCGCGGATCCGGCTCCGACGGTCCGCCAGCGGTGCCCCCTTGAGGGGGCGCGCGAAGCGCGTAGGGGGTGGTCCTCATCACGCACGGGACAGCAGCCAGCCGGCCGCACCGGCGATCAGCAGCAGCGACAACATCGCCGACGGCCAGCGGCGCACCCAGCGGTCGCCCTGTTCGAACAGCAGGCCCAGGCCGCCGCGCGGCGCCGCCGTGGGTGCCAGCAGCGGGCGCCGCGCCAGACCGAAGGCCAGCAGCGCACCCACGGCGAAGGTGCCCAGCGTGGTGCCCAGGTCCTTGGGCGACAGCGGGCTGGAGATCAGCGACGCCGGCAGCGGCCCCAGCATGGCCACCAGCGACAGCAGCAGCGACGCCACCGCCAGCCCCAGCGCCGCCCACTGCGACAGCATCGACACGGGCGTCGGTGCCAGCGGCGCCGCCGGCCGGCGGAACACACGCACCGCGATCAGCACCACGTAGCCGGCCGTGAAGGCGGCGCCGCCGGTCAGCACCAGCGTCCACCACCACTGGCCGGATTCGGCGGCCGAGGCCAGCAGCAGCTTCTTCGCCAGGTAGGCGCCGCTCGGCAACACGCCCATCAGCGCCAGGCCGCCGACCAGAAAGGCCGCCACGGTGACAGGAAGCGCGCGCGCCGCACCCGCCAGGTCATCGATGCGGTCATGGCCCAGCGCCGCATAGATCAGGCCCGCGGCCATGAACATGCCGGCCTTGGCCGTGGCATGGGCGATGGCCTGCAGCAGCCCCGCCGTCTGCGCCACATCGCGCAGCACCATGTCGCCGGCCGCATCGAAGGCCATCGGGAACAGCAGGAACAGGTAGCCGATCTGTGCCACCGTGGAATAGGCCACCAGCAGTTTCAGCCGCTGCTGACGCAGCGCGACGACGCTGCCGACGACGATGGCCGCGGCGCCCAGGCCAGCCAGCAGTTGCGCGGCCGAGGCGCTGGCCACGCCCGGCATCACGTCCAACCACAGCCGCAGCACCAGGAACCACGAGCCCTTGATGACCAGCGCCGACAGCACCGCGCTGGCCGCGGCCGGCGCGCCGCCATGCGCCGGCGGCAGCCAGATATGCAGCGGGAACAGCGCGGTCTTGGCCAGCAGGCCGACGGTCATCAGCGCCAGTGCGCTCCAGGCGATGGGCCCGGGCTGCACCGCCGCAGCCAGCAGCGGAATGTCCACCGTGCCGTAACCGCCGTACAGCAGCACCACGCCCAGCAGGTACAGCACCGAACCGCACAGCGCGAACAGCATGTAGCGCAGCGCGGCGCGGATCGTCTCGCCGCTGCCGGCCAGGCAGACCAGCGGCACGCCGGCGAAGGTCAGCAGTTCCAGCGCGACGTACAGCGTGAACAGGTCGCCGCTGACGAACACCAGGTTCAGCGAGCCCCACACTGCCATCAGCAGCAGCCAGTAGCTGTAGGCGGCGCGCGATTCCTTGACCTCGCGCGGCGTGCCGAAATCGGCGCGTGCATACAGGCCGATGCCGCAGACCACCACCGCGATGGCCAGCAGCATCGCCACCGCCGGCCCGTCGGCGCGCAGCGCGATGCCCAGCGGCGGCGCCCAGCCGCCCAGCAGGTAGACCAGCGTCTGGCCGCCGCGCAGCCAATGCGAGGCCACGCCCGCGGCCAGCGCCAGCCCGACCGGAATGACGACGAAGGCCACGCGCTGCACATGGCGCCCGCCGAGCAGCAGCCCGAACAGCATGCCGGCGAAGGGCAGCAGCACGGCAGCGGCCAGCAGCAGCCTGCCTGGGGTGTCGGTCCACAGATCCACGGGCCTCAGTCCTCGTTGGCCAGCGAGGCCGAATCGGTGGATTCGATCAGCCGCAGCAGCAACGCCACCGTCACCGCGGTGGCGGCGAAGGCGACGACGATGGCGGTGATCAGCAGCGCCTGCGGCACCGGGTCGGCCAGCATGCCGGCGGCGGCGCCGCGCTTGGCCAGCGCGCCGAAGATGACGAACACGCCCGAGCCCATGACGTTGAAGGCCACCAGCTTGCGCAGCGGATGCGGCTGCACGATCAGCCCGTACAGGCCGATGCCGACCAGCGCGCAGGCGCACAGCGCGAACAGTATCTCGAGCGTCATGCGTCGGCCCTCAGCGGCGGGCCGTTCATCAGCAGCGCCAGCACCAGCACCAGCGTCGGCAGCAGCGCCACCTCGACGACGACGATCATCGGCTTGGCCCAGCCGTCCGGGTAGCCGAGGAAGGCGCCGGCTGTCCACAGCCCCAGCAGCCCGATGGCGATGAACACCAGCGGGCCGAGCACGATGCCGGCGCGCAGGCCGCGATGGTCGATGCGCGGCGCGTCGCCCAGCCCCGCCATCTGCACCAGCATCCACATCGCGGCCAGGATCGTGGCCGCCTGGAACTTGCCGCCGGGGTGGTCGGCGCCGGCCCAGAACAGGTAGATGCCGGCAACGATGCCCAGCGGCGGCAGCACACGCGCCAGGTACGCGAGCATGCCGTCGGGGTCGGCACGATGGCGCGGCCCGGGACGGCCGCCCCAGAATCGGTCCGGCGCCAGCGACCAGACGCCGAGCAGCCCGATCACCAGCACGATGGCTTCGAGCAGCGTATCCAGCGCACGGAAGGCCAGCAGCACGCCGGTGATCGGGTTGCCGACGCCGGTGGCCGGCATGTTCGGCACCACCAGCGGCGCCAGCGTCGGCGCCGGCTCGGGCAGCACCAGCACGCACAGCATCAGCGCCGCGGTCACGCCGACGCACAGCAGCATCGCCAGCAGGCGCGTGCCGGTGCCGCTGCGCTCGGCCCAGGTCGCGGGCTCGGTGCCGCGCAGCCGTGCCACCGCGCCGATCAGCAGCGCGCCGGTCAGGCCGCCGCCGATGGCCGCTTCGGTCAGCGCCACGTCGACGCCCTGCAGCCACACCCACACCAGCGACAGCAGCAGCCCGTAGCAGACGAAGCCGGCCACGGCCAGGAAGGCATCGCGCACAGCCACGGCCCAGACCGCCAGGCCGATCAGCAACGCCACCACGGCGAAGGCCACGACAGCGCTCATTCCTTCAAGTCCCTGCGCCGCGTGGTGCGGGCAATCAGTTGCGACACCACCGCGCTGGACAGCAGCACCAGCAGCCACACCAGCACCAGCTTCAGCCCGCCGAGCACGCTGTGGGCCTGCAGCAGCAGGCCCAGCACCACCAGCGCCAGGCCCAGGTTGTCGGCCTTGGTCAGCGCGTGCAGCCGCGTATAGGCATCGGGAAAGCGCAGCAGCCCGACGGTGCCCGCCAGGTAGAAGAACGCACCGCCGACAATCGCCAGCACGCTGAGCAGGTCGAGCACCCGGCTCATTCGCGCTCCTCCACGTCCGGCGGCGTGTCCTGCCGCACGGCCGACTTGACGAAGGCGATGGCCGCAAAGGCCGACAGCAGCGCCAGCGTCAGCGCCACGTCGACCACCGCCGGTTCGCCGGTGGCAGCGCCGTACAGCAGCAGCGCACCGATGGCGCCGGTGCCCAGCAGCTGGGCCGCCATCATGCGTTCGGCCCGGCCGGGGCCGCGCGCCACGCGCACCAGGCCCAGCGCCACCATCAGCACCAGGAAGGCCGCCATCCACAGCAGGAAGTCAGCCATGGCGCTGTCCCGGAATCAGCGCCTTGGCATAGGCCTGCTCTTCGGCCGCGAGTTGGTCGACCACCGGCTGGCCGAGGTCGAGCGCGTGGTATTCGATCAGTTCCTCCGTCTCGCCGGTCGGTACCGAGCCGGGCAGCAGGCTGGAGATGGCCTCGAAGGCGTTGCGCGCCGCGCCGCGGGGCAGCCCGACCGGATA
Source organism: Rubrivivax sp. (assembly GCA_044225625.1). Taxonomy (GTDB): domain Bacteria; phylum Pseudomonadota; class Gammaproteobacteria; order Burkholderiales; family Burkholderiaceae_C; genus Rubrivivax. Next base: position 16,660 of record JBGAII010000011.1, read on the forward strand.
GTCGACGAAGCCGGGCTGCAGCGGCAGCTTCGGCGAGAACGCACGACGCGCGACATCGAGGCCCGCCAGCAGCGACTGCCACAGGAAGCGCGGCAGCAGCAGCAGCAGCGCGCCCAGGCGCACGCGCCCGGCGGCCGGTGGCATCAGCTTCAGGCTGGCCCAGGTGGCAGCGGCCGCCGCCAGCACGCCGAACACGAGGTTCGCCGGCTTGGCGCTCTGGTCGATGACGATCCAGACGCCGAAGTAAAGCACTGCGCGGATCGCCGCGGTGCGAGCCGTGGAGCTCATGGCGTGGCCTCGCTGCCGCTCAGGCGCACCTGCATCGCGCCCAGCCGGTCGTACAGCCGGACACGCGCACGGATCGGCCACCAGTCGTAGAGAAAGACTTCCAGCGGACGCCACAGCGCCACCCAGCCGCCGATGATCAGGCTCTCCTTCACCAGCCAGGCCCAGCCCTCCTTGCTGATCAGCGCCGACAACGCCTCGGCCACCAGGATGGCCACCGCCAGGAAAGCCAGGCCGATGACCAGGCTGATGCGGCCGACGCGGAACAGCTGCGACAGCTCGCGCCGCTTGGCCTCGGCGCGGCCCTTGAAGTAGTCGCGCACCGCGTCGCCGAGCAGCGCCTCGTCGGCGGCGGCCGGCCGCTCGCGGCTCAGGCTCACGCGCAGCGCCAGCGGCAGGCCCTTGGGCACCTCTTCGGCCCAGTCGACGATGTAGTCGCTGGCCTTCGGGTCGAGGTCGCGCTCGCGGAAAGGCGCCGGATCCATCGAGTTGAAGATCTGGCGCATCTCGCCCAGGTGCAGGTCGAGCTGCGCCCGCGCCTCGTCCTTCGGCGGCCGCATGGTCAGGCCGGCTTGGCCACCGCGGCCGGCGGCGGCGACTTGTTGTCCTCGCGGCCGAAGACCGTGATGTACAGCACCGGCAGCAGGATCAGCGTCAGCAGCGACGCCACCATCAGCCCGCCCATGATGGCAATGGCCATCGGCCCCCAGAAGATGGTCGGCGCGATCGGGATCAGGCCGAGCACGGTGGAGATCGCCGTCAGCACGATCGGCGTCAGCCGGTTGCCGGCGGCGGTGATGACCGAGTCGCGCACGCTCGCACCGGAAGCGCGCTCCTCCTCGATCGAGACGATCAGGATCACCGCGTTCTTGGCGATCATGCCGATCAGCGCCAGGATGCCGAGGATGGCGACGAAGCCCAGAGGCCGGCCGAACAGCAGCAGCGCACCGACCACGCCGATCAGCCCCAGCGGCAGGATCAGCACCACCATCGCCAGGCGGCGGAAGCTGACCAGCAGCATCATCATGAACAGCAGCATCAGCAGCACCATCATCGGCACCACCGAGAACACGTTGGCGCTGGAGTCGTTGCTCGACTCGTACAGGCCGCCGGTCTCCACCTTGTAGGGCCGGGGCAGCTTGGCGTTGTATTCGGCGATCGACGGGCCGATCTGCGCCACCACGCTTTCGGGCAGCACGCCCTTCAGCACGTCGGCGCGCACCGTCAGCGTCGGCACGCGGTCGCGGCGCCAGACCAGCGGGAACTCCTGCTCCTCGCTGAAGCGTGCGAACTGCGACAGCGGCACCATGCGGCCGCTGGGCGTGGACACCTGCAGCGAAGCCAGCGTGTCGAAGGTGGCGCGCTCGCTTTCGGTGGCCCGCGCGACGACGTTGACCAGATAGATGTCGTCGCGCACCTGCGTGATGGTGGTGCCGGTGACCGAGGCCTGCAGCACCGCGGCGATGTTGGCGGTGCTGACGCGCAGGCGCCGCGCCTCGTCCTGGTCGATGTGCACGCGCAGCTGGCGCGCCGGTTCCATCCAGTCGTAGTTGATGTTGCGCACGCGCGTGTCGGCGGCCATCAGCTTGGCCACGTCCTCGGCGATGCGGCGCAGTTCGTCCTTGTCGGGCCCGATCACGCGGTACTGCAGCGGCCAGCCGACCGGCGGGCCCATCTCCAGCGGCGACATGCGCGCCACGACCTCGGGGAACTCCAGCGCCATCGTCTTCTCGAGTTTGGCCTGCAGCCGGTCGCGCGCCTCGATGTCCTTGGCGATGACGACGATCTGCGAGAAGAAGGGGTTGGCCAGGTGCACCGACAGCGGCAGGTAGAAGCGGATCGCGCCGCGGCCGACGTAGGTGCTGTAGTGATCGACATCGGGGTCGCCCTTGAGCAGCGCCTCGACACGCTCGGCCGTTGCCTGGCTGTTGGCGATCGACGCGTTCTGGCGCAGCGTCAGGTCGACCAGCAGCTCGGGCCGGTCCGACGACGGGAAGAACTGCCGCGGCACCAGCGGCAACGCCAGCATGGCGGCCACGAACATGGCGACGGTGATGCCGATGGTCACCCAGCGCAGGCGGATCGCGGTGCGCAGCAGCCCCTGGTAGCCGTTCTTCAGCTTGCTGGGCTTGGGCTCGCCCTGCACCGGCGCCGGGGCCTTCAGCAGCGCCTTGCCGATGATCGGGCCGAAGACCACGGCCACCAGCCACGACGCGATCAGCGAGATCGCCACCACCGAGAACAGCGAGGACAGCACCTCGCTGGCGCCGCCGGGCGCGAAGCCCACCGGCACGAAGCTGGCGATGGTGACGAGCGTGCCGATCAGCATCGGCGCGGCCAGCGTGCGGTAGGCGAACGAGGCCGCGGCGTCGGGCGCATCGCCGGCCGCCAGGCGACGCTGCATCGCGTCGACGGTGGTCATCGCGTCGTCGACCAGCAGCGTCAGCGCGATGATCAGCGCCCCCAGCGACACACGCTGCAGATCGATGTGCATCGAGTTCATCACCGTGAACACGATGGCCAGCGTGATCGGGATCGCCAGCGCCACCACGATGCCCGGGCGCACGCCCAGGCTGACGAAGCTGCACAGCAGGATGATGCCGATGGCCTGGTACAGCGAGGTCAGGAAATCATTGATGGCGACGTCGACGATGGTCGACTGGTCGGCCACGACATGCGGCTCGATGCCTACCGGCAGGCTGGCGCGGATCTCGGCCATCGCCGTGCGGATGTTCTTGCCCAGCGTCAGGATGTCGGCCTGGTTGCGCATCGAGATCGCCAGGCCAATGGCCGGCTGGCCGTTGACGCGGAACATCGGTGTCGGCGGGTCGACGAAACCGCGCTTGACGGTGGCAATGTCACCCAGGCGGATGACCCGCTCGCCCATGACGATGTTGACGTTCTCGATGTCGCGTTCGTCGTCGAAGGCGCCGGACACGCGCAGGTAGACGCGCTCCTTGTCGGTCTGCAGCACACCCGACGGCCGCAGCAGGTTCTGCGCCTGCAGCGTGCTGATGATGCTCTGCAGGTTCAGCCGCAAGCCGGCCAGCTTCTCGTTGGAGAACTCGATGTAGATGCGCTCGTCCTGCGCACCCAGCACCTCGATCTTGGCGACATCGGGCACCTGCAGCAGCTTGGAGCGGATGTCCTCGACGTGGTCGCGCAGCTCGCGGAAGCTGAAGCCGTCGGCGGTGAAGCCGTAGATGATGCCGAAGGTGTCGCCGAAGTCGTCGTTGAAGAACGGCCCGAGCACGCCGGCCGGCAGCGTGCCGCGCATGTCGCCGATGTTGCGGCGCACGCGGTACCAGACGTCGGGGATGTCCTTGGTGTCGGTGGTCTCGTCCAGGTCGACGAAGATCGTCGTCTGGCCGGCGATGGTGTAGCTGCGCACCGCGTCGAACTTGTGCGTTTCCTGCAGCGTGCGCTCGAGCCGCTCGGTCACCTGCTGCAGCGTCTCTTCCACCGTGGCGCCGGGCCAGGCGGCAGCGACGATCATCGTGCGCACCGTGAACGGCGGGTCTTCGTCGCGGCCCAGGTCGCGGAAGGCCAGCACCCCGGCGGCCACCGCCAGGATCATCAGGAAGAGGATGAAGGAAGGCCGCTTCAGCGACCATTCGGAAAGATTCGGACCGATCATTTGGCCGTCCCGGCGGGGCTGGCGAGCAGGCTCACCTTCTGGCCGGGGCGCAGCGCCTGCACGCCGGCGGTGACGACCACGTCACCGTTCGCCAGCCCGCTGGCCACCTGCACCGTCGACGCGGCAGAGGCGCCGACGCCGATCTCGCGCAGCGATACGGTCTTGGCCGCGGGGTCGACGACCCACACGGCCGTCTTGCCGTTGTTGCGCACCAGCGCCGTGGCCGGGATCTCGATCGCCGGCGCCGCATCGAGCGTCATGCGCCCGGTGACGGTGGAACCCAGGCGCATCGCCGGCGGCGGGTCGATCAACCGCACGCGCACGGCGAAGGTGCCGGTCACCGGGTCGGCGCGCGGCGCCACCTCGCGCACCTTGCCGGCCGCGGTGATGGCCGGATCGCTGGCCAGCGCGACGTTGATGTCCGGATGTCTGGGCGCGCTGTTCTTCACCGCCACGGGCACGTCGAAGACCGCGTCGCGCGCACCCTCGCGCGCCACCTGCACGATCATGCGGCCGGGCGCGACGATCTCGCCGGGCTCCGGCCCGCGCGCGGTGATCACGCCGGTGACATTGGAGAACAAGCGCGTGTAGCCCAGCCGGTTCTGCGCCAGTGCCACCTGCGACTGCGCCGCCTCGACCTGCGATTCCGCCGTCTTGCGCAATGCCTCGGCCTGCTCGAACTGCGCGCGCGACACCGCGTCCTCGGCCACCAGGTCGCGCATGCGCTCGAAGTTGCTGCGCGCCTCGACCAACCGCGCCTGCGCGGCCGACAGTTGCGCACGCGCCGCCTGCACGCCGCTCTCCTCGTTCTGCGGATCGAGCGTGGCAATCAGCTGCCCGGCCTTGACGTTGTCGCCCACGTCGACCAGACGTTCGACCAGCCGGCCGTCGATGCGGAAGGACTGGTTGACTTCGTTCTGCGCCTGCACGGTGCCGGTGATGGCCACGGTGCTGCCGGCGGCGCGCTTTTCGATCGTCACGGTCCGCACCGGGCGGATCTCGGGTGCGGGCTTTTCCACCTCGCGCTGGCAGGCACTCAGCAGGACCAGTGTCGCCAGCAGCGGCGCGACGACACGGGGACCGGACTTGCGGTCGCTTCGACCAGGGATTACGACGAGAACGGACACAGGCAAGCTCCCTGGAAGATGAGTCTTCGAACTGAAACGCGCACCATCAGCAACTTCCGAACCACGGTGCATGGCCTCAGGCTGCGAGGGTCGCGGACAGACCGATTATGGCGGCCGAGACCACGAACAAGGCCAACAACAACGGCCACACGAAACGCAGGTATTTGTCGTAATCGACCTTGGCAATGGCCAGGCCGCCGACCATCACCACGCTGGTGGGTGAGACCATCAACGCGAGGCCGTGGCCCATGATCCATGCGGTGATGGTGGTGGCGCGGTCGACCTGGGCAAAGTCGGCCAGCGGCGCCAGCAGCGGCATGGCCAGCGCGCCATGGCCCGAGCTGGAAGGGATCAGGAAAGCCAGCGGAACGTTCACCAGCATCGTCAGCGTCGTATAGAACGCAGCCGACGTGCCGCTGACCAGCTTTTCCATCGAGTTCAGGATGGTGTCCAGCGTCTGCGTGTTGTTCATGATCACCGACACGCCACCGGCCAGCAGCACCACCATCGCCGGGCCCAGCATGTCGGCCGCGCCGGCGGCGATCAGGCGCACCGTCTCCTTCTCGCCCATCTTCGCGACGAAGCCCACCAGCACCGACGCCAGGACGAACAGCATGGCGAGCTGCGGGAACCACCAGTTCAGCTCGAACCAGAAAGGCTGTGCGCCGGCGACTTCGTGCATGGCGTAGTAGTCGGCCGCTGCGGGCCGGGCGTCGATGACGCTGGACCACGGGATGACCGAGAAGATCATCAGCCCGAACGCAAGACCGGTGATGGCCAGCACCGCCTTCTGCGTGCCCGTCAGCCGCTCCTGCACCGCAGGCGCCGCGCGCTTGGCATCGGCCGCCGTGGCCGGGGTTTCGGCCGCGGCGTCATCTTCGAAGCCGACCAGCGACGCGGCCGGGTCCTTGCGCACCTTGGCCGCATAGCGCAGCACCCAGCCGACCGCCATGGCGGTCAGCACCACCCACAGCAGCACGCGCAGCCCGATGCCGTCGCCGATGGACACACCCGCCTCGCCCGCGGCCACACCGATGGAAAACGGGTTGACGGTCGCCGCCATGACCCCGACGAGCGCGCCGAGGATGATCATCGACGCGGTGACCAGACGGTCATAACCCAGCGCCGCCATCAAGGGCAGGAACAGCGCATAGAAGCCCAGCGTCTCCACCGAGAAGCCCATGGTCGAGCCCAGCAGCGAGAACAGCACCATCACCGTGGCGATCAACAGCCAGCCCTTGTCGCGCAGCCGGTGCGCCAGCGACGCCACGGCCACCTCCAGCGCGCGCGTGGCGAAGCTGACCGAGATGAAGGCGCCGATGGCCATGATGAAGACGATGACGCCGATCTGGCCGAAGATGCGGCCCACCGTCTCGGTGCTGACGAAGTCGGTCTCGGCATTGCGCAGGCCGTAGACCCCGTTCACCGGCGCCAGGATCAACTGCTCCACCTTTTCGCCGAAGCTCAGCGGCGACGGCACCCGCTCGAAGGTCCCGGGGATCGGCGAGCCGTCGATGTCGGTCAGGTAGCGGCCCGAAGGGATGAACAGCGCCGCCACCCACACCAGCACGGTGACGATGGCCAGCGTGGCCACGGCACCGGGAAACTTGAGCTGGCTGCGAGGTGGCCTTGCGTCGGCTTCGACATCGCTCCTGCTGGCCATGGTCATGCCCTCCCCGGTCGTCGTCGCTTCATTGTGTGCACGCTGCGCAGACGCAGCGCAGCCGGGGCATTTTCGGGCACGTGATCATTCGCTGTAGTCCGCGTTTTCCTCGCCGCAGCCATCGCCGTCGCCGTCACCACCGCACTTGGGACGCACAAGCTCGGCACCCTGATGTGTTGGCGAAACTGCATCATCGATCTTGCGTGGTGTGGGCTGTCATGCCGCGGGCTGCCGCGACGGCCTCACCGTCGCGGCAGCCCGCAGAAGAATGCGTGGGGGCCTAGAAGTCCACAGGGTCGCGGATGATCGGGCAGGTCATGCAGTGGCCGCCGCCACGGCCGCGGCCGAGCTCGGCGCCGACGATGGTGATGACCTCGATACCGGCCTTGCGCAGCAGCGTGTTGGTGTAGGTGTTGCGGTCGTAGGCATAGACCACGCCCGGCGACGCGCACACCAGGTTCGCGCCTGAGTCCCACTGCGTGCGCTCGCGCTGGTAGTCGCTGCCGCCCGCTTCGACCACGCGCAGCTTCTTGAAACCCAGCGCCTGCGCCACGACGTCGACGAAGGGCTTGTTCTCGGCCACGAATTCCACACCGCTGGGGTGGTTGCTGGGCCGGTACGAGAAGGTGGTGGTCTTGGCCAGGAAGTCCGGCGCCAGCAGCACGCAGTCGCGGTCGGCGAAGGTGAACACCGTGTCCAGGTGCATCGCCGCGCGGATCTTCGGCATGGCCGCGACGATCACACGCTCGGCTGCACCACGCTTGAACAGCGTGGCGGCCAGCTGGCTGATGGCCTGGCGCGAGGTGCGCTCGCTCATGCCGATCAGCACGTTGCCCTTGCCGATGGGCATCACGTCACCGCCCTCCAGCGTGGCCAGGCCGTGGTCCTGCGTCGGGTCGCCCCACCAGACATTGACCTTGCCGGCGAAGTCGGGGTGGAATTTGTAGATCGCGGTGGTGAGGATGGTCTCCTCGTGGCGCGCGGGCCAATACAGCGGGTTCAGCGTCACCCCGCCGTAGATCCAGCAGGTGGTGTCGCGGGTGTACAGCGTGTTCGGCAGCGGCGGCAGCAGGTATTCGGTGGCGCCGGCCGCCTGCTTGACGACCTTCAGCGCCTTGCCGCCGACCTTCTCGGGGAAGTCCAGCGTCGACAGGCCGCCGATCAGCGTCTCGGCCAGATCGCGGTCGCTCAGGCCTTCCAGGTAGCTGCGCAGCTCCTCGATGAAGCCCAGGCCCACCTGATTCGGCACCACCTGGTTGTCCAGGATCCACTTCTTGCCTTCCGGCACGGCCACCGTCTCGGCCAGCAGGTTGTGCATCTCCACGACCTCGATGCCGCGGTCGCGCATCTTCATCATGAAATCGAAGTGGTCGCGCTTGGCGTTCTCCACCCACAGCACGTCGTCGAACAGCAGCTGGTCGCAGTTGCTCGGCGTCAGCCGCGCGTGGGCGCGGCCCGGCGCACAGACCATGACCTTGCGCAACTGGCCGACTTCGGAATGCACGCCGAACTTCGGCTCGTCCTTCGCGGACTTGCCCTTCGCCGCGGCCTTGCCGCCGGCCTTTGCTTTCGTGGCTGCCATGCTTGCCTCCTTGGGTGGGTGAGTGGGTGAATCAGATGACGATGGCGCCAGTGGCCAGGCCGTAGACGCTGTACAGCGCCGCGACCACGATGACGCCGAAGACGATCCAGTCGGAACTCTTGTCGAACACGCGTAGGCCGCGCTCGCGCCGCGCCTTCACGTACAGCGCCGTGCCCGGCGCAAACAGCACCGCCGACAGCACGATGAACTTCAGCCCACCGGCGTAAATCATGAACAGCGTGTACAGCACCGCCAGCGTGGCAAGAACGCGGTCGCGGCCGCGTTCGTCGGGGCGCAACGTGTCGTAGGTCTCGCCGCGCTGCGCGATCATCATGCCGTACACGGCCACGAACAGGTACGGGATCAGCGTGGTCGCGCTGGTCAGGTTGAGCATCAGCGCGAAGGCGTCGTTCGACCAGTAGGTGGTGATGACAATCAGCTGGATGATGCCGCTGGTGACCCACATCGCCACGTGCGGCACGTTGTTGGCGTTGGTCTTGGCGAACATCTGCGGCATGTCCTTCGACTTGGCCGCGGCGAACATGACTTCGGCGCAGATCAGCGCCCAGGCCAGGTAGGCGCCCAGCACCGACACCAGCAGGCCGGCGCTGACGAAGATCGCGCCCCAGGGGCCGACCACCGACTCCAGCACGCCGGCCATCGAGGGCTGGCGCAGGCCGGCGATGTCGGCGCGCTGCAGCACCGCATAGGGCAGCAGCGTCACCAGCACCATCAGCGCGGTGACGGTGACGAAGCCCAGGATCGTGGCCGCACCGACGTCCGAACGCTCCTTCGCGTAGCGCGAATAGACGCTCGCCCCCTCGATGCCGATGAACACGAACACCGTCACCAGCATCGTCGCCTTGACCTGCTCGAACAGGCCGTTGGTCAGGTCGCCGCCGTACAGGTTGAAGCTGAACAGCTCCATCTTGAAGGCGAAGATCAGGATGACGATGAACACCAGGATCGGAATGACCTTGGCGATGGTGACGATCTTGTTGATGGCCGCCGCCTGCTGCACGCCGCGCAGGATCAGGAAGTGGAAGGCCCAGATGCCCACCGAGGCCAGCACGATGGCGATGACCGTGTTGCCGTCGCCGAACATCGGGAAGAAGGCACCCAGCGTGCTCTTGATCAGCACCCAGTACGAGACGTTGCCGATGCAGCTGCCGATCCAGTAGCCGAAGGCAGAGATGAAGCCGGGGTAGTCGCCGAAGCCGGCCTTGGCATAGGCGAAGACCCCGGCATCCATCTCCGGCTTGCGCTCGGCCAGCTGCTGGAACACCCGCGCCAGCATGTACATGCCGGTGCCGGCGATGACCCAGGCGATGACCGCGCCCATCGGGCCGGTGGCGTTGGCAAAGGTGCGCGGCAGCGAGAAGATGCCCGCGCCGACCATGCCGCCGACCACCATCGCGGTCAGCGCCATCCGTGTCATCTTCTGTTCGCCTGCCATGTCGTCTCCTTAGAAGTCCTTGCGCAGCGTGATCCAGATCTCCGTGCTGCTGTAGTTGGCGGCCAGCACGTTGCTTTGGTCGCGCACGTACAGGATCTCCGGGTTCAGCGACCAGGTCGGCAGGAACTGCCACGTCAGCCCGCCGCCGACCTCGTAGAGGTTGTCGTTGCGCGTGCCGATGCCGACCAGGTTGTCGCCCGGTGCGCCCAGGCGTTCGACGTTGTAGCGGTCGTTCTGCCACCAGCCGAAGACGAAGGCGCCCAGGTTCTTGGTGAGACTGAAGTTCAACGACGGCGACAGGCCGAAGAAGTTGGCGTCGCCGTCGGCGCGCTGCGTGTTGAACTCGCGGCCGAACTGACCCGCCAGCGTGAAGCTCGCCCTGCCGTCGAGGAAACCATGTGTCCAGCTGCCCGAGGCCTCGACGATGTTGCGCGTGCGCTCGCGCAGCGGGCCGGTCGGATAGCGGCGCTGCCGCACCTCGAGGCCCGCGCCGATCTGGTTGTCCGGATCCAGACGCACGCGGTAGTTGCCGTACAGGCCGAAGTCGTTGCGGTAGTCGCCGTTGCCGCGATAGCTGACACGGCCGCGCAGGCCGACGATCCAGTTGGCGTCGCCGACGTTGCGGCTGACCGCACCGTTCCAGCGCAGGTCGGAGTCGTTGCGGCGGTCCTCGGCGTCATAGTCGCGGAAGCGGTAGTCCAGGCTGCCGTCGAGCGCGAACCTGCCCTCCAGCCCGTAGTTCAGCTTGCCGCCGACGCGCGCGGAGAAGAAGCGCTCGTTCTGCGGCCCGCCGCCGACAGCGCCGGTGCGGTAGTTGCCATAGCCGGCGATTGCATAGCCGCCGGCCAGCAGGCGCCGGCCCCGCGCATAGCCTTCAGCCGCCGCGGCATAGGTCTCGGCCTGCAGCTGCAGGTCGGGCGGCAGGTCGTCGAAGCGCATCACCGTCTCGAACTCGATCTTCGCGCTGGCATAGTCGCCCAGCGCCAGATAGGCCCGGCCGAGCCCCAGGTGCGCCTCGATCGAATCGGGCTGCAGCGCCAGGCTGCGCTCGAACAAGGCCTTGGCCTGTTGCGCGCGCTGCGTGCGCAGCGCCGCCTCGCCGAGCAGCAGGCTCACGGCCACGTCGCCCTGCGCGCTGCTTTCGAAGGGCTCGAGCAGCGTGTACAGGTCCTGGTAGCGCCCCTCGCCGAGCAGCTGTCGCGCGCGCACCAGGTCGGGTTCGGCGGCCAGCACGAGACCGTGCACGCACAGCAGCAGCCCCAGCACGCCGCCGCGCCAACGCGCCTGCGGAATGCCGGCACTGCCTCCCCTCGAACTTGCGACGTGCGTTGTCATTGTGTCCATGGCCTTGCCCGGCCGGCACCATGCCCCCCGTGCTGGCGAGCCAAGGCACAGGCAATGTAGCCTCTGAGCTCGTCCCGCGGGCGGGCCTGCCTATGCCAGTTTCTTATCGGGCGATAAACTGGACTCATCCCGCGGAGCCTGCCGCCAGGCGGGCCACGAGGAATTCCGATGTCCCACACCATCACGTCAGCCGAGACCTTGATCCAGCGCCTGCCCCGGCACCTGAAGATGGGCGAGCTGCGCGTGTTCGTCGCCGTGCTGGAACACCGCAGCTTCCGCAAGGCGGCCACGGTGCTGCACCTGACGCAACCGGCAGTGACCAAGGCCATCGCCAGCCTGGAGGAAACGCTGCAGGTGCGGCTGTTCGACCGTGTGGCGAACGGCGTCGAGCCGACGATCCACGGCCGCAGCTTCGCGCCGCGTGCCGTCGCGATCTTCGACCAGCTGCGTCTGGCCGCGCAGGACCTGACGCTGGTGTCCAGCGGCGCCGTGGGCAGCCTGCGGGTGGGCATCGTGCCGATGCCGGCGATCCCCTTCCTGCCGGTGGCGCTGAACCGCTTGCTGCAGGAACACCCAGGCGTGCTGGCCACGGTGGTCGAGGAACGCGAGAACGAGCTGATCGACCGCCTGCGGCAGCGCGACATCGAGGTGGCGATCCTGCGCATGTCGCTGCTCGACGCGAGCGAGGACATGGAGGTGGCGCACCTGTTCGACGAACGCCTGTGCGTCGTCGCCCGCCAGGACCATCCGCTGGCCTCGCGGCGCAGCGTCAGCTGGCCCGATCTGCTGGAGCAGCGCTGGGTCATGCCGCCGGCCGACTGCTATTTCTACGAGCACGTGCTGCGCACGCTGCACCAGCTCGACCTGCCGATGCCGCAGTACACCGTCGAGGCGATGTCGATCCACGTCCAGTTCGGCATGGTGCTGCACGCCGGCCTGCTGTCCTTCGGCATGCGCTCGCAGGTCAGCTTCGCGCCGGGCAAGGAGTTCCTGGTGCGCCTGCCCTACGAGCTGCCGGTGGGCAGCACGCCGGTGGCCGCGCTGACCCTGAAATCGCACACGCCCAGCCCGCTGGCGCAGCAGTTGATCGCGCACATCCGCGCGCTGGCGGCACCGTCGAATGCGCGCGCCGTTCCCGTGGCCGCCGTGTAAACTCGCGCCCCGCGCCGCGGACCCCGCCGCCCGCGAGCCCCTTCAAACTTTGGAAAGTGCGCCATGAGCAACTTCTGGGACGTCGTCTGGTTGATGATCTCGACCTTCTTCTTCGTCGCCTACCTGATCATCATGTTCCAGATCGTCGTCGATCTGTTCAGGGATCACGAGCTCGGCGGCTTCGCGAAGGTGCTGTGGGTCATCGGCCTGATCTTCATTCCGGTGCTGACCGCGATCATCTACATCATCGCCCGCGGCGCCGGCATGGCCCGGCGCCAGCAGGCCAGCCTGCAGAAGGCCAAGGCGGACACCGACGCCTACATCAAGGAAGTCGCCGGCAAGTCGCCGGCGCAGCACATCGCCGAGGCCAAGGCCCTGCTCGACGCCGGCACTCAAGGCCAAGGCGCTGTCCTGAGCCCCGGGCGCCGCAGCGCCCGGTCAGGGCGGCTGCGGCAGGCCGCGGCGTGAGCCGTAGCGGTGTGAGTAGACCCAGGTGAATTCGGCGCCGAACAGGAAGATCTGCGCCGAGTAATACACCCACAGCAGCACCACGATCAGCGAGGCGGCGGCGCCGAAGGCCGAGGTGATGCCGCTGCGGCCGATGTACAGGCCGATCAGCGTCTTGCCGGCCACGAACAGCGCCGAAGTCACGGCAGCGCCCACCCAGACGTCGCGCCAGTGGATGCTGGCCCTCGGCATGGTCTTGTAGATCATCGCGAACACTGCGGTGACGAACAGCAGGCTCAGGCCCAGTTCGCTGGCGCCGCTGAAGCTGGCCCAGCTGTGCGAGTCCGGGTCCCACCATCGGCTCAGCGCCTTCATCGCCGCACTGAAGGCCAGCGAGACGATCAGCAGGAAGCCGATGCCGAGGATCATGCCGAACGACAGCAGCCGCGCGCGCACCAGGCCCCACAGCCCCATGTGCACCGGCCGCTGCGGCGCACGCCAGATGCGGTCCAGCGAATCCTGCAGTTCCGCAAACACCGAGGTCGCGGCGACGAAGAGCACGACCACCCCGAAGACCGCCGCCGGCACGTTGTCGGCCGGCCGGCGCGCGCTCTCCAGCAAGCCCTGAACAGCGCGTGCGCCGGTGGTGCCGAGCATGCCCTCCAGCTGCACGTAGATCTCGCCGCGCGCGGCCTCCTCGCCGAACACGAAGCCGGCGATGGCGATGACGATCAGCAGCAGCGGCGCCACCGAGAAGATGGTGTAGAAGGCCAGCGCCGCGCCCATGCTCTGCGCGTGGTCCCTGACCCAGTTCAGCGCCGCGTCGCGGAACAGGGCATAGACGGCGTGCAGCAAGCGTCTCGCTGCGGTGAGCCCGCTCACACGTTCCCGTCCTTCGAAAGCAGCACCGCCACCTGGCGCGTGCCTGGGAACTCGGAGAACACGATGGTCATGATGGCGGTGATCGGCACGGCCAGGAAGGCGCCGGGGATGCCCCACAGTTCCGACCATACCGCCAGGCTGATCAGGATCGCGAACGGGCTCAGGTTCAGCGAGTTGCCCATCACGTAGGGGTCGAGGAAGTTGCCGATGACGAACTGCACCACCGTCAACGCCAGCACCAGGGTCAGCACCGGCCCCAGCTCCTGGAACTGCACCAGCGCCATCAGCGCCGGCAGCACCACGCCGAGCACCGAACCCACGTAGGGCACGAAGTTCAGGAACGCGGTGAGCACCGCCAAGAGCGCTGCGAACTCCAGGCCGTACAGCGCCATCACCGCGTAGCTGACCACCCCCAGCAGCAGGCTCAGCAGCGTTTTCAGCGCCAGGTACGAGCCGATGCGCCGGTTGATCGTGCCGATCACATTGCGGATGCGGGCCACGCGCGCCGGGTCGTCCGACATGCGCGCCAGCTTGCCCTCGAAGGCGCGGCGTTCGATCATCAGAAAGGTGGCATAGAGCATCACGACCACGAAGGTGACGATGATCGAGCCCAGCGACGCCAGCAGCGCGGCCAACAGCCGCTGCAGGTTGATCTGCGCCATCAGCTCCTGGCGCAGCGTGGCCCAGGTCGGTTCGGTCTCGAAACCGAACTGAACCGCGATCTGCTGAATCGCGGCCAGCAGTGACTGCTGGTACTGCGGCGCCAGCGCCAGCGCCCGTTCCTTGTTGGCCATGATCAGGAAGGCCAGCAGGAAGAAGACCATGCCGATGACGACGATCGAGAACAGGTAACGCAGCGGCAGCGGCAGCCGCGGCCCGACCGCCGGCAGACGGCCGAGTGCGTGGGTCAGGCCGACGACCACATAGACGACCACCGCACCCAGCACCGCCGGCACGAAGATCGCCTTGCCCGCCGTCAGCAGCCAGCCGATGATCAGCAGCAGCACGGTGCCATGCACCGCGGCACGAAGTTTGTCCATGGTCGGATCCGAAGCTCGAGGAGGTGTCTGCACGTCGCCGCGCCTGCAGTGTGCCCCACGCGCTGCGGCCCGCCGTCAGCCAAAGCGCGACCCCCCGCGTTGTAGACTGCGCGCCCCCTGCTCACCGGCGCCGCTGCGGAGACCCTGATGCTGAAGACCGTCCTTACCGCCGCCTTCGCGGCCGCCGTCCTGTGCTGCGGGCCGGCGATGGCGCAGGCCACGTCGCCGACGCTGGCCAAGATCAAGGCCGCCAAGGCGATCAACGTGGCCTACTCGCCCGACTCGGCGCCGTTCTCCGCGGTCGGCGCCGGCACCGCGCCACCGGAGGGCTATTCGATCGAGTTGTGCAAACGCGCCATCGCGCAGATCGCGCGCGCCGTCGGTGAGCCGCAGCTGAACGTCAACTGGCTGCCCGGTTCGGTGGAACAGCGGCTGCAGATGGTGGCCAGCGGCCGGGCCGAACTGGAATGCGGCAATACGACGCAGACGCAGGCGCGCCTGGCCAGCGTCGACTTCTCCAATCTGATCTTCATCGACGGCGGCGGCCTGCTGGTCAAGGCCGGTGCGCCGTTGAACCGCGTCGCCGACCTGGCCGGCAAGCGGGTCGCCGTGCTCAAGGGCACGACCACCGAACAGCGTCTGCAGCAGCTGCTTCAGCTGCGCAATGTGCAGGCGACGATCGTGCCGATCGAGGACCCGGGCGTCGGCCTGTCACTGCTGGAGGCCGGCAGCGTCGACGCCTATGCCGGTGACAAGGTCAAGCTGACCGCGCTGGCGCTGACCTCGCGCGAGCCGTCGCGGCTGGCGCTGGTGGCCGAGGATCTGTCCTACGAGCCCTATGCCTTCGCGCTGCCGCGCAACGACTCGGCGCTGCGCCTGGAGGTGAACCGCGCGCTGACACGTGTCTACATGGACGGCGAGATCGAGCGCATCTACGCGCAGTGGCTGGGCAGGCTCGGCCAGCCCTCGGGCCTGCTGGCGATGATGTACCTGTTGAACTCGATCCCCGATTGAGCCTCGAAGACGCGATTCGACCCTGGAGATCTGCATGAACCTGTTCCTGGCCTGGCGACCCGCCGCCGCTGCCTTCGCCGCCGCCTGGCTGCTGCTGCTCGGTGCCTGCAGCACGCCGCCGGCCTTTCAAGTCTCGGAACCGTCGGCGCGCGTCGGCACCGTGGTCTCGATCACGCAGGACACGGTGCAGAACGTCAACACCGGTGTCGGCGCCATCGGCGGCGCACTGGTCGGCGGCGGCCTGGGCAGCCTGGTCGGCGGCGGCACCGGGCAGACGGTGGCCACGGTGCTGGGCGCCGTCGGCGGCGGCTACCTCGGCAGCCAGGCGGCGCAGCGCAGCCAGACTTTCGTCTGGCGCATCGGCGTGCGCTACGACGACGGTTCGGTCGCGACGGTGCAGCAGACCACCGCGCCGGCCCTGCGCATCGGCGACCGGGTGCGCGTCACCAACACCGGCATCGAGCTGCTCAAATGAAGGCACTGCTGCTTGCCGTGGCGGCCGCGGTGGTGCTGGGCGGCTGCATGCCACGCCAGGATGCGGCCTCCAGCGCAGTGCCCGACCCGGCGCACAACAGCCGCAACGCCCTCGACTGGGCCGGCACCTACGAAGGCATCACGCCTTGCGCCGATTGCCCGGGCATCAGGACGCGGCTGACGCTGCAGGCCGACGGCCGTTTCGAACTGAGCACGCAGTACCTGGAACGCCAGGTCGCGCCGCAAACCATCCGCGGCAGCTTCAGCTGGAACGCGGCCGGGAACACGGTGACGCTGGAAGGCGACGGTCGGGGCCAGCAGTTCCGCGTCGGCGAAGGCCGGCTGCTGCAGCTCGACCGCGACGGCAGCGCCCCGCCCTGGAACACGCCCAACCGCGTGCTGACGCGGCTGAAGCCCCAGTGATCCTCGAAGGACCATGACCATGTCCCTGCGCACCCTGTTGCTGCCGCTGATGATCGCCACGACGCTGGCATGGCCCTCGCTGTCGGGGGCGGCCGATGCCGGCGCCGCGCCAACGCCAGGCCGCCGCGGCGCCGACCCGGTGGTGGTACGCAGCCTGCAGTCGAATCTGTGGACGCTGCAGTCGGGCAGCGAGGCCACGGGCCAGCCGATCGAGGGGCTGAGCGTGCCCGGCCATGCGTTCACGCTGCGCTTCCAGGATGCACGCCTGTCGGTGCAGGGTGGCTGCAACACGATGAACGGCGGCTGGCGGCTCAGCCCGCAGGGCCAGCTGATGACCGGCCGCCTGGCCGCGACGATGAAGGCTTGCGACGCGCCGCTGATGAAGGCCGACGCGACGCTGTCCGCCATCCTGGCGCAGCACCTGGACGTCGAGCTGCAGCCGGGTGACAAGCCCACGCTGAAGCT
Organism: Rubrivivax sp.; assembly: GCA_044225625.1. Classification (GTDB taxonomy): domain Bacteria; phylum Pseudomonadota; class Gammaproteobacteria; order Burkholderiales; family Burkholderiaceae_C; genus Rubrivivax. The sequence goes on from JBGAII010000011.1 coordinate 33,651, forward strand.
GCTGTCGCCGAGCCGGCAGCTGCTGGTCTTCAGCGGCCAGGCGACGCCGGAGGCGCTGTACGGCAAGGCCACGCGCATCTTCCTGGAGGTGGCACCGCAGACGGTCGAATGCAGCAGCGGCGTGATGCGTGCCCAGTGCCTGCAGGTGCGCGAGCGGCGCTTCGACGCGCAGGGCCTGCGCATCGAGCCGCCCGGCGAATGGCGCCTGTTCCACGGCAGCATCGAGGGCTACACGCACCAGCCCGGCGTGCGCAACGTGCTGCGCATCAACCGCTACACGCGGCCCCAGCCGCTGCCGGCCGATGCCTCGCGCTACGTCTACGTGCTGGATCTGGTGGTCGAGTCGGAGAGCGTCTCGAAATGACGCTCAGTCCGGTCGCCGCAGCGCCAGGATCACCGGCAGCAGCACCGCAGCGACCAGGCCGGCAGCAAAGCCGTTGTTGTAGAGCACCAGGCCGCCGTGCAGCTGACCGACGGTCTGCGCCACCGATGAATGCACGAAGCCGGCGACGATGCCCCAGTGCCAGCCGAAGCGCCCGGCGATCGGCGCCAGCGTGGTGCCGAACAGCGCCGCCAGCACCGCCGAGGGCGCACTCGCGTTCCAGTCCTTGGTGATCGACGCCAGGAACACGCCGAGCATGATCCAGACGATGTTGCGCGGGTGCTTGCCGAAGGCCGAAAAGCCGACGATGCACAGGATGGCGCCGATCGTCGGACCGTTGAGGTCGCTGCCGACCGCCAGCACGTAGGCCGTGCCGATCAGCCCGGTCAGCGCCATGTTGAGCAGCGCCGGCCCGTAGCCGAAGAGCGCGACGAAATCGGTGGGCGAGCGCCCGCTGCGGCGCATCAGCCGCCATTCGCGCTGCGCGGACTGCGGGTCGAGCACGAATCCGATGGCCGCCATCGCGGCGAACATCCCCACCAGCAGCGTGCCCAGCAGGCCGTCGTGGCCGCGCGTCCAGATGAACACCGGTTCGGGCACGAAGCCGTAGGACTTGTAGATGGCCACCGTCAGCGTGCCCAGCAGTCCGGCGACGAAACCCATGTTGTAGAGCGAGTGGCCCTCGTGCGCGCGGAACAGATGCGCCGCGGCCGGCGGCAGCACGAAGCCCAGCGCCAGCGTCGTGGCCAGCGCCAGCGGCAGGCTCGTCGACAGCGGCAGCACGCTGCTGAACAGGATCTCGCTGAAGATCGGCGCCAGCGCCGCACCGAAAAAGGCGGTGTTGATGTGCTTCGCAAAGGGCTCGCCTTGGTAGCGCGCATACAGCGCCACGCCGAGCACGATGCCCCAGACGTTGAGCAGGTTCTTGCCGAACAGGCCGAAGCCGAGCACCAGCCACAGGCAGGCCACCGCGGCGCCGCCGATGACCGCACCACTGCGCCAGTAGATCGCGATGGCCAGCAGCGCCAGCAGGCCGGCGTTGAGCAGCGCCGCGCCGATGCCGCCCAGGCCCATGTAGTCGGTGGTCAGCGTGTCGCGCGAGCGCAGGATCGCCAGCAGCCCGTCGAACAGCGTGGCCGGCGCATCCAGCATGAAGGCCGCGACGATGAAAGCCAGCGGGAACAGCGCCATGATCGCCAGCATGCGCTCGCGCGAGCAGGGCCGGGGCGGCGGCACGTCGGGCCCGGCGCCCGTGGCTTCAGCCGGCATCGGCGGTCTCCGCGGCACCGAACTGCTGGCGCGGCAGCAGGAAGATCCAGCTCGCCAGCACGAACGGCGCGGTCAGCGTGGGAATGCCGAAGGGCGTCAGCAGCACGTTCAGCGCAGCCTGCACGATCACCGTGAACACGGTGCCGAGCACGGCATAGGCCGCGACCCGCGGCGTCGGCTTGTAGAACACCGCGCCCAGCGCGATCGCCGTCAGCACCGGGCTGAAGCCCATCAGGCCGGCGCTGATCAGCTCGCTTTCCGCGCCCAGCGCGTGCGCCGTGACCACGGCCAGCAACGCACCCCCCAGGCCGAAGGCCGCGGCCGGCAGCGAACCGACCGCCAGCCCCGCCAGAAACAGCAGCGCCGACACCCCGTTGCCCTTGAGGAAGACCTGCGACACGCTGTGCAGCAGTCCGGTGACGAAGTCCGCCGGCACGAGCAGGTTCGCGGCCGCCGGGTCGATCGGCTCGATGCGGTTGGCGAAAGGCAGCGTCGTGCCCTGCAGGCCGGCAAAGCCGTAGGTGGCCAGCAACAGCAACCAGGTGGTCAGCACGAAGGGGAAGGTCAGCGCCGACACGCTCCAGGCGCGGGTGACGTTGACCGCGCCCAGCATGCACACCACCGACACCGCCCCGCCCAGCACCACGTAGCACCACAGCAGCGGCGACGGCGCCAGGAAGGTCGGCAGCGCCAGCCCCACCAACACCGCGTTGTAGCCGTACAGCCCGGACGCCAGGCTCTGCGCATCGGCGCGCAGCCACATCGCCATCAGCGTGCCGCTGACCAGCCCGAGCACGCCGCCGGCCAGCACCTGGACGGCACCGCCGGCCACCGCGCCCCAGGCGATCGCCGCCAGGAACAGCAGGCCGCTCAGCGGATTGTCCTGGAACATCACCTGGCCGACCCCGCGCAGGTTGAGGTCGACGAAGCGCAGCGCCGGCGACGCCGCGCAGGCGCGTGCCCAGGGCTGGAGAACAGAATTCATCGCCATATAACCGTCGGTTGTCCGCGATCGTCGCAAGATGCGCGCAGCCATCTTCGCAGCGCCGATCGCGGGTGTCGAGTCTCGTTGTCGCCATTGCGCTGCAAGGGCATCGCACTCTGGAGAAACCATGACACGCACGAACCCCCACCCGTCAACACCCTTGGCCGGCATGCTGCTCGCACTGACGCTGCTGCCGCTGCAGGCCGACGCGCAGTCGCGCGTGCAGTACGGCCGCATCACCAATGCGGTGGTCGTCACCGACACCAGCAACAGCGCGCGCAACGTCGGCACGGTGGTCGGCGGTACGGTGGGGCTGGCCAGCGGCAGCGGCCAGTCGGGCAGCAACCGCGCGCTGCGCACCGTCGGCGGCGCCGCCGCGGGCCGCGGGGTCGGCAATCTGGCCGGGCGTTCGCAGGCCTTCGAATACACCGTGCTGATCGACGGCCGCACGACGATCCGCGTCGTCTCCGACCAGGCCGGCAAGCGCGTCGGCGACTGCGTCGCGGTGGAACAGGGCAACTTCAACAACATCCGTCTGGTGGCTGACTCGCGCTGCGCGCCGCCGCCGGCCGCCAGGCCCGCCACACCGGCGCCCGCCGCAGCACCCACACCGGCACCGGCACCGGCGGCCGACGTCGAGGCCGCCACGGCATGTGACCAGGCCAAGCAGCAGGTGCTGGACGCCGACACCGACGAAGCGTTCTCGCTGGCCGAGCGCCGCATGCGGCTGCTGTGCGGCGAGTGAGGTCTGCGCTGGCATCGCCATTGCATGCGCGTTGCCGGATCCCCTAAGATCGGCGCGCCGCCGCCTCACACGAACCGACATGGAACTGACCCCGCGCGAGAAGGACAAGCTGCTGATCTTCACCGCCGCGCTGCTGGCCGAACGCCGGCGCGCCCGTGGCCTGAAGCTCAACGTGCCCGAGGCCACGGCCTTCATCACCGCCGCCATCCTCGAAGGCGCGCGCGACGGCCGCACGGTGGCCGAGCTGATGAGCGCCGGCCGCCAGGTGCTGGGCCGTGCCGACGTGATGGACGGCGTGCCCGAGCTGATCCCCGAGATCCAGGTCGAGGCGACCTTCCCGGATGGCACCAAATTGGTGACCGTGCACCAACCCATTTCCTGATTCTTCAAGAGTCTCCCGTTTCCGACCCGCAAGGAGCCCTGTACCCATCATGAAGAACAAGTCCGTCCATCAGGCGCTGCTCGCCGTCCCCTGGGCCTGCCGACGCTGGCGTTGGCGCACGCCGGCGCCGATGCGGGTGCGCACCATGGCTTCATGACCGGCTTCGCCCATCCCTTCACCGGCATCGACCATGTTCTGGCCATGCTGCTGGTCGGCGTGTGCAGCGCGTCGCTGCTGCGGCGCCGGTGGCTGGCGCCGATGAGCTTCGCGGCAATGCTGCTGGTGGGCGCGCTGCTGGCCTCGGCCGGCCTCGTGTTGCCGGCGGTGGAGCCGGCGATTGCGCTGTCGCTGGTGCTGCTGGGAGCGCTGCTGGCGGCGCGCAGCGCCTGGCCGGCGGCGGCGATGTCGGCGGTGGCCGCGCTGTTCGCGCTGTTCCACGGCGCCGCGCATGGCGCCGAGCTGGCCGGGCTGGAGGCGCTGGCGGGCATGGTGCTGGCCACCGCGTTGCTGCACACCGGCGGGCTGGTGCTGGGCTTCAGCCTGCGCGGCCGCAGCCTCTGGTGGCCACGGGCGGCCGGCCTGGCGGTGTCGCTGTTCGGCGCGCTGCTTTTCGTCGGGGTGGCCTGATCATGACGCCCGGTGAACTGCTCGTCGACGACGGCGACCGCGCACTGAACACCGGCCGGCGCACGCTGACGCTGGTGGTCGAGAACACCGGCGACCGGCCCATCCAGGTCGGCTCGCACTATCACTTCGCCGAAACCAATGCGGCACTGAAGTTCGACCGCTCCGCTTCGCGCGGCATGCGCCTGAACATCCCGTCGAGCACCGCGGTGCGCTTCGAGCCGGGCCAGCAGCGCACGGTGGAACTGGTGGACTATGCCGGCGCGCGCCGCGTGGTCGGCTTCCGCGGCCTCGTTCAAGGAAAGCTGTGATGGCCCAGATCGGACGACGCGCCTATGCAGAGATCTACGGTCCGACGGTCGGCGACCGCGTGCGCCTGGCCGACACCGAACTGATCATCGAGGTCGAACAGGACTACACGCTGCGCGCCGGCAGCTACGGCGAAGAGGTCAAATTCGGCGGCGGCAAGACCATCCGCGACGGCATGGGCCAGAGCCAGGTGGTCAACGGGCCCGGCCCGGCCGAGGCGGTGGACTGCGTGATCACCAATGCGCTGATCCTCGACCACTGGGGCATCGTCAAGGCCGACATCGGCCTGCGCGGCTCGCGCATCTGCGCCATCGGCAAGGCCGGCAACCCGGACGTGCAGCCGGGCGTGGACATCGTCATCGGGCCCGGCACCGAGGTCATCGCCGCCGAAGGCATGATCGTCACCGCCGGCGCGATCGACAGCCACATCCACTTCATCTGTCCGCAGCAGATCGACGAGGCGCTGTCCTCCGGCGTCACCACCATGGTCGGCGGCGGTACCGGGCCGGCCACCGGCACGCTGGCCACCACCTGCACGCCGGGACCGGAGAACATCGCCCGCATGCTGCTGGCCGCGGACGCCTTCCCGATCAACCTCGCCTTCCTGGGCAAGGGCAACGCCAGCCAGCCCGAGGCGCTGCGCCAGCAGATCGAGGCCGGCGCCGTGGGCCTGAAGCTGCACGAGGACTGGGGCACCACGCCGGCGGCGATCGACTGCTGCCTGGGTGTGGCCGAAGCCACCGACACGCAGGTCTCGATCCACAGCGACACGCTGAACGAATCCGGCTTCGTCGAGGACACGATCGCCGCCACCAAGGGACGCACGCTGTGCGCGTTCCACACCGAAGGTGCCGGCGGCGGCCATGCGCCCGACATCCTGCGTGTGGTCGGCGAGCCGAACTTCCTGCCCTCGTCGACCAATCCGACGATGCCCTTCACCGCCAACACGGTGGACGAGCACCTGGACATGCTGATGGTCTGCCACCACCTCGACGCATCGATCGCCGAGGACTTGGCCTTCGCCGAGAGCCGCATCCGCCGCGAGACCATCGCCGCCGAGGACGTGCTGCACGACCTGGGCGCGATCAGCATGATGAGCAGCGACAGCCAGGCGATGGGCCGGGTCGGCGAGATGGTGCTGCGCACCTGGCAGACCGCGCACAAGATGAAGCTGCAGCGCGGCAGCCTGCCCGAGGACAGCGCGCGCAACGACAACTTCCGCGCCAAGCGCTACGTCGCCAAGTACACCATCAACCCGGCCATCGCCAACGGCATGAGCCACGACATCGGCAGCATCGAGGTCGGCAAGTGGGCCGACCTGGTGTTCTGGAAGCCGGCCTTCTTCGGCGTCAAGCCCTCGCTGGTGATGAAGGGCGGGCTGATCGCGATGTCGGCCATGGGCGACCCGAACGCGAGCATCCCGACGCCGCAGCCGGTGCACTACCGTCCGATGTTCGGCGCCTTCGGCGGCGCGGTGGCGCGTGGCTCGCTCACCTTCGTCAGCCAGGCGGCGCTGGCGGCGGACCTGGCCGACACGCTGGGCCTGCACAAGCCGCTCTCGGCGGTGCGCCACTGCCGCAGCGTGGCCAAGCGCCACATGGTGCACAACGGCTACACGCCGAAGATGCAGATCGACGCGCAGACCTACGAGGTGCGCGCCGACGGCGTACTTCTTACCTGCGAGGCCGCGACCAGCCTGCCGCTGGCCCAGCGGTACTTCCTGTTCTGAAGCCGCTGCCGGTCCTCCTGCGCCGCTCGCTGGCGCTGGGCCTGCTGGCACTGGCCCTGCTGGCGCCGACAGCGGCCCAGACCGCGCCGGCCGACAGCGCGACGGCCATTGCGCCGGGCGACATTCCGTCGCGCGCCGATGCCGACGAGAAGTTCCTGCAAGGCGTGCAGCGGCGCATCCAGATGGCCGACAAGGTGCGGCGCATCGAAAACGAGTTGGCGCGCCAGGCCGCAGCCTTGGACAGCCTGGACGAGCGCACCGACCGCAACGATCTGGGCCAGCTGTCGGTGCAGCGCCTGGAAAGCCTGGAGCGGCACTGGCAGCTGAAGGAACGCGCGCTGACGCAGACCCGCGCCGAGCTCACGCGCCTGACCAATGCCGCGTCGGAGGACGCCGCCGATTTGGCGGCACGCCGGGCGGCGTGGCAGGCGACGGGCGCGCAGCCCTACCTGTCGCCGGCGCTGGTGGAACGTTCCAACGAGATGGTGGCCCAGATCGACCGGGCGCAGAACGCGTTGGCCGACCCGCTGGGCAAGCTGCTCGACCTCGGCCGCAAGAGCAACGCGTTGGCCACGCAGGTGCAGCGCGGCGTCGCGATCGTCTCGGGCCAGGTGGCCGAGCAAGACCGTCGCCTGGTGTCGATGGACACGCCGCCGCTGTGGCAGGCCGTGCGTGAAGCCGACACGCAGCAGCCGGTGACCGTGGGCCTGCGCCGCAGCCTGGAGATCGAGACGGCGTTCGCCCGCGACTACGACGCGGCGCACGCCCGGCTGCTGCCCGCGCTGGGGCTCGCCTCGGCCCTGCTGCTGCCGCTCGTGTTCTGGTTCCGGCGCCGCGCGCGCAAACTGGTGGCCGCCGATCAGCTGGGCGACAGCGCACTGCAGGCACTGTCGCGCCCGTGGGCGGCATGGCTGCTGCTGGTGGCCGCCCTCGCCGTCGCCTACGGCCTGCAGGGGCCGCATCTGCGTCAGCAGTTGGTGATGCTGCTGGCCTGGGTGCCGGTGCTGGGCCTGCTGCAACGCCGCATGCTGAGCATCGTCGGGCCGTGGGCCTACCTCAGCGCGCTGTTCTACTTCCTCAACGTCGTCGTCTCGCTGCTGATCGGCAACCCGCTGCTGTACCGGCTGCTGCTGCTCGGCGTGAACCTGCTGATGCTGCTGACGCTGGCGCTGAACCTGCTGCACGCCCGCCGCGGCGGCGAGCAGGCCGAGAACCGCTTCCAGTCCGGCTCCTGGCATCTGGTGGCCTGGGCTGCCTGCATCGTGCTCGGCGTTGCTGCGCTGTCCAACGTGCTCGGCAACATCTCGCTGTCGTCGATGCTGGTCTCGGCCACGCTGGACAGCAGCTATGCGGCGCTGGCCATCTATGCCGGCGCCAAGGTGGTGATCGCGCTGGCACAGGTGCTGCTGGCCGGCCCGACGGCGGCCCGCCTGGTCGAACGCTACTGGTCGTCGCTGGCGCCGGCGGTGGTCACGGTGGGGCGCCTGCTGCTGATCGCGGCCTGGCTGCTGTTCGCACTGCAGTCCTTCCGCGTCTACCGGCCGGTGTCGACCTTCGTCGTCACCGTGCTGACCTACAAGTTCCAGATCGGCGAACTGTCGCTCAGCCTGGGCAGCCTGGTGTCCTTCGCGCTGGCGACGATGGTCGCGTTCTGGCTGGCCAAGACCATCCGCCAGGTGCTGGCCGAGGACATCCTGCCGGGCCTGTCGCTGCCGCGCGGCGTGGGCAACAGCGTGTCCTCGCTGAGCTACTACGTGGTGCTGTTCCTCGGCCTGCTAGCGGCACTGGCCGCGGCCGGCTTCCAGGTCGGGCAGCTGACGCTGGTCTTCGGCGCGCTCGGCGTCGGCATCGGCTTCGGCCTGCAGGACGTGGTGCGCAATTTCGTCGCCGGTCTGATCCTGATGTTCGAACGCCCGCTGCAGCGCGGCGACACGGTCGAAGTGGCCGGCGTCCTGGGCCAGGTCCGCGAGATCGGCCTGCGCGCCACCATCGTCACCACCTTCGACGGCGCCGACGTCGTCGTGCCCAACGGCATGCTGCTGGCCGACAAGCTGATCAACTGGACGCTGAACGGCACGCGCCGCCGCGTCGAGCTGGCCATCAACACCCCCTACTCCGCCGATCCGCAGCGCACGATGGACCTGCTGGTGGAAATCGCACGCGGTGTCAGCGGCGTCGCGGCGACGCCGGCGCCGTCGGCGATCATGATCGGGCTGGCACCCGGTGAGCTGCAGTTCAGCATCCGCGCCTGGACCAAGGACTTCACCGACTGGGTGCAGGTGCGCACCGAGCTGGCGATGAAGGTCCGCGCCGGCCTGGCCGAAGCCGGCATCGAGGTGCCGCGGCCGCAGCGCGAGCTGGTGGTGCGCGGCCTGACGCCGCAGGCCGCGCAGGATCTGGCACAGGCCCCGGTGGCCCCCTCAAACCCGGCCGCGCCGCCGGCCGGCTGAGCGCCACCATCGCGACACCGACGCCCGTGCAGCGGCGTGCAAAGTACCGCCGTGACCCCGGTGGTCTCGGCGCGCCACCGGCAGCGCGCTGCTAGACTCGCCGGCCTCGCGCAGCCAATCACCATGCAGACGCCGGGCAATCTCTTCGTCGTCGCCGCGCCCAGCGGCACGGGCAAGTCCAGCCTCGTCAAGGCGCTGCTGGAGCTCGACTCGCGGCTGATCGTGTCGGTGTCCCACACCACCCGGCCGCCGCGCGGACAGGAACAGCAGGGCCGCGAGTACCACTTCGTCGACGAGGCCCAGTTCCGGGCGATGGCCGCCCGCGGCGAGTTCTTCGAATGGGCCGAGGTGCACGGCAACCTGTACGGCACCTCGCGTGTCGCCATCGAGGCCCGGCTGCAGAGCGGCCACGACGTGGTGCTGGAGATCGACTGGCAGGGCGCGCTGCAGATCAAGACGCTGTTCCAGGACGCGGTGCTGATCTTCATCCTGCCGCCCAGCTGGCAGGAGCTGCTGCAGCGCCTGCAGCGCCGCGGCGAGGACGGCCAGGAGGTGATCGAACGGCGCATGGCCAATGCGCGCCTCGAGGTCGCCCAGGCCCGGCACTTCGACTACGTTATAATCAATGCCTTGTTCGAGACGGCACTCTTCGACCTGAAGACCATCGTGCACTCGCAGCGCCTGAAGTACGCGGCACAGGCCCGCCACCGTCCTCAGGTCTTCGCTGCCCTCGACATCCAATGACCTGACCACGAGGCAAGCAACATGGCCCGCATTACCGTCGAAGACTGCCTGCACAAGATCCCGAACCGCTTCCAGCTGGTGCTGGCCGCGACCTACCGCGCGCGCATGCTCAGCCAGGGCCACGCGCCGAAGATCGAGACCAAGAACAAGCCCGGCGTCACCGCGCTGCGCGAGATCGCCGCCGGCGAGGTGGGCGTCGAGATGCTGCGCAAGGTGCCGGTCTGACGCACTGAGCGGCGACCGTCTTTACCCGCGAAGGGCGCCCTGGGGCGCCCTTTCCTTTTGATGGCCTGCTAAATTCCGGCCATGGGCATCCGCTCGCTGGCCGCTGAACTGCTGCCCTCTGCATTGCAGGGGCTGCAGCGCGCCGTGTCGCCGCCGACCAAGAGCCCGGCGGTGGCCTCGTTCGCCGCGCTGACCGACAAGCTCAGCTACCTGCCGAAGGCCGACCACAAGAAGGTGCTCGAGGCCTTCAAGTTCGCGGACGAGGCGCACCTCGGCCAGTTCCGCGCCACCGGCGAGCCCTACATCACCCACCCGATCGCGGTGGCCGGCCTGTGCGCCGACTGGAAGCTGGACGTGCAGGCCATCATGGCTGCGCTGATGCACGACACGATCGAGGACCAGGGTGTCACCAAGGCCGAGCTGATCGAGCGCTTCGGCGCGCCCACGGCCGAACTGGTGGACGGGCTCACCAAACTCGACAAGCTGCAGTTCAACACCCGGCTGGAAGGCCAGGCCGAGTCCTTCCGCAAGATGCTGCTGGCGATGGCGCGCGACGTGCGCGTCATCCTCATCAAGCTCGCCGACCGGCTGCACAACATGCGCACGATGGTGGCGATGCCGCCGGACAAGCGCCAGCGCATCGCACGCGAGACGCTGGACATCTATGCGCCGATCGCGCACCGGCTGGGGCTGAACCAGGTCTACCGCGAGCTGCAGGAACTGTGCTTCGAATACCTGTACCCATGGCGCCATGCGGCGCTGGCCAAGGCGGTGCAGCGCGTCGAACGCGTGCGCCGCGACGTGGAGAAGGCCTTCGCCGCGGCCAAAATCAAGGTGCGGTCAGCGGCCGCGAAGACCTGTTGATCTACCGCAGAAGATGCCCGAAGCAGCTGGCACCGTTCTTTGACCGGCTTCCGCATCGTCGTCGCCACGCAGCCCGAGTGCAATGCTTCAACGTTGCCACCAGCTGGCAAGCCGGGGCGCTCCAGGGTTTCCTTGCATCCCCAGGCCAACGGCTACCAGTCGCTGCACACCACGCTGGTCAGCCCGCTGGGCACGGCGGTGGAGTTCCAGATCCGCACCGAGGCCATGCATGCGGTGGCCGAGAGCGGCGTCGCCGCGCACTGGCTGTACAAGATCGAGGGCAAGGACGGCAACCCGGCTGCGGACCCGCAGCGCCTGGGCGATGTGGCTGCAGTCGCTGATCGACATCCAGGACGAGACGCGCGATTCGGCCGAGTTCCTCGAGCACGTCAAGATCGACCTGTTCCCCGACGCGGTCTACGTGTTCACGCCGAAGAGCAAGATCCTGGCGCTGCCGCGCGGTGCCACGCCGGTGGACTTCGCCTACGCCATCCACTCCGACGTCGGCGACCGCACGGTGGCGGCCAAGGTCAACGGCGAGGCCGTGGCGCTGCGCACCGAGCTGCGCAGCGGCGACGTGGTGGAGGTCATCACCGCCCCGGGTGCGCGCCCCAACCCGTCGTGGCTGAACATGGTGCGCACCGGCCGTGCGCGCTCGAAGATCCGGCACTACCTGAAGACCATGGAGCAGGACGAGTCCCGCGCCGTGGGCGAGAAGATGCTGGCGCAGGCGCTGCGCGCCGAAGGGCTGCTGATGCCGTCCAGCGACCCCGGCGACGCCCGGGCCAGCGCGCTGTGGCAGCAGCTGACGCGCTGGAGCGGCAACCGTGGGCGCGTCGAGCTGATGTCGGACATCGCGCTCGGCCGCAAGATCGCCACCATCGTCGCCAAGCGCCTGGCTGCGCTGATGATCGACCAGGGTGCACGTCCCGACGCGGTGACGCTGACGCTCGGCCGCTATGCCACCGACGACAACGGCACCGCGCAGGGCGTGGTGTTCATCGACGGCTCCGAAGGCGCGACGGTGCAGCTGGCCACCTGCTGCCGGCCGATCCCGGGCGACGCGCTGGTCGGCTACCTCGGCCGCGGCGAAGGGCTGGTGGTGCACACCAGCGACTGCCACGTCGGCAAACGCCTGTTCGAACGCGACAGCGAACGCTGGATGCAGGTGGAATGGGCCGACGAGCTGACCCGGCCCTTCGAGACCGCGGTCATGGTGCTGGTGCGCAATGGCAAGGGCGTGCTGGCGCAGGTGGCCTCGGCCATCAGCGCCGCCGAGGCCGACATCACGCACCTGGACATGGGCCAGGACCGACCCGCCGAGTCGGCCGAGCTGAAGCTGCTGGTCAGCGTGCGCGACCGGCTGCACCTGGCCGACGTGCTGCGCACGCTGCGCCGCTCGCCGACCGTGCTGCGGGTCTGGCGAGTCAAGCCCTAACCGGCCGCTTCCGGCTGCGGATAGCGGACTTCGAGGATCTCGACGCGCTGCGTCCCTCCGGGCGTCTGCAGCGAGACCTCATCGCCTTCGCGGGCCTTCAACAGCGCACGAGCGATCGGCGCGATCCACGACACCTCGCCCTGCAGGCTGTCCGCCTCGTCGATGCCCTTGATGGTGATCGTGCGTTCCTCGCCCTGCTCGTTGGCATAGGTGACGGTGGCGCCGAAGAAGATCTGGTCGCTGCCATGGTGCACCGACGGGTCGGCCACCTCGGCGATGTCCAGGCGGCGTGTCAGGAAGCGGATGCGCCGGTCGATCTCGCGCAGCCGCTTCTTGCCGTACAGGTAGTCGCCGTTTTCGGAGCGGTCGCCGTTCTTCGCGGCCCAGGACACGGTCTCCACCATCTTCGGCCGCTCGACGTCGAGCAGCGTCATCAGCTCCTCGCGCAGCCGGCGGTAGCCGGCCGGCGTGATGTAGTTGCGCGTGCCCGCGGGCAGCGGCGCGGCGCCGGCATCGCCGTCGTCGTCGTCCTCGGCATCGCTCTCGCGCGTGAAGGCCTTGCTCATGCCGTCATTGTGCCGGCGTGTGCGCGGTTGACCCGCGTCAAAGGGCCTGCGCTCCACCCCGCCTAGGATAGATGCATCTGAAATGCACCTTCTGAAGCGCATGAAGCTCAGCGCCTTCACCGACTACAGCCTGCGCCTGCTGATGTACCTGGCGGCCGAGCCCTCGCGGCGCGCCACCATCGCCGAAGTGGCGCAGGCCTTCGACATCGCCGAGAACCACCTGTCCAAGGTGGCGCATGCGCTGGGTCGCGCCGGCTGGCTGGCCAACGTGCGCGGCAAGGGTGGCGGCCTGGCCCTGGCGCAGAGCCCGGCCGACATCGTCGTCGGCGACGTGGTGCGCTACACCGAGCGCGGCGACCTGCCCGCGGCCTGCTTCGCCGACGATGCCCGCCCCTGTCCGCTGGCGCACGGCTGCCGGCTGCGCGGCGTGCTCGGCGAGGCGGTCGACGCCTTTCATGCGGTACTCGACCGCTACACGCTGGCCGACCTCGCGCGCCACCCGCGCACGCTGGCCCAACTGCGCGGGCTGCACCCGCTGCTGCCCGCATGAGCGCGCCGGGCCGCTCCCCAGCGCTCATCCCGGAGCACGCGGTGCGGAGGGGAGTCCGGTGAGCGCGCGGGGCCGCTCCCCAGCGCTGATCCGGGAGCACGTAGTGCACGGGGTAGTCCAGTGAGCCAGGTGCTGCACCTCCAGGAGCCGCCGCCACGGCATGGCGCGGCGGCGCCGCGCGGCATCGCGCTGTGGCAGCTGGGTTTCCGGCCCTTCTACCTGCTGGCCAGCAGCTTCGCCGCACTGTCGGTGCCGCTGTGGGCGCTGCAATACGCCGGGCTGCTGCCGCGTCCCTATCTGGACGGGCCGATGGGGCATGCGCACGAGATGCTGTTCGGCTTCGTGCTTGCCGTCATCGTCGGCTTCCTGTTCACCGCCGGGCGCAACTGGAGCGGCCGGCCCACGCCCAGCGGCGCCGCGCTGGCCGCGCTGGCGGCGCTGTGGCTGGCCGCGCGGGTGCTGGCGCTCACGCCCTGGGGCTGGGCCGCAGCCGCCGCGAACACCGGCTTCGTGCTGGCGGCCGCCGCCGGGCTCGGCCGTGCGCTGGTCGGTGCCGGCAACCGCCGCAACTACTTCTTCATCGGCCTGCTGCTGCTGCTGGCCGCGGCATCGCTGTGGGTGCACCTGGCACTGCTGGGCGTGGCCGCGCTGCCGGCCTTCGCCGGCATCCAGCTGGGGCTGGACGTGGTGCTGTTCATCATGGTGGTGATGGCCGGCCGCGTGGTGCCGATGTTCACGCAGAACGGCGTGCCCGGCGCACGGCCGCGCCGCCATGCGCTGCTGGAACGCCTCGCGCTCGGCGCGGTGCTGCTGCTGGCCGTGGCCGATCTCGGCTCGCTGCCGGCGGCGGCACTGGCGCTGCTGGCGGTGCTGGCCGCGATGCTGCATCTGGCGCGCTGGGGCCTGTGGCAGCCGTGGACCACGCTGCGCACACCGCTGGTCTGGGTCCTGCACGCCGCCTACCTGTGGATTCCACTGCACCTGCTGCTGCGCGCTGGTGCGGCACTGGGCTGGAACAGCGGCTCGCTGGCCACGCACGCGCTGACCGTCGGCGCAGCCGGCGGGCTGATCATCGGCATGATGACGCGCACGGCCCGCGGCCACACGGCACGGCCGCTGCGCGCCGACGGGGTGGACACCGCCTGCTACGCACTGGTGCTGGGCGCCGCCGTCGTGCGCGTGGGCCTGCCGCTGCTGCATCCCCAGGCGGTGGTCTCCGCGGCGCTGGCATCGGCCCTGTTGTGGTCCGTCGGCTTCGGCCTGTACGCCTGGCGCTATGCGCCGATCCTGGTGCGGCCGCGTCTGGACGGCCGCCCGGGATGAACCGCCAGGCCAGGCCGATGGACTACGCCACGCTGAAGCTGCTGCACCAGGGCTGCGCCGCACTGTCGATCGCCGGCTTCTGCGCGCGCGGGGCCGGCGCGCTCGCCGGTGCCGCCTGGGTGCGCAGCCGGGCCGCACGCACGCTGCCGCACGGTGTGGACACGCTGTTGCTGCTGTCGGCGCTGGCCATGCTGTGGAGGTTGCAACTCGCGCCGTGGGCCGCGCCCTGGCTGGCCGCGAAGATCATCGGCCTGTTGCTCTACATCGCTCTGGGCATGGTCGCGCTGCGCCCGGGCCGGCCGCGCGTGCAGCGCGCCGCGGCCGGGTTGGCGGCGCTGGCCGTGGTCGGCTGGATCGTCGCCGTCGCCATCACCAAGGACCCCTGGGTCGGACTGGGAGCACGTCGATGAACCGCCCTGCCCGCTGGAACCTGGGCACGAAGCTGGCCGTGGTCGCCACGCCGTTCCTGATCCTGACGCTGCTGGCGATCTCGGCCACGCTGTGGGTGTCCTGGCAACTCGAAGGCGGCGCTGCGGCGGTCAACGAGGCCGGGCGCATGCGCATGCAGACCTACCGCCTGGCACTGTCGGTGGCCACCGGCGATGCCGAACAACTGCGCCTGCAGCGCGCCGAGTTCGAACGCGGCCTGGCGCTGCTGCGCAGCGGCGATCCGGAACGCCCGCTGTTCGTGCCCTGGGACGACAAGGTGCGCGAACGCTTTGCCGCGGTCGAGCGCGACTGGCAGCACTTTGCCGTGCAGTGGCCCGCCGACGGGCCGCTGGACGTGGCTGCGCTGCGCGCGCGCGCGGCGGACTTCGTGGTGCAGATCGACGCGCTGGTCGACGCCATCGAGACCCACATGTCGCGCTGGACCGCGCTGCAGCACCTGTTGCAGACGGTGGTGCTGGTGCTGGCCATCACCGCCGGCATCACGCTGCTGCTCACCGGCTACCGCTTCGTGCTGGAGCCGGTGTCGCAGCTGAAGCGCGCGATCGAGCGGCTGCAGGGCGGCGACTTCGGCGCGCGCGTGCCGCAGGCCAGCCACGACGAGTTCGGCACGCTGGCGGCCGGCTTCAACGATCTGGCGGAGCATCTGCAATCGTTGTACCGGCACCTCGAGGCCAAGGTCGCGGAGAAGACGCGCGAGCTGCAGGACAAGGGCGAGCGGCTGCAGGCGCTGTACGACATGAGCACGCTGATCAGCGCCGCCACCACGCTGGAGGCGCTGAGCGACGGCTTCAGCCGGCGCATCGCGCAGGTGGCGCGCGCCGATGCGGTGGCCATCCGCTGGTCCGACGAAGGCAACCGGCGCTACCTGCTGCTGGCCAGCCAGGGGCTGCCCGCGGCGATGGTCGAGGACGAACAATGCCTGCTGGTGGGTGACTGCCACTGCGGCCTGCCGCAGGCCGACAGCGGCGCCCGCGTGATCCCGATCCGCGCGCTGCCGCAGGACGGCCCGAAACACTGCGCGCAGGCCGACTTCGAGACGCTGGTGTCGCTGCCGATCCGCGTGCACGAACGCACGATGGGCGAACTGAACCTGTTCTACAACGCCCAGGTCCAGCCCTCGCCCGCCGAACGTTCGTTGCTCGAGGCGCTGGTCTCGCACCTGGGCGCGGCGATGGAAAACCTGCGCCTCGGCCGGCTCGACAGGGAAGCCGCGGTCTCGCAGGAACGCAACCTGCTGGCGCGCGAACTGCACGACTCGATCGCCCAGTCGCTGGCCTTCCTGAAGATCCAGGTGCAGCTGATGCGCGACGCGCTGGCCGGCGGCGACGCGCAGCGCGTGCAGGCGGTGCTGGCCGAGATCGACACCGGCGTGCGCGAAAGCTACGGCGACGTGCGCGAACTGCTGCTGCACTTCCGCACCCGCACCAACACCGAGGACATCGAGCCCGCGCTGCGCAGCACGCTGCGCAAGTTCGAGCACCACAGCGGCATCGCCGCACAGCTGCAGATGCAGGGCCACGGCCTGCCGCTGGCGCCGGACATCCAGATCCAGGTGCTGCACATCGTGCAGGAGGCGCTGTCCAACGTGCGCAAGCATGCCCGTGCGCGGCAGGTCTGGCTGGACGTGCAGCAGCAGCCGGCCTGGCGCTTCGAGGTGCGCGACGACGGCACCGGCTTCGACACCGACGACCCGACGCGCGCCGAGACGCACGTGGGGCTGCGCATCATGGCCGAGCGCGCCGAACGCATCGGCGCGACGCTGGAGGTGATCGCCACGCCGGGGCGCGGCACCTCGGTGCTGCTGCAGCTGCCGGCGGCGGCCGTCGAACGCAAGACCGAGCCCGCCGCGGAGATGGCCTCATGAGCACGCCGGTGCGCATCCTGGTGGTGGACGACCACACGCTGTTCCGGCGCGGGCTGACCGCGCTGCTCGCGCGCGACGCATCGCTGCAGGTGGTGGGCGATGCGGCCGACGCCGGCGAAGCGCAGCGCCGCGCCGCCGAACTGCAGCCCGACCTGATCCTGCTGGACAACCACCTGCCGGGCGTGACCGGCGTCGACGCACTGCCGGCGCTGCGCCAGGCCGCGCCGGCAGCGCGCATCATGATGCTGACCGTCAGCGAGGACGAGGCCGACCTGGCGGCCGCGCTGCGCGGCGGCGCCTGCGGCTACCTGCTGAAGACCATCGAGGGCGATGCGCTGGTCACCGCGATCCACCGCGCGA
>JBGAII010000221.1:0-5574 GCA_044225625.1 Rubrivivax sp.
CATGAGCAGCACCCAGAGCCTGATCGACGTCCTGAAGCAGGAGCTGCGCGCGGCCGGTCTCACCTATGCCAGGCTCGCGCCGAAGCTCGGTTTGGCGGAAAGCAGCGTCAAGCGGATGTTTGCCAACGCCGACATGCCGCTGTCGCGCATCGACGCCATCTGCCGCGTGCTGAAGATGGACTTCGGCGAGCTGGCCGAGCGCGTGGCGGCGCAGAAGGCCCCGCTGCGCGAGCTGTCACTGGAGCAGGAGCGGGCGGTCGTGTCGGACCCCAAGCTGCTGCTGATGGCCACCTGCGTGCTGTCGCAGTGGACGCTGGAACAGGTGCTGTCCAGCTACCGCCTGACCGAAGTGGAGGCCATTCGCGAGCTCGCGCGGCTGGACAAGCTCGGCATCATCGAACTGCGGCCGCTGAACCGCTACCGGCTCAACATCGACAAGACCTTCCGTTGGCGCCCGAACGGGCCGGTGATGACCTACTTCCGCGAGCAGGTGGCCGGCGACTACTTCAACGGCGGCTTCGATGGCGACGGCGAACTGCTGACGGTGGTTCACGGTTCGATCGCGCGCTCTGAAGCCGCGGTGCTGGCGGATCGCTTGCAGCGCGTCGCGCAGGATTTCGCGATGCAACACTTGGCGGACCAGCGGTTGCCCGCCGCGCAGCGTTCGCCCTTCACGATGGTGATTGGGTTGCGCTCCTGGTGGCTGAAATCGCTGCAGGCGATGCGGCGCGACGAGGCCGGCGACGCTGGCGACGAGGGCGCCGCTGCGTCGGCCACCGGCCCGCGACACCGGCGCCCGCGATAACCCGCGGTGTGCACGGCCAGTCAAGCGGCGTTTCGCTGGTGCGGCAGCTGTCGTGCCGATGGCTGTCTATCGTCCGGCGCCACGGCCCGGCATGGGCCGCAATCCCAAGGAGACCCGCCGTGTCCGACGTCGATGGATCGAAGCGCACGCGCAGCACGCAGGACGTGTTCGCGCATCATCTGCAGGCCTTTGCGCAAGGGCTCGATGCCCTGGTGTCCGACTATGCCGAAAGCTCGAGCATCGTGCTGCAGACCGGCACCATCACCGGCCTGGCCAGCATCCGCCAGTTCTTCGCCGGCTTCCTGAAAGACATCCAGCCGGGCTTCTGGGAGGCGTTCAACATCCGGCGCCAGGAGGTGTGCGGGGACGTGGCCTATCTGGTGTGGGAAGCCAAACCCTTCGTCGCGATGGCCACCGACACGCTGCTGGTGCGTGATGGAAAGATCCATGTGCAGACCTTCACGGCATTCGCCTGACGCGGGCAGGAGGACGACATGAACCGACTCGAACAAGAGCCGCTGCGCAGCGCACGGCGCCACGCCCTGACAGGCGGCACGCTGGCGCTGGTGGCGCTGCCGCTGGCCAGCGTCTGCGGCGACGCGCTGGCCGCGCCGCGCGCCACCCAGGCGGTGCTGGAGCATCACCTGGGTGCGTTCGCCAAGGGGCTCGACGAGATCCTGAAGGACTATTCGGCGTCGTCGGTGATCCTGACGCACGACAAGCGGTACCGCGGCGTGGTCGAGATCCGCGGCTTCTTCGACGGCTTCCTGAAGTCGGTGAAACCGGGCTTCTGGGAGGCGTTCAAGATCAGCGCGCAGGCGATCGACGGTGATGTGGCCTACCTGGTGTGGGAGGCCCGGCCTTTCGTGAACCTCGCGACCGACACGCTGGTGGTTCGTGGGGGCAAGATCGCGGTGCAGACCTTCACCGCGACCTGATCCGCGCAACTCGGCGCAGCGGCCGGCTGGCCGCTGTGTCGCCGCCGTCCGCGGCGGGCGTTCGTGCCGGCGAGGCCGCGCTCAGCGCGGCTGGGTCTCGCGATACTCGCGCGGCCCCAGTCCGTACTGCTGCTTGAAGATGCGCGTGAAATGCGAGGGGTCGGTGAAGCCCCAGGTGTAGGCGACCTCGGCGATGCTGCAATCGCGATAGGCGCGGCTGCGCAGGTCGTCGCGGCAGCGCTCCAGGCGCTGCGTACGGATCCACGACGACGCGCTGATGCCGATCTGCGCGAACAGCATGTGCACGTAGCGCGGCGACATGTGGTTGGCTGCGGCGATGCTCGTCGGCGACAGGCGCTCGTCCTGCAGGTTCGCCAGGATGTAGTCCTGCAGCTGCTTCAGGTAGCGCAGCGCGAGCCCGCGCTGCGGCGTCTCCACGCGATGGCTCATCGCCGCGGTCAGCAGTTCCAGCGTGGCCCTGCGCACGGCGGCATGGTCGGTGGCGGTGAACCTTTCCAACTGCCGGGCCAGGCTGTCGACGTGCGAGTACAGCACCGCGCCGATGCCCACGCGGCTGTCGATGACCGTGCCCGCGAAGTTCGTGCCGCGCGGCAGCCGTTCCCGCACCTCCGACCAGGGCAGCACCAGCGACACCTTGTGCAGGCGTTCGATGACGGTGAATTCGGCAGCCTGTGTGCTCGTCCAGATCACCAGGTCGCCCGCACCCAGGCTGATGTCTTCGCCGTCGATGTGGAAGCGTTCGCGCCCGGCCTTGGTGATCTGCACGCCGATGTACGGCTCGGGTTCCTGCTCGACGAACTGCGGCAGGCGGCGCCCGGTGCAGGGGTCGCAGACACATTCGACGACGCGCACGCCGCTGAAGTCGCGGTTGCGGATGCTGGCCGAGAAGCCCTCGTCGACCGAATGGGTCACCTGCCAGCGGCCATAGTTGTCGTTCAGGGCCGCCTGCCAGGCATCGGTCGTGTCGGCCCGGCTCAGCCCGGCGGTCGACCACTGATGTGTCGATCGGGCGCAATCCACGCTGGCGTCTGCTGGCATGCCTTGTCTCCGTTGGCCGCGGATGCCGCCCGGCTCCACGGCTCGAATGGCGTATCGGGGGCCTCGGCCCCGGTCGACGTGTCGAGTATGGCAGCCGCCGCAGGCGGCTGCGTGGCGCCTGAACGAAGACCGACTTGACGCTTCGCGAAAACGCGCGTCACCGGTCCGGCGGCCTCTAACGATAGTGACCGTGACGCTGCAGCACCTCGATCTTGTAGCCGTCCGGATCCTGGATGAAGAAGAAGCGCGCCAGCAGTTCTTCGCCGCGCCTGAATTCCTTCACCTCGCCGGGCTGATGCCCGAGTGCCAGCAGGCGTCGGCGCTCGGCGTCGGCGTCGTCGACCACGGCCGCGATGTGACCGTAGCCGCTGCCGTGCGTGTAAGGCTCCTCGCGGCCCTTGTTCAGCGTCAGCTCCAGTTCGAAGTCGTCTTCGTCGTTGCGCAGGTAGACCAGCGCGAAGTCCGGGAAGTCCAGGCGGTGCGACTCGCGCAGGGCCAGCAGGTCGGCATAGAAGCGCGTCGAACGATCCAGGTCGAGGACGCGGATCATGGTGTGGATGATCTTGGGCATGGTCGTTTGGCGCGGAGGGGCGGTGGAGGGCGGACCGCAGGCATGGCGACCGCGCCGGGCGCTCATTCGCCCGGCGCGATGCCGCCCGCGGCTTCAGGCCGCGCTGCGGGCCGGCTTCTGCGCGTCGACGTGGGCCTGCCACGCGCCCTGGGCTTCTTCCCAGCCGATGTTGGCGATCACTGTCGCGTCCGGCTGGATGAAGGCCAGCGGCCCGGAGAAGGTCATGTAGAACGCGCTGTCGATCGGGAAGTAGGTCTTGTCGTGGCGCGCTCCCGACGACTCGAAGCCGTAGCCGGGAGCCACCGCCGTGTCGCCGCCCGCGGCCTTGCCGCCACGCACATCCATCCGTCCCTTGTACAGAAAGTACTCGCCGGGCCCGGTGTGGAAGTGGGCGTTGAAGGACGAACCGGCCGGGCATTCGAAGACCGCGGTCCAGGTGCCGGCCTCCGGCGACACGTAGAGCAGCCGCCAGGTGATGCCGCCCTTGGAAAAGGCGTCCGGGAAGGGGGCCCACGGCATGTCGTCGATCTGAACGTATTCCTCTTTGGCTTTCTGCTTGGACATGATGTCTGTCTCCA
This sequence comes from Rubrivivax sp., assembly GCA_044225625.1. Lineage (GTDB taxonomy): Bacteria > Pseudomonadota > Gammaproteobacteria > Burkholderiales > Burkholderiaceae_C > Rubrivivax. Next base: position 3,952 of record JBGAII010000221.1, read on the forward strand.
TGCTCGGACGAGCTTCGTGTGACGGCGGGTGGCCGGCCATCGGAGGCGATGTGCCGGTGTGGCGAGCGCGGGATGTGCATCACGTCCTGCAACTCGTCCGACAACGATAGGCATCGGCGGCACGGACGACTGGGGCCAACAGGAAGTTCGGCTTGACGGAGCGCGAAGGTGCCCCACGCTGGCAAGCCTGCGCTCGGCGCTGCGGCCGGCGCAAGCCCCGCACCCGAGCTCGACCGCGGATCAACCGTGGCGCTTCTTGACTGGTTGGGCTTCGGCCATGCCTTCGATCAGCCGGCGCGCGCCCAGCCCCAGCGGCCGCTCCTTCGACCAGACCACGTCCACGAACAGCGTCATCAGGTTGCTGAGGCTCTTCAGCGGCAGCGCGACCAGCCGGCCATCGGCCAGGTGCTGTCGCACCAGGCTGCGCGGCAGCCAGCCCCAGCCCAGGCCGGCTTCGAGCAGTGCACTGGCGGCTTCGGGGCTGTCGGTGTGCCAGACGTGGCGGCCGAAGACGACACGCGGGTCGGCGACACCGGCGTCGCGGCCGGCAATGACGATCTGCCGTGTGCGCGCCAGATGGCTTTCGCCCAGGCCGCCCGGCGCGCGGGCCTGCCGCAGCAGGTCGTGGCCTGGCGCCACCACCGCCACCAGCGCCTCGTGACCGACCTCGCGGAAGCCCTCGCGACCGTCCGGCCGCGGCCGCTCGAACACCAGCGCCAACTGGGCACGGCCGGTGTGCAGCATGGCCAGCGCGTCGGCCTGGGGCGCGACCAGCACCTCCACGTCGAGCAACGGGTGCTCGGCCGCCAGCAGCGCCAGCGGCGTGGTCCAGCGCGCCGACAGCAGCTCCGGCGCGATGGCCAGCGTCAACCGCTTTTCCAGTCCTTGTGTCAGCGCCAGGGCGTGCGCATCCAGTTCGCGCAGTTGCAGCGCCAACTGGCGTGCCTGCGGCTCCAGCGCCCGCGCTGCCGCTGTGGGGCGGGGCTCGCGGCCGCTGCGTTCGAAGAGCGGCAGGCCCAGCTCCGCTTCCAGATGGCCGATCGCCATGCTGACCGCCGAGGGCACGCGCCGCAGCGAACGCGCTGCAGCGGAGAACGAGCCGTGGTCCAGCACGGCGAGGAACAGCAGCACGTTGTCCGAGCTGAACGTCATGCCCTCAATCTATCAGTGGAACTGATATCAGGCGACTTTTTCTTTCAGATCCTCGGCTATACAGTGCGCCCACCATGCAAGGCATCCAACGCAAGATCGTCTACGTCGGCCTCTACGAAGCCATTGCCATCCTCTGTGCCAGCGTGGGTCTGGCCGCGTTGTCCGGCGCCGGGGCTGGCACGTCGACTGCGCTGGCCGCCGCCACGTCGGTGATCGCCGTGGTGTGGAACCTGCTCTTCAACACCCTGTTCGAGGCCTGGGAGTCGCGCCAGGCGCGGCGGGGGCGTTCGCTGGCCCGGCGCGCGGCCCACGCCATCGGCTTCGAAGGCGGGCTGGCGGCGGTGCTGGTGCCGCTGTTCGCCTGGTGGCTGGACGTCAGCCTCTGGGAGGCGTTGCTGTTCGATGCGGCGCTGCTCGTCTTCTTCCTCGTCTACACCTTCGTCTTCAACTGGGCCTTCGACCAGGTATTCG
>JBGAII010000012.1:0-29452 GCA_044225625.1 Rubrivivax sp.
CCTGACGCTCCAGGCGGTCGCGCTGCTGGCGCTGCTCGGTGATGTCGGAGATCACCAGCACGTGGTAGAGCACCTTGCCGTCGGCATCGTTGACGGTGGACATCGTTACCTGCAGCGTGCAGGCTTCGCCGTTGCGACGGCGTTCGACCACCTCGCCGCGCCAGCGACCGGTGCTGCGCAACGTGGACCACATCAGCAGCCGTTGCTGGCGCACCAGCGGGTCGGGCGGCGACGGCCGCAGCATCGCGGGTACGGTGCCCAGCAGCTCCTGCCGCGGCACGCCCAGGATCTGCGTGTAGGTCGGGTTCACGTCGAGCACGCGCAGGTCGGCGTCGGCGATCAGCAGGCCTTCGTGCAGATGCTGGAACAGGCTCGCGGACAGTCGCTGCCGCTCTTCGGCGTCGTGGCGCCCGCTGCTGTCCGACAGCGTGACCAGCAGCCGCACGGCGCGGCCGTGGTGGTCGCGCTCCACCACCAGCAGCTGAGCATCCAGCCAGCGCCAGCCGTCGTGGGTGCGCACCCGCAGTTCGCGCTGCGCACGCGTTTCAGCGCCGCTGCGCAACTGCTCCAGCGCCGCCCTCAGCTCGGCCCGCTCGTCCTCGTGCACGCGGAGCAGCCAGCCGGACACCGTGCCGGAGTTGTCGCCGATGAGCAGCTTCCACTGCGCCGACGTGCGGCCCAGGTCGCGGTCCAGCTGCCATTCGCCGACGCCGAGGCCGGCGCCGCCCAGCGCCATCAGCCAGCGCCGCTCGACACTGAGGCTGTCCCGCGCCAGCAACTGGACGATCAACAGACTTCCAAGCAGCACGGCTGCATAGATCCAGCCCGGGGCGTCCGGTATCGCCGAAGGCGCCAGCATGAACGGGCCGAGGCCGGCTCGACCCACTGCGGCGACCGCGAGTGCCAGCACGCTGGCCGTCGCCGCAGCCAGGCCAATGCCCGCGTGCACGAGCAGCGCAGCCAGCAATGTGGCGGGCATGCAGGCCAGTGCCAGCGACAAGGTGCCATGTTCCGGCGGCAGGCTGAAGGCCGTCACGGCCGTGGCCAGCACGGTGGCCAGCAGGCCCAGCGTCAGCCTGCGGCGCGATGGCAGCAGGGCCTGGCGGACGGCCTCACGGTGCAGCGCCATCAGCGGCAGGCCGGCCAGCAGCACGCCGATCCAGCGGCCGAATACGCCCACGAGCAGGGCATGGCCCGTCGGCAGGCTGCCGTCGTTGATGGCCAGCAGCGCCTGAGACAGCGCCGTGCTGACCAACGCGCCCAGCAACGAGAACAGCAGCAGCAGACCGATGTCGCCACGCTGCTCCAGACGGCGGTTGAAATGGGCGCGTCGCAGCCCGCCCACCGTCAGCAAGGCGCCCAGCAGGTCAGCCGTCGTCAGCGCAAGCACCAGGGTCTGCGGCGTCGCCGGATCGGCCAGCAGCGCCAGCGTACCGAGCAGCACCCCCGGCACGCAGGCCGCACCCCAGCGCAACCCCATGGCCACGAGCACGCCAAGCGGCAACCACAGCAGCACGCCGGGAGCGGCCGGCCCACCCAGCCAGAGGCTCAGCTTGGCGACCGAGCCATAGGCGATCGCCAGGATCAGCGCCCGCTGCACCTTCAGCACCAGCGGGGCCGTGGCGGGCCGCTCGGTGCTGATGTCGGGGGTCGGATCGGGGGGCACGGTGCGGCGGCGACTGGCGAAGGACGGATGCTAGATCCTGCCGGCGACGATGTGGCGCGGGCAAGCCCGACCTTCAATCTGGGGGGATGTGACCATCGAGCTCAAATTCGAACCCGCCGAAATTTGGCGCGACACCGCGGCTCAAATGGCGAAATCGCTGATCTTCTTGCCGGCCGCCAGGGCTTCCTTCAACCACTTGGGTTGCAGCCCGCGCCCTGACCAGGTATTGCCCGTGGCGGCGTCGCGATACTTTGCCGCCACCTTGGCTCCGGTCTTCTTCGGCGCCGCCGGTTTGCTCGACAGGTCGGCCAGCGTCAAACCATGTTCAGCCATCAGCGAACGAACCTTGGCAATCGCGTCGGCGCGTTCCGCGCGTTGCGCGTCGGCAATTTGTTGTTCGATGGCAGCCTTTTGCGCCAGCAGTTCGCCGATCGTGGCCATATCGATGATCTCCAAGCTATCAGGGATGGCCGTCAATATAACATCGGCAGTCACTGATAACGTGGATTGAAATACAAGGGTATGTTCGGATACCTTTGAGTAGATACTCGTATTCAAGCCGTCGGCGGCACGTAACCTGCCGGCTGCTCGGCGCCGGTGCCGAAGAAGAACTGCTCCATCTGGCGCGCAAGATACTGGCGTGCGCGGGCATCCGCCAGGTTCAGCCGGTTCTCGTTGACCAGCATCGTCTGGTGCCGCTTCCAGAGTTCGAACGCCTCCTTGCTGACATTGTCATAGATGCGCTTGCCCAGTTCGCCCGGGTAGGGCGCGTAATCCAGGCCGGGCGCTTCCTTCTTCAGGTGGACGCATTGGACCATTCGTGTCATCGCTGCACTCCTTCGATATCGCGATACTGCCCGGCGTCAACCGAGCTTCTTGACCAGGACCTGCGAGCGCCGGTCCCAGTTGTATTTCTTCTTGCGTGCTTCCGGCAATTGGTCCGGATCCACCGGCACGAAACCGCGCTTGATGAACCAGTGCACCGTGCGCGTGCTCAGCACGAATATGCTGTCCAGACCCATCGAACGCGCGCGTTGTTCGATGCGCTTCAGTATGCGTTCGCCGTCGCCCTGGCTTTGCACCTGCGGCGAAACCGTCAAGGCCGCCATTTCCCCGGTGCGGGCTTCGGGGTAGGGATACAGCGCCGCGCAACCGAAAATGATGCCGTCGTGCTCGATCACGGTGTAGTTGGCGATATCGCGCTCGATTTCCGTACGTTCGCGCCGCACCAGCGTGCCGTCGCGTTCGAAGGGCTCGATCAGCTGCAGGATGCCGCCGACGTCGTCCACGGTCGCTTCGCGCAGGCTCTCGAGCTTTTCGTCGACGACCATGGTGCCGATGCCGTCGTGCGTGAAAACCTCCAGCAGCAGTGCGCCGTCGCGCGCGAAGGGCAGGATGTGCGAGCGTTCCACGCCGCCTTCGCAGGCCCGCACGCAGTGCTGCAGATAGAAGGCGGTGTCGGTCGGCTGTGACGGGCTGGGCAGCGCGGCCAGCAGCTTCTTGGCGTCGGCCAGCGCCAGCTCGGTGTCGATGGGTGCATCTGCCTCCGCGTCCTGGGCCTGCTCGCGGATGCCCGGCACCTCGGTCAGAAAGATCAGTTTGTCGGCCTGCAGCGCGATGGCGGTGCTGGTGGCCACGTCTTCCATCGTCAGGTTGAAGGCCTCGCCGGTGGGCGAGAAGCCGAACGGCGACAGCAGCACGAGCGCGCCGGTGTCGATGGCCTTGCGCATCGCCGTGGCGTCGACCTTGCGCACCACGCCGCTGTGCATGAAGTCGACGCCGTCGACGATGCCGACCGGCCGTGCGGTCAGGAAGTTGCCCGATACCACGCGAACGATCGCGTTGGCCATCGGCGTGTTGGGCAGGCCCTGCGAGAACGCCGCCTCGATCTCGAAGCGCAGCTGACCGGCGGCCTCCTGCGCGCAGTCGAGTGCCACCGCGTCGGTGATGCGCATGCCGTGGCTNAGATTGAAGGCCTCGCCGGTCGGCGAAAAGCCGAAGGGGCTGAGCAGAACCAGCGCGCCGATGTCGATGGCCCGGCGGATGGCGGTCGCATCGACGCGGCGCACCAGTCCGCTGTGCATGAAGTCCACGCCATCCACGATGCCCACCGGCCGCGCGGTCAGGAAATTGCCCGACACCATGCGCACGGTGGAATTGGCCATCGGCGTGTTCGGCAGGCCCTGCGAGAACGCTGCCTCGATCTCGAAGCGCAACTGGCCGGCGGCTTCCTGCGCGGCATCGAGTGCCACCGCATCGGTGATGCGCAGCCCGTGGCTGAAACGCGAGACGCGGCCCTTGGCCGCCAGCTGCTCGTTCACCTGCGGGCGGAAGCCATGCACCAGCACCAGCTTGATGCCGACGGAATGCAGGATCGCCAGGTCCTGCACGAAGGCATTGAGCTTGCCGGCCGCGATCAGTTCACCGGCCATCGCGACCACGAAGGTCTTGCCGCGGTACGCATGCATGTACGGCGCGACGGCACGGAACCAGGGGACGAAGGTGTGGGGGAAGACCAGATTCATGGCCGGACGATTGTACCGCAGCGCCTGCGGCGCAGCGGGCGACGAGCACACCTTGCAGCGATGGACGCCGCAGCGGGTGCACGATGGCGCCGGTGTCGAAGGCCTGATCGCCGACACCGATAATCCGACGCCCGTGAATGCCGCTGCCGCCCGTCCGATCCCGACGATCGCCTTTCCCGAATCGCTGCCAGTCAGTGCGCGCCGCGACGAGATTGCGCACGCCTTGCGCGAGCATCCGGTCGTCATCGTCTGTGGCGAGACCGGCTCGGGCAAGACCACGCAGCTGCCGAAGATCGCAGCTCGTAGCCAAGCCGGGTGGCCTGGCCGGCGGGCGCGGGCTGATCGGCCACACCCAGCCGCGGCGCATCGCGGCCAGCAGCGTGGCCAAGCGCATCGCGCAGGAACTGGATTCGCCGTTGGGCGAAGTGGTGGGCTTCAAGGTGAGGTTTCAGACCGGCTGCAGCCGGGTGCCTCGGTCAAGCGTGAAGACCGACGGCATCCTGCTGGCTCGAGACGCAGAACTGACCTCGCTGCTGCGCGCCTACGACACGCTGATCGTCGACGAGGCGCACGAGCGCAGCCTGAACATCGACTTCCTGCTCGGCCATCTGCGGCAGATCCTGCCGCGGCGACCGGACCTGAAGCTGGTCGTCACCTCGGCCACCATCGATGCCGAGCGCTTTGCCCAGCACTTCGCCGGTGCACGTGGGCCGGCGCCGGTGATTCAGGTCTCCGGCCGGCTGTACCCGGTGGAGATCCGCTGGCGGCCGTTCGAGGAAAGCCGCAGCTACGGCCTGGACGAGGCCATCGCCGATGCCATCGACGAACTGTGGCGCGACGGCGGCCCCGGCGACGTGCTGGTGTTCCTGCCGGGCGAGCGCGAGATCCGCGACGCGGCCGACCACCTGCGCCAGCATTTCGCCAAGGCGGCGCGCGGCGGGCCGCCACCGGAGGTGCTGCCGCTCTTCGCCCGCCTGTCGCAGGCCGAGCAGGACCGTGTCTTCGAACCCGGCAACGGCCGGCGCATCGTGCTCGCCACCAACGTGGCCGAGGTCGCTGACGGTGCCCGGCATTCGCTACGTGGTGGACAGCGGGCTGGCACGCGTCAAGCGCTACAGCTACCGCAGCAAGGTCGAGCAGTTGCAGATCGAGCCCATCAGCCAGGCCGCGGCCCAGCAGCGCGCCGGCCGCTGCGGCCGCGTGGCCGACGGCATCTGCATCCGGCTGTACGGCGAGGCCGGCTTTGCCGCGCGGCCGAAGTTCACCGACCCCGAGATCCTGCGCTCGTCGCTGGCCGGCGTGATCCTGCGCATGAAGTCGCTGCGCCTGGGCGCGGTGGAGGACTTTCCCTTCCTGGAAGCGCCGCCGCGCAAGGCCATTGCCGACGGCTGCGCGCTGCTGGCCGAGCTGGGCGCGGTGGACGAGGGCAACGAGCTCACCGCCACAGGCCAGGCTCTGGCGCGGCTGCCGCTGGACCCGCGGGTGGGCCGCATGATCCTGGAGGCGCGCGACCGCCAGGCGCTGCACGAGGTGCTGATCATCGCCTCGGCCCTGAGCGAGCAGGACGTGCGCGACCGGCCGCTGGAGCAGCAGCAGGCGGCCGACGAGAAGCACAAGCTCTTCGACGACGAGAAGTCGGAGTTCATGGGCACGCTGAAGCTCTGGCACTGGATCGAGCAGGGCCGCGGCGTGCACGGGCACGCCGGCCAGAAGGGCGAGGCCACCGACCAGCACAAGCTGTCCAACCGCCAGCAGGAGCAGCGCCTGCGCGAGCAGTTCATCAGCCCGCGGCGCGTGCGCGAATGGCGCGACATCCACAGCCAGCTGCACACCGTGGTGGCCGAGCACGGCTGGCGGCTCAACGGCACGCCGGCCACCTACGAACAGATCCACCTGTCGATGCTGGCCGGGCTGCTGGGCAACATCGGCAACAAGGCCGAGGACGACGATTGGTACCTGGGCGCACGCGGCATCCGCTTCTGGCGCCACCCGGGCGTGAACCTGAGCAAGCGGCCCGGCCGCTGGATCGTCGCGGCCGAGCTGGTGGAGACCACACGCCTCTACGGCCGCGGCCTGGCCGCCATCGAGCCGCACTGGCTGCCGCTGATCGGCGGCCATCTGCTGAAGAAGCAGCTGCTCGAGCCGCACTGGGAGCGCAAGGCCGCCGAGGTGGTGGCGCTGGAGCGCGCCACGCTGTACGGGCTGGTGGTGTATGCCAACAAGCGCGTCAACTTCGGCCGCGTCGACGCTGCGGCGGCGCGCGAGATCTTCATCCGCCAGGCTCTGGTGGACGGCGACTGGGACACGAAGCTGCCCTTCCTGGCGCACAACCGCAAGCTGATCAGTCAGGTGCAGGAGCTGGAGCACAAGAGCCGCCGTCAGGACGTGCTGGTGGACGACGCGCTGATCCACGCCTTCTACGACCAGCAGCTGCCGGCCGACGTGTGCTCGGGCGCCAGCCTGGAGCGCTGGTTCCGCGACGAAGTCAAGCGCCAGCCGAAGCTGCTGCAGCTGACGCGCGAGGAGCTGATGCGCCATGAGGCCGCCGGTATCACCACGGACGCCTTTCCGAAGCTGGTGCGGCTGGGCGGCGTCGATTGCGCGGCCAGCTACCTGCACGAGCCCGGCGACGAGCGCGACGGCCTGACGGTGACAGTGCCGATCTACGCGCTGAACCAGGTGGCCGACGAGCGCTGCGAATGGTTGGTGCCGGGCATGCTGGCGCCGAAGGTGCTGGCGCTGCTGAAGAGCCTGCCGGGCAAGCCGCGCGCGCGGCTGCAGCCGCTGGCCGACGCGGCGGAGAGCTTCGTGCGCGAGGTGCCTTTCGGCCAAGGCTCGCTGACCGATGCGCTGCTCGAGGCCGTGCGCGCGCGTACGCAGCTGCCGCTGCAGCGCGCCGACTTCAAGCTGGACATGGTGCCGGCACACCTGTTCATGAACCTGCGCATCGTCGACGAGCATGGCCGCCAGCTCGGCATGGGCCGGCACCTGGCGGCGCTGAAGGCCGAGCTGGGCACGCAGGCGCGTTCGGCCTTCCAGGCGCTGGCGGCGCTGAAGCGGCCAGCGCCGGCGCCCGAGCCCGCGGCTGCCCCGGCCGCCCCGGCTGAAGCACGCGGCGTGCAGGCGACCGTGGTCGCACGCGTGCCCAAGGCCGCCGTGGCGGCGGTAGCGAAGGCCCCCGAGCGCTACACCGCCTGGAGCTTTGGCGAACTGCCCGAGCTGATGGAGCTGCGCCAGGGTGCGCAGACGTTGATCGGCTTCCCAGCGCTGGTGGACAAGGGTGCGCACGTCGAGATCGAGGTCTTCGACGAGCCCGAGGTGGCGGCCGCGCGGCACCGTGCGGGCCTGCGCCGGCTGGTGGCACTGCAGATCAAGGAGCCGCTCAAGTATCTGGAGAAGAGCATCCCCGACCTGCAGCGACTGGGCGCGCTGTACATGGGCCTGGGCACGCTGGAGGAGCTGCGTCAGCAGATCGTCGACGTCGCGCTGGACCGCGCCTTCCTGGCCGAGCCGCTGCCGACCGACGCGACGGCGTTCGACGTGCGCGTGGCCGAGGGCCGCACGCGACTGAGCCTGATCGCGCAGGAGGTCGCCCGCGCGGTGGGCGCGGTGCTGACCGAGTACGTCGCGGCCAGCCGCAAGCTCAAGGATGCGCGCCCGCCGAAGGAGGTGGCCGAGGACATCGGCGCGCAACTGCAGCGACTGGTCGGCAAACGCTTCGTCGTCGACACACCCTACGCGCAACTGCAGCACCTGCCGCGTTACCTGAAGGGCATCACGCTGCGGCTCGAGAAGCTGAAGGCCGATCCGGCGCGCGATGCGGCGCGCATGGCCGAGGCCCGCATCGCGGATTCGCGCTGGCTCAAGCGCGTAGCCGAAATGAAGGGCCGCCGCGATGCGCGGCTGGACGAATACCGCTGGCTGCTGGAAGAGCTGCGGGTCAGCCTGTTCGCCCAGGAACTGCGCACGCCGCAGCCGGTGAGCAGCAAGCGGCTGGACAAGGCCTGGAGCCAGCTTTCCAACTGAAGCCCGGCGTTGCGGCGAAGGCCGGCCTCGGTTCCCGCACCGCTCAGCGCGACCGCCACACGAGCATCGCCGCCGCCAGGTCCTCCAGCGCATTGCCTACCGACTTGAACACCGTGCGCTCGCCGGCCGATGGCCGCATCGGCGCAGTGCCACGGCACAGCGCGGCCAAGGTGCCGCGCACATCGGCCGCGGCGAACACGCCGCGCGACAGCGGGCCCAGCAGGTCGCCGCTCTTCTGCAGGGCTTCGTCGGTGTCGATGTAGACAGCCGCGCCGCGGAAGCAGGCATCGTCGGCCTCGCGCATCTGCGGCGTGAAGCCGCCGATCAGGTCCAGATGGCTGCCGGGCCGCAGCCAGGCGCCCTGGACCAGCGGCTCGGTGGCCAGCGTGGCGCAGCTGATCACGTCGGCCGCGGCCACGGCCGGAGCCAGATCGGCGGCGACCCGTGCCTGCAGGCCTTCGACGCGCCAGCGGGCCGCGAGCGCCTCGGCCTGCGCGGGCCGCCGCGCCCAGACCTCGACCTGCTCGATCGGCCGCACGGCGCGGTAGGCAGCAGGAAGCAGCGCCGCCACGCGGCCGGCACCCACCACCAGCAGCCGCCGGGCATCGGGCCGCGCCAGCATCGACGCCGCCAGCGCCGAGGCCGCGGCCGTGCGGCGGGCGGTGATCTGGTCGCCGTCCATCTGCGCCAGCGGCTGGCCGGTGGCCGCGTCGTAGAGCGTGTAGGTGGCATGCAGCCCCGGCAGGCCGCGCGCCGCATTGCCAGGGAACACGCTGACGGTCTTGATGCCCAGAAAGCGCCCCGGCAGCCAGGCCGGCATGATCAGCAGCGTGCCACCGCCGCCCTCGGGCGAAACCAGCGTGTGCGTGTGGCGCAGCGGCACCTCGCAGCCCTGGACGAACAGCTCGCGCAGCGCGGCAATCAGCGTCTCGAAGGGCAGGGCGGCACGCGTCGCCGCGGCATCGAAGAAGTGCATGCAGCCATCGTAGCGGCCTCCTATCATCGGCGGCATGAACACCCGTGTCGCCCTCCTCACCGCCGCCGGCAGCGGCATCGGCGCCGCTGCGGCGCGCAAGCTGGCTGCCGATGGCTGGCAGGTGGCGATCCTGTCGCCGTCGGGCCGTGGCGAGGCGCTGGCGCGCGAACTCGGCGGCCTGGGTGTGACGGGCTCCAACCTGGAGCCGGCCGACCTGCAGCGGCTGGTCGATGCCGCGCTGCAGCGCTGGGGTCGCATCGATGCGGTGGTCAACAGCGCCGGCCACGGGCCGAAGGGCGATCTGCTGGAGATCAGCGACGCCGACTGGCAGCGCGGCATGGAGTTCTACCTGCTCAACGTGGTGCGCATCGCGCGCCTGGTGACGCCGCTGATGCAGCAGCAAAAGCGCGGCGCCATCGTCAACGTCAGCACCTACGCCACCTTCGAGCCGGAGGCCGCGTTCCCCACCTCGGGCGTGTTCCGCTCGGGCCTGGCGGCCTTCGCCAAGCTGTATGCCGACCGTTATGCCGCCGACGGCCTGCGCATGAACAACGTGCTGCCGGGCTTCATCGACAGCCTGCCCGAGAAGCAGGACCGGCGCGAACGCATCCCGATGGGCCGCTACGGCGGCAGCGACGAGGTGGCCGAACTGATCGCCTTCCTTGCGTCGGACAAGGCGGCCTACATCACCGGCCAGAACATCCGCATCGATGGCGGTCTGACCCGATCGGTGTAGACGATGGCGGCGGTTGCCTGGGGCATCGTGCTCGCGGGCCTGGCGCTGCTGGGCGGCCCCCTGCTGATGCAGCAGCGGCTGCTGTACCACCCGGTGCAGGTGAGCGTGGCGCAGGCCGCCACCGAAGGGCTGCAGCCCTGGCCGGACGCGCAGGGCTTCCGCGGTCTGCTGGCACCCGAGCCCGCCGCGCCGCGCGGCACCGCCATCGTCTTCCACGGCAACGCCGGCCATGCCGGGCAGCGCTTGCCGCTGGCCGCCGCGTTGCGCGGCGCCGGCCTGCGCGTGGTGCTGGCCGAATACCCCGGCTATGGCCCGCGCGACGGAGCGCCGAATGAAGGCGCCTTGGTGCAGGACGCGGCCGACAGCATCGCGCTGGCCCGGCGCCAGTTCGGGGCGCCGCTGCTGGTGGTGGGCGAATCGCTGGGCGCCGGTGTGGCCGCTGCCGCCGCCGCGCGCCAACGCGACGCGGTGGCGGGGCTGATGCTGATCACGCCCTGGGACAAGCTGGAGCACGTGGCGTCGTTCCACTACCCGTGGCTGCCGGTGCGTTGGCTGCTGCGCGACCGCTACGACAGCGCCGCGCACCTGGCCGCCTTTGGCAGGCCGGTGGTCGTGGCCGTGGCGGAACGCGACGACCTGGTGCCGCCGCAGTTCGGCAATGCACTCTATCGCGCGCTGCCCGAACCCAAGCTGTGGCTCGCGCTGCCCGGTGCCGGGCACAACGACTGGCCGGCCCATGCCAGCGCCACCTGGTGGCGCGAGGCCGTGGATTTCATGCTCGGCAAGGCCCGCTGAGCCTGCTGCGGCGCGCCGTGGGCGTGTAGCCTCGCACCACCGCCACGCCGCCTGCCGCCATGTCGACCACCGCCAGCAAGCCGTCCCACGCAGCGCCCACCTCCGCGCCCCTGTCGCCGTCCGCCACCGTCCCGGCACCGCGGCGCTTGCAGGACCTGCCCGGCCCGCCTGGCTGGCCAGTGCTGGGCAACCTGCCGCAGATCGAACCGGCCCGCTTCCATCTGCAACTGGGCGAATGGGCAGGCCGGTACGGCCGCTTCTTCCAGCTGCGCATGGCCAACCGGCTGCTGCTGGTGGCGGCCGACCACGAGGCCGTGGCTGCCGTGTTGCGCGACCGGCCCGACGGCTTCCGCCGCACCGACCGGCTGGAAGCCATCGGTCTGGAGATGGGGCTGAAGCCGGGGTTGTTCGGCGTCAACGGCGAGGCCTGGAAGCGGCAGCGGCGCATGGTGATGGCGGCCTTCGACCCCGGCCACGTCAAGGCCTACTACCCGTCGCTGGTGAAGTGCGGCGAACGCCTGCGCGGGCGTTGGGCACAGGCCGCCGCATCGGGCGGCGAGATCGAGCTGCAGGCCGACCTGATGCGCTTCACCGTCGACGCCATCGCCGGCCTGGCCTTCGGTACCGACGTGAACACGCTGGAGTCGGACGACGACATCATCCAGCAGCACCTGAACAAGATCTTTCCCAAGCTGTTCACGCGGCTGATCGCGCCGGTTCCGTACTGGCGCTTCTTCAAGCTGCCGTCCGACCGCGCGCTGGACCGCGCGCTGGCGGCGGTGAACGAGGCGGTGGACGGCTTCATCGCCGCAGCGCGACAGCGCCTGGCCGACGAACCGGCGCTGCGCAGCGCGCCGCAGAACCTGCTGCAGGCGATGATCCTGGCCGCCGACGAGCCCGACAGCGGCATCGACGACGCGCAGGTGGCCGGCAACGTGATGACCATGCTGCTGGCCGGCGAGGACACCACCGCCAACACACTGGCCTGGTGCATCTGGCTGCTGCACCGGCATCCGAAGGCGCTGGCCCGTGCCACGGCCGAAGTGCGCAGCGTGATGGCCGATGCGCCGGACGGTGCGCCGGTGACGCTGGCGCAGCTGGCGCGGCTGGACTACGTGGAAGCCTGCATGCACGAGACCATGCGCCTGAAGCCGGTGGCGCCGCAGTTGCCGCTGCAGGCGCTGCAGGACACCGTGGTCGGCGACGTGGCGGTGCCGGCCGGCACGGTGGTGATCAGTCTGCTGCGCCACGAAAGCGTCGACGACGCCTTCGTGCCCGAGGCTCGGGCCTTCAAGCCCGAGCGCTGGCTGGGCGAGGGCGGCCTGTCGCCGGGCTCGGCCAAGCGCATCTCGATGCCCTTCGGCGCCGGGCCGCGCATCTGCCCGGGGCGCTATCTGGCTCTGCAGGAGATGAAGATGGTGCTGCTGACGCTGCTGCAGCACTTCGACATCGAGTCCGTGGGCACGGCCGACGGCGGCGAACCGGAGGAGCGGTTGATGTTCGCGATGGCGCCGGTGGGCTTGAGGATGCGGCTGCGACAGGCCGTGTAGCCGCTCGCACGCGGAGCAGGCATTCGCGCCGACGCCCGCGATTCGCTGCGCGGAGGACCGACCGGGTACGCCGACGACGGTTCGGGACGACCGACATCGCGTGCCCGATTCAGTGCGGCAGGGCCATCGCGCAGGCGTGGGCACTGGACCAGGCCCACTGGAAGTTGTAGCCGCCGAGCCAGCCGGTCACGTCGACCACTTCGCCGATGAAGTACAGGCCCGGCTGCGTGGACTCCATCGTGCGCGACGACAGCTCGCGCGTGTCGACGCCGCCGAGCGTGACCTCGGCCTTGCGGTAGCCCTCGGTTCCGGTGGGCACGATCTCCCAGCGCGCCAGCCGCTGGGCCAGCCGCGCCAGGGCCTTGTCCGAGGCCTCGGCCACGGGTCGCTGCCAGTCGGCATCCTGCTGCACCCAGGCGTCGGCCAGGCGGCCGGGCACCAGGGCGGCCAGCTCGTTGGCGATCAGGCGGCGCGACGTGCTCTTGGCCCTGGTCAACGCGGCCGGCAAGTCGATGCCCGGCGCCAGATCCAGCTGGATCGGCGTGCCCGGCTGCCAGTAGCTGGAGATCTGCAGCACGGCCGGGCCCGACAGGCCGCGATGCGTGAACAGCAGGTCCTCGGCGAAGGAGGCACGCGCGCGCCGCTCGCCCGTCGCGATGCCCACCGGCAAGGCCAGTCCGGCCAGGCCGGCGTAAGGCGCCCAGCCCGCGCCGTCGAAGACCAGCGGCACCAGGCCCGGGCGCGGCTCGACGATGCGCAGGCCGAACTGCCGGGCCACCCGGTAGCCGAAGTCGCTGGCGCCGATCTGAGGAATGGACAGGCCGCCGGTGGCGACGACCAGCGCGCGGCAGCGCACCGCGCCGCGGTCGGTGTCGAGCGTGTACAGCGCGTCGGCGCCGTGGCGGATCGTCGCCACCTTGCACGGCTGCCAGCGCTGCACGCCGCCGGCCCCGGCCTCGTCCAGCAGCATCCGGATCAGGTCTTCGGCCGAGCGATCGCAGAACAGCTGGCCCTTGTGCTTCTCGTGGAAGGCGATGCCGTGGCGACCGACCAGCGCGATGAAATCGGCCGGCGTGTAGCGCGACAGCGCCGAGCGGCAGAAGTCCGGGTTGGCGCTGATGAAATGCTTGTGCGGTGCCCGCGGGTCCAGATCGCGATTGCTGAAGTTGGCGCGGCCGCCGCCCGAGATGCGGATCTTCTCGGCCAGCTTCTCGCTGTGGTCGAGCAACAGCACGCGCAGGCCGCGCTGGCCGGCAATGCCGGCGCAGAACAGCCCGGCGGCGCCGGCACCGACGATCACCGCGTCCCACGGGGCGTGCGCATCGCTCATCGGTTCAGGGCCGTGCGCGGGAAGTCGGCCAGTCCTTGAACGAGCCCGTGGCGCCAGTTCGGCTCAGGCGGTCGATGAAGAGGCGTGCCGAGCACGCGACGAGGGTGGCGGTGGAAGTTCATTGCCGCAAGTGTGCCGCCCAAATCGTGACTTGCGCGGTCGTCGCCACCGCGCGTTCCGCGGGTCGGCGGCACCCGATCGGCGCTGCAGGGGTGAGTTGACGCCGGCATGCAGCGTGCCGATGGCCAGGCAGATGCCGAAAGGCACGCGCCAAGCGAGGCGAGTTACCGGGGAACACCGGCCTCAGCAATGGGTCGCCCAGCGCCCGGCCTTCTCGCGACGAATCAGGCGGCTCAGGCTGTCGCGGCCACCATCGGCCGCGAGGGCAGCCGCGTGAACACCAGCGCGGACAGGAAGGCACCGATGCCCAGCGCGAAGGCACCGATGAACAGCCACGCATAGCTGGAAAAGCTGTCGTAGATCAGCCCGCCCAGCACCGGCCCGAGCGCCATGCCCAGGCTGCTGGCCATCGTGGTGGCGCCGATCACCGTGCCCATCAGGCGCAGCGGAAAGTTCTCGCGCGCGATCACGGCGAACAGCGGCATGACGCCGGCGTAGGTGAAGCCGAACAGCGCGGCCACGGCGTAGAAGCTGCCCAGTTCGCGTGCGGCCACATAGCCCAGCGCCACGATCGCCTGTGCCAGCAGCGCCAGCACCAGCACGCGTGCGGCGCCGAAGCGGTCGCCCAACAACCCGAACACGAGCCGCCCGCCCATGCCGGCCAGCCCTTCCAGACTGTAGATCGACACCGCGGCCATCAGCGGGATGCCGCAGGTCACGGCGTAGCTGACGGTGTGGAAGATCGGCCCCGAGTGCGTGGCGCAGCTCAGAAAGCTGGTCAGCACCAGGATCAGGAACGGCGCCGAGCGTATGGCCTGCCCCACGGACAGCCCAGGCCCGTGCGCGTCCACCGCGTCCGCCGCGGCGGACGGCGCAGCCTGCGCCAGCGCGGGCGGGCGGCGCATCAGCCAGGCCAGCGGCAGCATCAGTGCTGCGACCAGGGTCGCGATGATCTGCAGCGCGCTGCGCCAGTCGTGGCTCTGCACCAGCCAGGCGGCCAGCGGCGACAGGGTCATCGGCGCCATGCCCATGCCGGCCGATACCAGCGACACCGCCAGACTGCGGTGCGTGTCGAACCAGCCGGTGACGCAGGCCATCAGCGGCGCGAAGATCGCCGCCGCACCCAGGCCGACGACCCCGCCGAACAGCAGCTGGAAGGCCGCCAGCGAGCTCGCCAGGCTGGCCAGCGCGAGCCCCGCGCTCAGCAGCACCGAGCCTGCCAGCACCACGGCGCGCGGGCCGATGCGGTCGGACAGGGCGCCCCAGCCGATGCTGCCCAGCGCCAGCGCCAGGAAGGCCAGCGTCATCGCGGTGGAAATGCCGGTGGTGGACCAGCCGGTGTCCAGCGCAATCGGGCGCAGGAACACCGGCAGCGAGAACAGCCCGCCAATGGCCAGGCAGCCGAGCGCGCCGCCGGCAGCGACGATGATCCAGCGGTAGTGCGCCTGCAGCGCGCGGGTCCGGGAAGACATGCTGGCTCCTGGGGATGGGCGGCGGAACCCTTCCGCCGCCTCAAGCCCACGACGATCGACCTGCGGCCGGATCGACACGCGGGCAGCACGTCGGTGGCCCGCGGCGCGGGTTCAGCGCGCTTCGAGCCCCTGCACCGCTGCCTCGGCCTGCTCCAGCGAGCGCAGGATCGACGCCTTCAGCGCCGGCAGGTCCACGCCCGCCGCGCTCTTCTTGCCTTCCAGGTAGCGCGCGTAGACGCCGTGCACGATCGCTGCGCTCTTCCAGCGGTTGAAGCCGACGTAGTAGTCCAGCAGCCGCAGGTCGCGGCCGGTGCGCCGGGCGTAGCGCTCGGCCAGGTCACGGCGCGACGGCCAGCCGGGCAGGGCGGTGGGTGGCGTGCCGCGCACCGACGGCGGGTCACTGGGTTCGGCCCACTGGTTCAGCGCATAGGCCAGGTCGGCCAGTGGATCGCCCAGCGTCGAGATTTCCCAGTCCACCACCGCCGCGATGCGCCCGTCCGCGCCGACCAGCGTGTTGTGCAGGCCGTAGTCGCCGTGCACGATGCGTGCCGGTCCCTGCTCGGGCACGTGCTCCAGGAAGTACTTCTGCAGCGCGTGCGCGCGCGGGTCGTCGAGTTGTGCGCCCTCGATCGAGGCGGTCCACGAGCGGTACCAGGTCTTCAGCTGGCGGCCGATGTAGTCGTCCTTCTTGCCCAGGTCGCCCAGGCCCACGGCGTCGGGATCGATGGAATGCAGCTCGGCCAGAACGTCGATGAAGGAGTGCGCGATCTCCGTGCGCAGCTGCGGCGGTGCGTAGCGTTCGGCGTCGGCGGCGGAGTACAGCGGATGGCCGTCGATGCGCCCCATCACGTAGAAGGGCGCGCCGGTCACGGCCACGTCAGTGCAGAAGCCCAGCGCGCGCGGCACCGGCACGGCGGTCTTGCTCAGGCCGCTGATCAGCGCCCATTCGCGCGCCATGTCGTGCGCCTTGGGCAGCAACTCGCCCATCGGCGGGCGCCGGATCACCGCCTGCCGGCCCAGCGTGCCTTCGATCAGGTAGGTCAGGTTCGAATGGCCGCCTTCCAGGCGCGTCCACTTCAGCGGCGGCGTCAGTTCGGCGACATGGCGGGCGATCCAGGCCTCGACCTTCGTGACGTCGTAGCCGACCGGTGCGCCGGGGTCAGCCGAGGCTTGCATAACGTTCCAGGTGATGGTCGGCATCGCCGAAGCGCTGGCCGAGGGTGGTCAGGCGGCGGAAGGTGTGCGAGATCTTCAGCTCCTCGGTCATGCCCATGCCGCCGTGCAGCTGCACCGCTTCCTGGCTGACGATGCGCGCGGCGTCTGCGATCTTCACCTTGGCGGCCGACACCGCGCGCCGGCGTTCGTCGGCGCTGGTGGCCGTGTCCACCTTGGCTGCGGCCAGGATGGCCATCGAGCGCGCCTGCTCGGTGTGGATGAACATCTCGACGATGCGGTGCTGCAGCGCCTGGAACGAGCCGATCGGCACGCCGAACTGCTTGCGCGTCTTCAGGTATTCCAGCGTGGTGTCGTTGGCGAAACTCATCGCGCCGATGGCGTCGGCGCATTGCAGCGCGATGGCAAAGTCCAGCGCCGCGTCGATCAGCGGCAAGGCGTTGCCGGCCGGGCCGAGCAGCGCGTCGGCGGGCAGCTTCACGTCCGACAGCCTCACATCGGCGGCACGCTGGCCGTCGACCGTGCGGCAGGGGTTCAGGCTCACGCCCTGGGCCTTGGCGTCGACGACGAACAGGCTGGCACCGCCGGCATCGGCGCTGACGATCAGCTTGTCGGCCGCGGCGGCGCCGATGACCACGCTCTTCGCGCCGTTCAGCACCCAGCCGCCGCCGGCCTGGTTGGCCGTGGTGCCCTGCGGCGCCAGCTCGTAGCGCCGGCCCGGTTCCAGGTAGGCGAAGGCGAAGCGAGTCGAGCCGTCGATCAGCCCGGGCAGCCAGGCTGCGCGTTGCGCCGCGCTGCCGGCCTGGGCCAGCAGCCGCCCGGCCACGATCTGGTCGAGCAGCGGCTCGACCACCAGGGCTTCGCCGCAGGCTTCCATCACCGGCATCAGGTCGATGGCGCCGCCGCCGAAGCCGCCGTCGGCTTCGGGCAGCGCCAGCGCGGTCAGGCCCATTTCGGCGAAGGTCTTCCACACCGGCTCGCTGTCGCCGCGGGCCGACTGGAGGATGGCCTTGCGCTGCTCGAAGCCGTAGCTCTGCGCCAGGAACTTGCGCACCGAATCGGCGAGCTGCTGCTGTTCGTCGCTGTAGTCGAAGTTCATCTCGATGTCCTCAAAGGCCCAGCGTCATCTTGGCGATGATGTTGCGCTGGATCTCGTTGCTGCCGGCGTAGATGCTGGTCTTGCGGTAGTTGAAGTAGCGCGGCGACAGGCGCGACACGTAGGCGTCGACCTGGCCGTCGTCCACCGCGACGAAGGGCTGCGCCTGCGGGCCGACGGCCTGCATCATCAGCTCGGTCAGCGCCTGCTGGATCTCGGTGCCGCGGATCTTCAGCATCGACACGTCGGCGCCGGGCGGTTGGCCGGTGCGGCGCATCTTGTCGAGGAAGCGCATCGAGGTCAGCTCCAGCGCGTCGAGCTCGATCTCCACGCGCGACAGGCGATCACGGAAGCGCACGTCCTCGATCAAGGGCTTGCCGTTCTTCAGCTCCTTCGCGGCCAGCGCCTTCAGCGCCGCCAGCTCGCGCTTGGACGAACCCACCGCACCCGAGCCCATGCGCTCGTGGCCCAGCAGGTACTTGGCCACGGTCCAACCCTTGTTCTCTTCGAAGACCAGGTTCTCCACCGGCACCTTGACGTCGTCGAAGAAGACTTCGTTGACCTCGTGGCCGCCATCCATCAGGATCAGCGGGCGCACGGTGATGCCGGGCGTCTTCATGTCGATCAGCAGGAAGCTGATGCCTTCCTGCCGCTTCTCCGAGCTGGCGTCGGTGCGCACCAGGCAGAAGATCCAGTCGCCGTAGTGGCCGAGCGTGGTCCAGATCTTCTGGCCGTTGACGACGTAGTGGTCGCCGCGGCGCTCGGCGCGGGTCTTCAGGCTGGCCAGGTCCGAGCCCGAGCCGGGCTCCGAATAACCCTGGACCCAGAAGTCCTCGCCATCGCGGATGCGCGGCAGGAAGCGCTCCTTCTGCTGCGGCGTACCGAAGCGCAGCAGCACCGACGCACACATGCTCGGACCGAAGGGCGGCAGCATCGGCGCGCCGGCCAGGCCGAACTCCTCGTCGTAGATGTAGCGCTGCGTGATGTTCCAGCCGGTACCGCCCCATTCCTGCGGCCAGTGCGGCACCGACCAGCCCTTGGTGGCCAGGATCTTGTGCCAGCGGATGTAGTCGTCCTTGCTCAGGTGGCGGTAGCCGGTGACCTTGTCGCGGATGTCCGCGGGCAGGTTCTTCGCCAGCCAGCCGCGCACCTCGTCGCGGAAGGCCAGTTCTTCGGGGGCGTAGTTCAGATCCATCGTCGTTCCCGTGTCTCCGTGTCCAGCTGCGAATGATGGCATGCGCTCGTGCTCCAATGCCGCTGGCCGGTGGAGGTGGCCGATATCCATGAGTACCGAAACGATGGGCGAAGGCGCCCGCGACCCTGGGGCGACGGTGGTCGTCAGCCACCGGCTCGGCGAGGACAAGCACGCCGCCTACGAACGCTGGCTGCAGGAGCTGGAGCCGGTGTGCCGCGCGATGCCCGGCTTCCGTGCGTGGCAGGTGGTGCGCCCGGCGCCTGGCGTCTCCGACACCTACACGGTGGTCATCCGCTTCGACACGCGCGAACACCTGCGGCAGTGGATGGAGTCGCCGCAGCGCATCGCACGGGTCGAGCAACTGCAGCCGCTGTTCGGTGAAGAGGACCATTCGGTCATCAGCAGCGGCCTGGACTTCTGGTTCCCGCGGCGGGCGCAGACGCCGGTGCCGGTGCGCTGGAAGCAATTCCTGGTCACCTGGTCGGCGATCTTCCCGCTGGCGCTGTTCACGCCGAAGCTGGTGGTGCCGGCGCTCGGCCGGGTCGGCCTGCATCCGGATCATCCGTTGACGGTGCTGCTGGTCACCGGCATCGTCGTCTTCATGATGGTCTACGTGGTCATGCCGCGCTACACGCGCCTGATCCGCCACTGGCTGTTCCGCTGACGCCCGGGCCGGCTGTCCGGTCGGCGACAGCCGGCCCGCGCTATGCTGCCCCGACATGCATTCAGGAGACGGACCTTGGCATTGAACGACTTGCAGACGCTGCGCTACGAGGTGCAGGACGGCATCGCCACGATCACGCTGCACCGGCCGGAGAAGCTGAACGCCTTCACGCCGCAGATGCGCGACGAACTGATCGCCGCCTTCGACGAAACCGATGCCGACGACGCGGTGCGCGCGGTCATCGTCACCGGTGCCGGTCGCGCCTTCTGTGCCGGCGCTGACCTGTCCAGCGGCGGCAAGACCTTCGACTATGCCTCGCGCAAGGAATCGGCGCGCGAGGAGCTGAAGGTCGGCGACGTCTACCGCGACGGCGGCGGCATGGTCACGCTGCGCATGTTCAAGAGCCTGAAGCCGATCATCGGCGCGATCAATGGCGCGGCCGTGGGCATCGGCATGACGATGCAGCTGCCGATGGACATCCGCATGGCCAGCACCGAGGCGCGCTTCGGCTTCGTGTTCGCGCGCCGCGGCATCACGCCGGAGGCCGCGTCGAGCTGGTTCCTGTCGCGGCTGGTGGGCATGCAGACCGCGCTGGAATGGTGCTTCACCGGCCGCGTGTTCCCGGCGCAGGAGGCACTGGAGCGCGGGCTGGTGCGCTCGCTGCATGCGCCGGACGAACTGCTGCCGGCGGCGCGCGCACTGGCGCGCGAGATCGCCGACAACACGGCGCCGGTGTCGGTGGCGCTGACGCGGCAGATGCTGTGGCGCATGTCGGCGGCCGAGCATCCGATGATGGCGCACCGTGTCGACAGCCGTGCGATCCAGGCGCGCGGGCGCTCGGCCGATGCGCGCGAGGGTGTCAGTGCCTTCCTGGAAAAGCGCATACCGGCCTATCCGGACAAGGTGTCCGCCGACATGCCGGCGTTCTTCCCCTGGTGGGACGAGCCGCGTTTCGAGTAGCCGCCGTGGAGCGCGACGTCGATGTGCTGATCGTCGGTGCCGGCATCTCCGGCATCGGCGCGGCGTGGCACCTGCAGCAACACTGCGCGGGCAAGCGCTTCGTCATCCTGGAGTCGCAGGCCGGCTACGGCGGCACCTGGCGCACGCACCGCTATCCGGGCATCCGCTCGGACAGCGACCTGTTCACCTTCGGCTACAAGTTCAAGCCGTGGATGGGCAAGCCGATCGCCACGGCCGCCGAGATCCAGTCGTACCTGGGCGAGGTGATCGAGGAGAACGGGCTGGGCGCGCACATCCGCTACGGCCATGCGGTGCAGTCGGCCGCATGGTCCAGCGCCGAGCAGCGCTGGACCGTCGAAGCGGTGCATCAGGGCCGGACACAGCGCTTCAAGACACGTTTCCTGTTCATGTGCCAGGGCTACTACCGCCATGCCGAGGGCTACATGCCGCAGTGGCCGGGCATGGCGTCCTTCGGCGGGCGCCTCGTGCACCCGCAGAACTGGCCCGACGACCTGGACCTGGCGGGCAAGAAGGTGGTGGTGATCGGCTCGGGCGCGACCGCGGCCACCCTGATTCCGGCCATCGCCGGGACCTGCGCGCACGTGACCATGCTGCAGCGCTCGCCGACCTTCTTCATCACCGGGCGCAATGCCAACGAGCTGGCCGACATGCTGCGTCAGCTGGACATTCCGTCCGAGTGGACGCACGAGATCGTGCGCCGCAAGATCCTGTTCGACCAGGCCGCCTTCACGCGGCGCTGCGAGATCGAGCCGGAGGTCGTGCGCAAGGAGCTGATGGCCGGCGTGCGCGCCGCCCTGGGGCCGGGCAACGAGGCGCTGGTGGAGCAGCACTTCGATCCGCGCTACCGACCCTGGAGCCAGCGCATCGCCTTCGTGCCCGACGGCGACCTGTTCAAGGCGGTGCGCGAAGGCCATGCCTCGGTCGTGACGGACGAGATCGAACGCTTCGTGCCCGAAGGCATCCGCCTCAAGTCGGGCGACCTGCTCGAGGCCGATGTGATCGTCGCCGCCACGGGCTTCAACCTGAGCGTGCTCGGCGACATCCGCTTTGCCATCGATGGCCGTCCGCTGGACTTCGCGCGCACCGTCGGCTGGAACGGCGCGATGTTCAGCGGTGTGCCGAACATGGCATGGGTGTTCGGCTACTTCCGCGCCAGTTGGACGCTGCGTGCCGACCTGTTGGCGGAGTTCGTCTGCCGGCTGCTGGCGCACATGGATGCGCGCGGCGCGCAGGTGGTGACGCCGATGCTGCGCGCGCAGGATCAAGGCATGGCGCTGAGGCCCTGGGTCGATCCGCAGAACTTCAATCCCGGCTACATCCAGCGTGGCATCCACCTGCTGCCGCAGCAGGGCGACCACGCACCGTGGCTGCACCGCCAGGACTACGCGGTCGACAAGGACGAGTTGCCGCGCGCCGATCTGGAGGATGGCTCGCTGGTCTACGGATGAGCCATCTGCTGGCCACGATCTCGGCGCACGGCTTCGGGCATCTGGGACAGTCCGCGCCGGTGCTGAACGCGCTGCGGCGCCGTGTTCCCGAGCTGCAGCTGACGGTGGCCAGCACGCTGCCCGAGGCGCGCCTGCGCCAGCGCATCGAGGGCGAGTTTCGCATCGAGGCGCGCGCACTCGATGTCGGCTTCCTGATGCAGGACGCATTCCGCGTGGACGTCGCGGCCAGTGCCGCGGCCTACCGCGCGCTGCATGCCGACTGGCCGCGCCGTGTCGAAGAGACCGCTGCGTGGCTGCAGTCGCTGCGGCCGACGCTGCTGCTGTGCAATGCCGCGTACCTGCCGCTGGCGGCGGCGGCGCGGCTGGGCCTGCCGGCCTTCGGCATGAGTTCGCTGAACTGGGCCGACCTGCTCGCGCATGTGTTCGCCGGCGAGGCCTGGGCGCCGCCGATCCACGCCCAGGCGCTGGAGGCCTATCGCGCGGCAACCGGCTTCATCAAGCTGACGCCGGGCATGGAGATGCCGGCGCTGCCGCGCAGCGTCTGGGCCGGCACGGTGGCGATGCTGGGGCGCGAGCGGCGCGACGAGCTGCATGCGCGCCTCGGTGCCGCGCCCGGCGAGCGCGTGGTGCTGGTCGCGTTCGGCGGTATCGATGCGCGGCTGCCGGTGGAGCGATGGCCCTTTGACGATGGCCTGCGCTGGTTGCTGCCTGCGTCCTGGGGGGCGACGCATCCCCGCGCGGCTGCGATCGAGGCGCTGGACTGGCCTTTCAGCGACCTGATGGCCTCGGTCGACGCGGTGATCGGCAAGCCCGGCTACGGCACCTTTGCCGAAGCCGCCTGTCATGGCACGCCGATGCTCTATGCAGCGCGGTCCGGTTGGCCCGAGCAGGAGCCGCTGGTGCGCTGGCTGCGTGAGAAGGGCCGGGCGCTGGAGGTCGATGCCGAGACGCTGCGCAGCGGCCGGCTGGACGCGGCGCTGGCCGCGCTGTGGCGCCTGCCGTCGCCGCCGCGCGTTGCGCCCACCGCGGCGGACGAAGTGGCGGACCGGCTGGCGCCGTACTGCACCTAGGTGCGGGGTGCCGGCGCGCGTCAGCCCGGCTGACCGCACTCGCGCAGCAGAAACTCGATGAAGCAGCGCGCCCGCGTCGACAGCATGCGCGTCTGCGGATAGACGACCTGGATCGGCAGCGGCGTGGGGTAATCGTCGGGCAGCAGCCGGCGCACGCGGCCGGTGTCGATGTCGTTGCCGATCACCCAGTCCGGCACGCGCGCGATGCCGATGTCGCCGAGCACCGCGCCGTACATCGCGTCGGCGCTGTTCACGCCCAGCGTGCTGGGCACCACGATGGTCTGACGCCCCTGCTCGGAGTCGAAGACCCAGCGGTTGCCATGGGCGAAGCCGGTGTAGACGATGCAGTTGTGCTGCAGCAGGTCGGTGGCATGGCGCGGCTCGCCGTGCCGCGCCAGATAGGCCGGCGTGGCGACGACCACGTGCTCGACGATGCCGATAGAGCGTGCGATCAGTGTGCTCGACGCCAGGTCGCCGATGCGCACGCCCAGCTCCAGACCTTCTTCCACCAGGTTCAGCGGCAGGTCGGTGAGACGCACGTCCAGGCGCACGCGCGGATGGGCGGCCAGGAACGCGGGCACCTGGGGCATCACCACCGCACGACCATAGGAATCGGGCAGCGTGATGCGCAGCAGGCCGCTGGCCTCCGCGCGGGCGCTGCCGAGCGAGGCATGCACGGCGTCCGCGGCCTCCAGCAGGTGTTGCGCCGCGTCGTACAGGCGCAGTGCTTCCGGCGTCGGGTTCAGCTTGCGGGTGGTGCGGGCGAACAGTTGCACCTTCAGCTCGGCTTCGAGCGCGGCGATGTGCTTGCTGACCGTGGACTGCGTCAGACCCAGTTCCCGGCCCACGGCCGAGAAGCTGCCGAGTTCGACGGCGCGTGTGAACGCACGGTAGGCGCTGAGGCTGGGCATCGAGATTCAGTCAAAAATGGAATGAATGTTATCGACTGCCAGCGCTTCCGCGCAAATGCTCCACTGCACAGAATCCGCGCCACAACAGCGACGGAGACCAGCATGAGCAAACGGATAGCGATTGTCGGCGCCGGCACGGCCGGCCTGCATCTGGGCCTGTACCTGCGCGCGCGCGGCATCGACGCCACGCTGTACACCGACCGCCGCCCCGAGGACTATGCGCAGTTGCCGCTGATGAACACGGTGGCCCACCACAGCATCACCATCGCCCGTGAAAACGAACTGGGCGTGAACCACTGGCCTACCGAGCAGCACGGCTACTACTGCCACTACCACCACTTCGCCGGCGAGCAGCCGTTGTTCTTCCGCGGCGACTTCCGTTCGGCCAGCCGTGCGGTGGATTACCGCATCTACCTGCCGCGGCTGATGCAGGACTTCGCGTCGCGCGGCGGCAAGCTCGCCTACGGCGAGATGAACGCGGCCAGCGTGGCCAGGCTGGCCGAGGAGGCCGATCTGGTGGTGGTGTGCACCGGCAAAGGGCCGCTCGGCCAGATGTTCGCGCACGATGCGGCGCACTCACCCTTCGACCGGCCGCAGCGCATGCTCTGCGTCGGTCTGTACAAGGGCGTGGGCGAGGAGCCGACGCGTGGTGTCACCTTGTCGGTGTCGCCGGGGCAGGGCGAGTTGATCGACATTCCGACGCTCAGTTTCAACGGCATGGCGCACGCGCTGCTGATGGAGAACGTGCCGGGCGGCGACATGGAAGTGCTGGCGCGGATGCGCTATGGCGACAACCCGCGGCTGTTCCTCGACACGCTGCTGGACAAGCTGCAGCGCCACCACCCCAGCGTGTACCGGCGCATCGACCGCCAGACTTTCGACCTGGCCAACGGGCCGAAGGACCTGTTGCAGGGTGGGGTGACACCCACGGTGCGCCACGGACACGTGGCGCTCGACGGCGGCAAGTACGCCATCGCACTCGGCGACGTGCAGGCGGTGGTCGATCCGTTGTGCGGGCAGGGCGCCAACATGGCGTCCTATGCCGCCTTCGTGCTGGGCGAGGAAATCGTGGGTCAGCCGGTGTTCGACGCGCGTTTCTGCGAGGTGGTGGACGCGAAGCGCCGCGACCGCGTGCTCGGTGCCGCGCGCTGGACCAACCTGTTCCTGCAGCCGCCGTCGCCGGAGCTGATGCAGCTGATCGGCACGATGAGCCAGGACCGCGCGCTGTGCGACGAATTCACCGACAACTTCAACCGGCCCGAAGCGCAGTGGGACCGGTTGGCCAGTCCGCAACGCATCCTGGCCTGGATCGCGGAGCCGCGCAGGCCGGCAGCCGTGGCGGCCTGAACAGGCGCATGCTGCCGGCACAGGCGACCGCCGGATCGGCGCAGGCGCAGCGCTTCCGGCACAGTGTGTCGCGCTTCGCGACCGGCATTGCCGTCGTCAGCTGCCTCGACGAGGCCGAGTCTCCGCACGGCATGACGGTCAACAGCTTCACGTCGGTGAGCCTGGAACCGGCGACCGTGCTGGTGTCGCTGCGCCCGGGCCGCACGCACGCGCTGATCCGGCGCCGCGGCTGGTACGGCGTCAGTGTGCTGGGGGGCGACCAGGAACGCTGGTCACGGCACTTCAGCGGCCGGCCCGAGCCGGACCTGAGCGTGGCCTGGAGCATGAAATCGCAGGTCTGTGTGCTGCGCGACGCCTTGGCCTGGTTCGAATGCCGGGTGGTCGGCATGATGCAGGTGCACGACCACACGCTGTTCGTCGCACAGGTGGCCGATTGCGGCCACGTGGACGAAGGCCGGCCGCTGATGTTCTACGCCAGCCGCTACCACCAGCCCTGAACGGCCGCGCGCTCAGGCCTTCGAATCGAGCACCGCGGCGTTGACCAGCGTGCGCAGCTCGCGCCGGATCGGATACAGCGTCGACGGCAGGAACTGCGTCAGGAAGACGACGCAGAGGTCCTCGACCGGGTCGATCCAGAATGCGGTGGACGCAGCGCCGCCCCACCAGTACTCGCCCACCGAACCGGCAACCTGGGTCTTGGCCACGTCGGTGGTCATCGCGAAACCGAGCCCGAAGCCGACGCCGCGGTAGGTGGCTTCGGTGAACATCGACAGCGACACGTCGGCCAGGTCGCGTCCGCCGGGCAGGTGGTTGGCACGCATCAGCGCCAGCGTCTTCGGCCCGAGCAGGCGGGCGCCGTCCAGCTCGCCACCGCGGCGCAGGCATTCGCAGAAGCGCATGTAGTCGTGCGCGGTGGACACCAGCCCGCCGCCGCCCGACGGCGCCGACGGCGGCTCGCGGAAGCCGCCGAGCTGCGCCGGCATCAGCTTGCCTTCGGGCGACCTCAGGTAGCACTGCGCCAGCCGCGCGGCCTTGTCGGCGTCGACGAAGAAGGCGGTGTCGCGCATGCCCAGCGGGCCGAAGATGCGCTGCTGCAGGAACTGCTCGAAGGGCTGGCCGGAGATCTGCTGCACCAGGTAGCCGAGCACGTCGGTCGACACCGAATAGTTCCAGGCCGTGCCGGGCGAAAACTCCAGCGGCAGCTGGCCCAGTGCGTCGACGAAGCCCTGCAGGCCATCGTCGCGGCCGAAGGGGTCGAGCTTGTTCGCCCGGTAGGCCGCGTCCACGTTGGTGCGGTTCTGGAAGCCGTAGGTCAGCCCGGAGGTGTGGCGCAGCAGGTCGATCATGCGCATCGGGCCGTCGGTGGGCCGCGTCAGCCAGCCGGGCGGCGTGCCGGGCAGGCCGCCGCCGCCACCGATGTAGACGCCTTGGTTGCGCCACGACGGGATGAAGCGGTGTACCGGGTCTTCGAGCGCCACGCGGCCTTCTTCGACCAGCATCATGAAGGCCACGCTGGTGATCGGCTTGGTCATCGAATAGATGCGCACGATGCTGTCCTCGGCCAGCGGCGTGCCGCTCTCCAGCGAGGCCTTGCCCAGCACCGACTGGTGCACCAGATGGCCGCCACGGGACACCTGCAGCAGTGCACACGGCAGGCGGCCGTTGTCGACGTAGCGCTCGGCCAGGAAGCGGTCGATGCGCGCCAGCCGTGCCGAGCACATGCCGACGGATTCGGGTTTCACGGACATGGGAACCTTTCGCGCGCGGCGTTCAGCCGCGATGGCGCGGATTGTCCCCTGAAGACCAGCGTGCCTTCAGCGCGGCGGCGGGCGGTCGGCTTCGGCCACCACCCTGGCGTCCACGTCGACCACCTCGCTGCGGCCGGCCGGCCCGCTCCAGACGCCGAAGCCGGCGGGGCGGGCCATGGTGCGCCAGCGCAGGTTCACCGGGCCGGGACGGCGGCCGCGCAGCAGCGCCCACAGCACCACGCCGGTGGCCAGCAACAGGCCGAGCAGCAATGCGCCGAGCATCAGCAGCATGCCGCCGACCACGAACACCGTGCGCAGCACGGCGGCGGCCAGTCGCTGGGGCAGCGACGCGGGGGTGGATTGCGAATAGCGTATGACCATGATGCTGCTCGGAGTCGCTGCGCGGCGCTAGGTTCCCTGGCCGGGTTCAGCGCGCGCCGGAGGATCCGCCAACCGCTGGGCGCGCTGCAGCAGCAGCGCCTTCTCGCGGGCGTTGGCGGCCAGCGTGGCGGCTTGCTCGAAGGCGACCCGCGCCTCGGCGCGGCGGCCCAGCCGCTCGAGCAGATCGCCGCGCACACTGGGCAGCCACTGGTACTGGCGCAGCGCCGGGTGTCCGGCCAGGCCGTCGACGATGGCCAGCCCGGCGGCCGGTCCTTCGTGCATGGCCACTGCCACGGCGCGGTTCAGTTCCACCACCGGCGACGGGGCCACCTGCATCAGTTGGCCGTAGAGCGCGGCGATGCGGGCCCAGTCGGTGTCTTCGGCCCGCTCGGCGCGCGCATGGCAGGCGGCGATGGCCGCCTGCAGCCGGTACGCGCCGGGCGGCGCGGCAAGCGCCTCGGCGCGCCGCAGGGCGTCCAGGCCGCGGCGGATGCCGAGGGCGTCCCAGCGGCTGCGGTCCTGGTCGGCCAGCAGCACCGGCCGGCCCTCGGCATCGGTGCGGGCCGCGCTGCGCGACGCCTGGATCTCCATCAGCGCCAGCAGCCCCAGCACCTCCGGCTGCCGCGGCGCCAGCTCGGCCAGCATGCGGCCCAGGCGCAGCGCCTCGTGGCACAGCGCCGGGCGCATCCAGTCGTCGCCGCGCGTGGCGCTGTAGCCTTCGTTGAAGATCAGGTAGATCACCTCCAGCACGGAGGACAGACGCTCGACCAGCGCCTCGCCGCGCGGCACCTCGCAGGGCACGCGCGCTTCGCTCAGCGTGCGCTTGGCACGCACGATGCGCTGCGCGACGGTCGGCTCGGCCACGAGGTAGGCGCGGGCGATTTCCTGCGTGCTCAGGCCGCCGAGCAGCTTCAGCGTCAGCGCCGCGCGCGCCTCGGCCGACAGCACCGGATGGCAGGCGGTGAAGATCAGGCGCAGCAGGTCGTCGCCGATCTCGTCCTGGCGGGCGGCATCGAGCGCGTCGACGAAGTCCGGCACGATGTCGGCCTGCAGCGCGATCAGGTCCTGCGCGATGTCTTCGTGCCGCGCTTCGGCCAGGCGCTGGTGGCGCAGGTGGTCGAGCGCGCGGCGCTTGGCCGCGGTGGTGAGCCAGGCGCCGGGGTTGTCGGGCACGCCTTCGCGCGGCCAGTGTTCCAGCGCCGAGACCAGCGCATCCTGCGCCAGTTCCTCGGCCAAACCGATGTCGCGCACGATGCGCGCGACGACGGCGACGATGCGGGCAGATTCGTTGCGCCAGACGGCGCTGATGGACTGGTGGACGGCAGACTCCATCCGCGCTTTCTACCGCGTTGCGGCAGGCCGCGCACGGGCAGGCCACCCGGAAGCCTCACGGGCCGCATGGCAGGGAAACGATGTCAGCGACGGTGGCGGACAAGCCTCAGCCGCGCATCAGCGGCTGCAGCATCGCGTGGCGGTTGCCCTCGGTGTCGACGAAGGCCACGTAGTCGCCGATGCCGGGAATGGCCATCGGCTCGCCGAGCACCTCACCGCCGGCCGACGTGACGCGGGCCATGGCCGCGCGCACGTCCTCGACGCCGATCACGACGCCGGGGTACTGCGCCGGCCAATCCGGCTTGTGGGGGAACAGGCCGCCGTTGATGGCGCCGGCCGGTGCGCCGGGCTTGGCGTCGCCGAGCGCGGTGGTGACGACCACGTAGTCGCCCATGTCCGGCCCGAGCATCTGGGTCTGCCAGCCGACGGCGGCGGCATAGAAGGCCGCCGCGCGCCGGGCGTCGCGGTAGGGCATTTCGAAATGCACGACGGGGTTCATCGTGCGCGGCTGCGTCGTCATGGGCTTCTCCTCTCGAAACGGCGGTCGGGCGAAGGCAAAGGCCTGGCCCGTCCTCCACGACGGCCGGGCGCGGCCGTTTTCGACGGCTTCAGGCGCTGCGGGCCTGCGGCGCGCGGCTTTCGTCGTAGCAGGGGCCGAGCGCGCGCACCTCGACGGTGGCCCATTCGGCGGCAGGGCAACGACGGGCGATGGCGATGGCCTCGTCGCGGTCGACGCCGGCGAGCAGGAAGAAGCCGCCGACCATTTCCTTGGCTTCTGCGAAGGGGCCGTCGATCAGCCGGGCCTTGCCCTGATGGGTCTGCACCCGTACGGCGCCGGACTGCGAGGCCAGCGATTCCACGGCCACCAGTTTGCCCTCGGCGCGCAAGGCATCGCCGAACTCCTTCATGC
>JBGAII010000012.1:29461-49742 GCA_044225625.1 Rubrivivax sp.
AGCAGCATGTAGGACATTTCGGCTCCGTGCGGTGGGGCGGAGCGCCATCCTACACAAGCCCCGCGGCCGCAGGGCCCGGCGCAGGGCTCAGGCCTGCAGGCGTCGGCTTTCGGGGTAGACGACGCTTTCCTCCAGCGCGATGTGGTCGCGGTACAGCTCGGTGAACACCGGCACGGCGGCGCGCAGGAAGGCCAGGTCGTAGCCGTTGATGCCGTCGACCACGGCCTGCAGCTGCGGCCGCAGCTCCAGCCAGTCCTCCTCGATCCAGCCGTGGTCCTGCTGCAGCCGGCGCACGTGCTGCACCAGTGTGGCGTCCTGGCTGGCCACCAGTGCGGGAAATACGTGCAGCTCCTCGGCCTCGTGGTGCTCGCGTACGCCGCCATCGAAGAAGGCGCAGATCTCCTTGGCGATGCGGCGCGTGTCGGCGTCGATGCCTTGGGCGTCGAGCTGCTCGACCCATTGCTGCAGACGTCCGAGCACCCGCATCACCTCGCGGTGGGTGGTGTCGAGCATCTCTTGGATCGGCAGCGGCTGCACGGCGCTGCGTGCGGGACGGCTGGGCAGGGTGGGACGGGCTCTGATCGCGGACATGGCAACTCCTCTTGACGTTCGCTGCATTCGTTTGCTGCATTCTTTTGGCTTGCTGCCGACCGCGTTTTGTGCTGGATCAATCGCGGGCCGGAAACCAACCCCAGGCCCGCTGTGCGGGCTTCGCGTCAGCCGGTCTTGTTACGATCGAGGAGGCTTCAACTCAACCATCGAGGAATCTCAATGAAACTCGCGCTCGCCGCCGCCGCGTTGACGCTGGCGTGTTCCACGCAGGCCATGGCGCAGGAACACTACCGTCTGCAGACCGCCGCCGAACTCGCCCGCGTGTGCTCGCCCGCGGCCGGCGACAAGGATGCCGCCACCAGCCTGGCCTTCTGCCATGGCGTGCTGGCCGGCGCCTACGGCTACTTCCAGTCGGCCGTGCCGGCTGCCGACCGCTTCGTCTGCCCGCCGACGCCGAGCGTCACCCGCACGCAGGTGGCGAACGGCTTCGTCGCCTGGTTGAAGGCGCGTCCGCAATACAACGGCGACAGTGCGATCGACGCGCTGTTCCGCTATGCGGCCGAGGCCTATCCCTGCAAGCGCTGAGGCCTTGCCACCGAACCAAGGAAACCTTCATATGAACCGCAATCTGATTCTCGCCCCCGTGCTGGCCGCGCTGCTCGCGGTGGCCGGTTGCTCGAACATGAACCAGTCTCAGCAGTCCACGCTGTCCGGCGCGGCCATCGGCACGGCTGCGGGCGTGGCCGTCGGCGCGATCACCGGCGAATGGGCCTGGGCGGCGGCCGGTGCGGCCATCGGTGCAGGCGCCGGTTACCTGACCGAGCAGGAGCGCCAGCGCCAGGCGGCCGCTCAGCAGCAGGCGTTCAATGCCGGCGTGCAGGCCGGCAAGCAGCAATCGGCGCAGCCGCCGAAGCAGTAACCCTGCGCGTCCATGGCCCCCTGGCGGACCCGTCCGCCCGTGGGGCAGACCACCGTGTTGCCAGCGGCCCCGCGCCGCAGCCCGCCGCCCGCAGTGGCGGGCGGCACAACGGCTATGCTTGGCCCGGTATGTACAACAAGTTCTTCGGGTTGAAGCAGGAGCCGTTCTCGATCGCTCCGGACCCGCACTACCTGTTCATGAGCGAGCGCCATCGTGAGGCGCTCGCGCATCTGCTCTACGGCCTGCGCAGCGGCGGCGGCTTCGTGCTGCTGACCGGCGAGATCGGTGCCGGCAAGACCACGGTGTGTCGCTGCTTCCTCGAACAGGTGCCGCGCCGCACCAACGTGGCCTACATCTTCAATCCGCGCCAGAGCGCGGAGGAACTGCTCGAATCGATCTGCGAGGAGTTCCGCATCCCGCGCGACGAGGCCCAGCCGGAGCGGCAGCTCAGCGCGCGTGACCACGTCGCGGCGCTGAACGAGTTCCTGCTGCGCACGCATGCGGTCGGCCAGAACAACGTGCTGATCATCGACGAGGCGCAGAGCCTGTCGGCCGAGGTGCTGGAGCAGTTGCGCCTGCTGACCAACCTCGAGACCAACGAGCGCAAGCTGCTGCAGATCATCCTGATCGGCCAGCCCGAACTGCGCGACATGCTGGCCCGCCCCGAGCTGGAGCAACTGGCGCAGCGCGTGATCGCGCGCTACCACCTCGGTGCGCTCAGCCCGCGCGAGACGGCGCAGTACATCCACCACCGGCTGGCGGTGTCGGGTCTGGGCGGTGCGCTGCCCTTCGACAGCGCGTCGATCCAGCGCATCCACGCGTTGACGGGCGGCGTGCCGCGGCGCATCAACCTGTTGTGCGACCGGGCGCTGCTGGGGGCCTATGCCGGCGGGAAGCCGCAGGTCAACGTCGAGATCATCGACAAGGCCGCGGCCGAGGTTCGCGGCGAGATGCCGCGCCGCGTGCGCCGCCGCCGCAAGGGTCCGACGGCGCGCCTGCGCATCGTCATGGCGCTGGGGCTGGGGCTTGTCGCCGGCGCGGCGCTGTTTGCCGCGGCCACGCAGGCCTACGAGCGCTGGCGCCCCGCGTCGGCGCCGCCGACCGTGGCGAAGCCCGCTTCGAAGGGCTGATCACCGATGTCCTACATCCTCGATGCCTTGCGCAAGGCCGATGCGGAACGCGAACGTGGCGCCGTCCCCGACCTGCATGCCCAGTTGTTGCCGCCGGGCAGCCCGCCCGACGACGCGGACGGCGCTGCGTCGCTGCCATGGCGGTGGCTTGGCCTGGGTGCCGGCCTGATCGCGCTGGCGGGTCTCGGTTGGCTGTTCCTGGGGCGTGATGCGGCGCCGCCGCCGAGCGCGGCGCCTCTGCCGCCGGCCATGCCCGCGACGCCGCTGGCCGAAAACGCACCGTCGCCGACGCAGGCTCAGCCTCAGGTGCCGGTTGCGGCGTCGGCGTCGGCGTCGGTGGCGTCGGCGGCGCAGGTCGCTGAGACGGCCGTTGCCCCCATCGTCAGCGGCGGCGAGCCTGCCGCCGCCGTTGACAAGCCCGAGCCGTCGACGAAGTCCAAGCCGGTGGCGCGGAGCGCGACGACACCGAAGGCAGAGAAGCCAGCCACCAAGGCGCCCACGGCGGTGGCCAAGGCCGGAACCGAGGCGCCGAAGACGGAAGCGCCGACCCGGCAAGGGGGAGCGACGGTGCCGGAGCCGAAGGCCGGCGCGACAGCCGCCAGGTCCGACGCGCCCGTGCCCGCGACCAGCGCCGCAGCGCGGCTGCCGGCGCTGGCCGAACTGCCGACGGAACTGCGTCAGATGGTGCCGCCGCTGGCCATCGGCGGCTCGGTCTATTCGCCGCAGGCCACCGCCCGCATGGTGATCATCAACGGTCAGGTGTTCCAGGAGGGCAGCGCACTGGGCCCTGACCTGCGGCTCGAGCAGATCCGGCAGAAGACCGCCGTGCTGTCGATACGCGGCACCCGCTTCGAGGTGCCGCTCTAGGGCCTGTTCACACTACGGGAAGGGCCTTCCCGCAGGGTGGCGGCCAGAAATGCCGCATGCGGCGTTGCAAATCCTCGCCGGGTGTCCAACCCGGCTGCGGTTTGCGCCTGGCCTGCGGCATTTCTGACCCGCAACGCGATCCCTTCCGGCAACGTGAACAGGCCCTAGGCGCCTGGGCTGCGGCGTCGCAGGACGCCGACCCCCCGCGGCGCGTGCCGCGCCGCCTTCAGCGCCTGAAGCCGCCGCCGAAGCGGCCGCCGAAGCCGCCGCCACCGAAGCGGTCGCCGCCACCGAAGCCACCGCCGCCGAAGCGGTCACCGCCGCCGTAGCCGCCGCCGCCGAAACGGTCGGCGCCCGTGGAGCGTGCCTGCGCGTCGCGGTCGGCCCAGGAGGTGTCGCCCGACGCGGAACCCCAGCCGCCGCTACTGTGCTGTTCCCAGCCGTTGCCGGTATTGCGGTAGACATTGCCGTTCACGTCCGCATAGTGGTTGTTGCCCACCGATGCGGTGTTCCAGGTGTTGGTCTTGCCGGTGTTGGCGTTGTAGGTCGAGCCGCCGCCGGCATGGGCATAGCCCTCCGGCCCGGCGGTCGTGGCGCCGCTGCGGTCGTAGCTGCTGCCGCCGGCGCCGGTGACCGACGCGCTGTTGGCCGTGGAGCGCTGGCCGGTGTAGGTGTTGTAGTTGCTGGCGCGGGCCACGTTGCCCGAACCGCCATCGGCGCCGTATCCGGTGCGGTCATAGCCGCGTGTCGCGTTGCCCGTCCAGGCGTTGTACTGACGGCCGCCCGAATAGCTGCCGGTCGTGCCGGTCCGCGCATTGGCGTAGTTGCCATAGGCGCTGGTGCCCGCCACGCCGCCGCCGGCGTACCAGCTGCGCGTGCCCGAATAGGCGGTGTTGCCCCAGTGGCCGTAGACATTGGCGGCGGCACTGGCACAGCAACCGTAGCCGCCCCAGTAGTACGGGTGGTAGTAGGCGCCCCAGTAGGGTGTCATCCAGGCGGCGCTGGCCAGCCCCACCGCAAAACCGAAGGTGAAGCCGACATAGGGGTTGTAGACAGGGGTCGCAGCCACGCTGTAGGTGTAGGGCGGCGCGTACCAGACATTGCCGATCCACGGCGTGTAGCTGTAGCCGGTGCCGTAGACCACGGTGCCGTAGGGCGATACGACCGTGCCCATGTAGCCCGGCGTGTAGCCGACGTAGACGACCGACGGTGTGGCCTCGTAGATGCGCACGTAGGTCACGTAGTGCAGCGGCGAACTGGCCGGGATGGTGTAGATCGCATCCGGCACCGACGTGGCGACGCGCCACGGACCGGTGATGCCGGGCGCGGTGAACCAGATGCCGGCGGTGACCGCGTAGTAGGCGCCGGAGTCGACGCGGATCAGCGGCACCGAGGAATTGACGACGTAGGTCAGCGACGTGCCCTGCACCTGTGAGTACTGCGGCGGACCGTCGAAGCTGGGCGTGAAGCTCGGGCCGTTCTTCAGTGGCACCGTCGCGGTCTGCGGAATGGAGTTGGAGATCAGCGCCTCCTGCGCCTGCGGTGTGCCGGCGACGGTCGGCAGCACGGCGCCGGCCTGCGACGCCGGTGGAATGCGCGCGAAGTCCGGCGGCAGCGCGTTGGCCGCGATGAAGGTCCACGGGCCGTTGAGGCTTGGTGCCGTGAACCAGCGGCCGGACATGAGCACGTAGTAGTTGTTGTTGCTGGTCTCGATGAACACGTCCGAGGTGGTGTTCGACGCCCATAGCAGCTGGGTACCGGTGATCGGCACGAAGTCCGGCTGGCCCTTGAAGACGATCAACTCGGTGGGCGCCTGGCTGACCACGATGTTCGGCACGCCGTTGGCGAGCGAGGGCTTCGGATTGGCCTTCGGGCCGCCATCGAGCAGGTCGACGGTACCTGCCTTCGCCAGCTTCTGGGCCACGTCGTCCATGCCGAGCGGCTGCAGGTTCGACTGCGTCCACGGGCCGTTGATCGACGCGGCGCTCAGCCAGCCGTCGTAGACATGCAGATAGAGCTGGTCGCCGAGGCCGCCCTTCAGCATCAGCGCATGGGTGTTGATGACACGCTGGAAGCGGCTGTCCGACGGCACCGGCTTCCACACGGGCGCGCCATCGACGGGCACCAGGATCGCCGGGGTGTAGCTGACGACGACCTGCGGTGCTTCGTTGCGCACCTCGACCGGCGCAGCCTTGATGCCGGCGGCGGCCAATGCGGCCTCCATGCGGTCCAGCGAGATCGTCTGCATCTGCTTGCCGAGGCTGGCCTGCAGCGCGCTGCTGTAGCCGGCGCCGCGGTTCGGCAGCGTCGGAAAATCGACCTTCGTCACCTGGAGGTTCTGGAACACCACGGTGCGATTGGCCTTGTCGACCTGGGTGCGCGCCGTGGCGAAGATCACGCCGAAGGTTTCCTGCGTCGCGCCGGTGGGCTTCAGCGCCGCGGCCATGCGCATGTCGATCTGGTTGCCAACCCAGCTGTTGACCTGGGGCTGGTAGACCAGCACCGCGGCGTTGGCGATGCTGACGTCGCGCGGCCACGGGTCCGCCGGCAGGTTGGCCGGTGGTGCACCCGCTGCAGGCTGAGCCATCGCAGAACTGCCCGCGCCGCCCAGCAGCGAGGCGACCAGGCACGCGGCCATCAGGAATCTCTTGCTCATCACGTCCCACTCCTCAGGCGTTCAATTCTAAAGACGTGCCCTGGGCGGACAGGGAAACCCCCGCCGCGCCGTTGCGGCGCATCAACCTAGAATGAACTTTCAGCCTGTCTACGGGAAGCTATCGACCATGCCAGCTCCACGCCGTGCCGCAGCGGCCGAAA
This sequence comes from Rubrivivax sp., assembly GCA_044225625.1. Classification (GTDB taxonomy): domain Bacteria; phylum Pseudomonadota; class Gammaproteobacteria; order Burkholderiales; family Burkholderiaceae_C; genus Rubrivivax. The sequence continues at coordinate 35,747 of JBGAII010000012.1, forward strand.
CTGCCGAAGCCACCCACAGCGGCCCGCGCGTGCTGAAGAAGTACCCGAACCGGCGGCTGTACGACACGCGCAGCAGTTCCTACATCACGTTGGCCGACGTGAAGGACATGGTGCTCAAGCTCGAGGACTTCGAGGTGCGGGACGCCAAGACCGGCGAGGACCTGACGCGCAGCATCCTGCTGCAGATCATCCTCGAGGAAGAATCCGGCGGCGTGCCGATGTTCAGCTCGCAGATGCTGGCGCAGATGATCCGCTTCTACGGCCATTCGATGCAGGGCATGATGGGCGCCTACCTGGAAAAGAACCTGCAGACCTTCGTCGAACTGCAGAAGCGCTTCGCCGCACCGGGCATCGGTCTGAACGACACGACGACCTTCACACCCGAGATGTGGACGCAGTTCGTCACCGGCCAGGGCAACGCGATGCAGGGCATGATGAATGCCTACGTCGAACAGTCGAAGAACCTGTTCACGCAGATGCAGGAACAGATGGCCAAGCAGGCCGGCACGCTGTTCCAGGGCATCCCGGGCATGCCGGGCACCAAGCGGCCCGGCTGAGCCGTCCCTGCGGACGCGTCCCGGCCGCGCGGTACTGCGCGGTACGCCGTGGCGATAATCCGGCGCATGACCGATTCCACTGATGCCGCCGCGGCGCCGACCATCGGCTTCGTGTCGCTCGGCTGCCCGAAGGCCCTGACCGATTCCGAACTGATCCTGACCCGGCTGCAGGCCGAGGGCTACCGCACCAGCAAGACCTACGCCGACGCCGATGTGGTGATCGTCAACACCTGCGGCTTCATCGACGCGGCAGTGCAGGAAAGCCTGGACGCGATCGGCGACGCGCTGGACGCGAACGGCAAGGTCATCGTCACCGGCTGCCTCGGTGCGCGCACCGGCGACGACGGTGGCAACCTGGTGCGGAAGATGCACCCGAAGGTGCTCGCGGTCACCGGCCCGCATGCGACACAGGAAGTCATGGACGCCGTGCACCTGCACAGCCCGAAGCCGCACGACCCCTTCGTCGACCTGGTGCCGGCCCATTTCGACAAGATCGGCATCAAGCTCACGCCGAAACACTACGCCTACCTGAAGATCAGCGAAGGCTGCAATCACCGCTGCAGCTTCTGCATCATCCCGTCGATGCGCGGCGACCTGGTGTCGCGGCCGATCGGCGATGTGCTGGGCGAGGCGCAGCGGCTGTTCGAAGCCGGCGTCAAGGAGCTGCTGGTCGTCAGCCAGGACACCAGCGCCTACGGCGTGGACCTCAAGTACCGCACCGGCTTCTGGGACGGGCGGCCGGTGCGCACGCGCATGTTCGATCTGTGCGAGCAACTCGGCCTGCTCGCCGAACGTCATGGCGCGTGGGTGCGGCTGCACTACGTGTATCCGTACCCGCACGTCGACGAGGTGCTGCCGCTGATGGCCGAAGGCCGCGTGCTGCCGTACCTGGACGTGCCGTTCCAGCATGCGCATCCCGACGTGTTGAGGCGCATGAAGCGTCCCGCCAGCGGCGAGCGCAACCTCGAGCGGCTGCAGCGCTGGCGCGAGATCTGCCCGCAGATCGTCGTGCGCTCCACCTTCATCGCCGGCTTCCCCGGCGAGACCGAGGAAGAGTTCGAGGCGCTGCTCGATTTCGTGCGCGAGGCGCAGATCGACCGCGCCGGCTGCTTTGCCTACTCGCCTGTGGCCGGCGCCAGCGCCAACGATCTGCCGGGTCAACTGCCGGACGCGCTGCGCGAGGAGCGCCGCGCGCGCTTCATGGCCGTGGCCGAAGAGGTGTCCATACGCAAGCTGGCGCAGCGCGTGGGCGCGACGATGCAGGTGCTGGTGGACCATGCGCCGGCCCTCGGCCGGCGCGGCGGCGTGGGTCGCAGCTATGCCGATGCACCCGAGATCGACGGTCAAGTGCGACTGCTGCCGCCCGAGAAGGCGTCGAAGACGCTGAAGGTCGGCGAGTTCGCGCGCGTGCGCATCGTCGGCGCGGAGGGCCACGACCTGGTGGGCCAGCCGATCTGACAAACCCGACGACACGATGAACGACGAACAGGCGCTGAGCACCGGGCTGATCCACCATCCGTACCAGCCGCCGGCCGGCTTCCAGGCGCCGCAGCCGGGCGTGTACAAGGCCTCGACGGTGATCTTCCCGAACGTCGCCGCGCTGCAGGCGCGCAACTGGAAGGACAAGACCGGCTACACCTACGGCCTGCACGGCACGCCGACCACCTTTTTGCTCGAGGAGCGCATTGCCGCGCTCGAAGGCGGTACCGACACGCTGCTGGTGCCGAGCGGTCTGGCGGCGATCGCGCTGGTCGACATGGCCTTGCTGAAGAGCGGCGACGAACTGCTGATACCCGACAACGCCTACGGCCCGGGCAAGGAACTCGCGCGCCAGGAGCTGGCGCACTGGGGCATCGGTGTGCGCTTCTACGACCCGGCCGATGCGCCGGCGCTGGCGGCGCTGATCGGTCCCGCCACCCGCCTGCTGTGGCTGGAGGCGCCGGGTTCGATCACGATGGAGTTCCCCGACCTGCGCGCGCTGGTGCGCGTGGCCCGCGCCAAGGGCGTGCTGACGGCGCTGGACAACACCTGGGGTGCTGGCGTGGCCTTCGACGCCTTCGATCTGGGTGAGGGCCTGGGCGTGGACATCAGCGCCCATGCGCTGACCAAGTATCCGTCGGGCGGAGGCGACGTGCTGATGGGTGCCGTCACCACGCGCGACCGCGAACTGCACCTGCGGCTGAAGGGTGCGCACATGCGCATGGGCTGGGGCGTCGGCGCCAACGATGTGGAGGCGGTGCTGCGCGCGCTGCCGTCGCTGCCGCTGCGCTATGCGGCGCAGGACGCCGCCGGCCGCGCGCTGGCCGAGTGGTGCCGGCAGCAGCCGCAGATCGTGGAGGTGCTGCATCCGGCGCTGCCCGGTTCCCCGGGACATGAACACTGGCGTGCGCTGTGCTCTCAGGCGGCCGGCCTGTTCTCGGTGCATTTCGACCCGGCGCTGGGCCAGCACGCGGTGCACGCCTTCGTCGACGCGCTGAAGCTGTTCAAGATCGGCTATTCATGGGCCGGACCGGTGAGTCTGGCCGTGCCTTACGACCTGGCGCAGATCCGCCCCGGCACTGGCCGGCGCGGCACGCTGGTGCGCTTCTCGCTCGGGTTGGAGGACGTGCGCGACCTGCAGGCCGATCTGGCGCAGGCACTGCAGGCGGTGCGCTGGAGCCCCTGACGCAGGCTCAGCGCGGCGGCGCCGACGCCTTCAGGTGGCGGTAGATCAGTCCGCGCGACACGCCCAGTTCGCGGGCGGCACGCGACACGTTGCCGTCACAGGCGGCCAGCGTTCTCTCGATCAGTTGCTGGTTCGCGGTGCGCAACGGCGTGCTGTCTTCGGGAGGCGCGGCGGTGGCCGGCTCAGGGAGGGCCTGCATGGGGCTGGTTGGGCTGGCCGAAAGCGACAACGCCGCATGCGTCTTGGGCGCGTCGATCTGTGCCAGGACGCACAACGTCAGGCCGTTCGGCAGGCTGTGCCACAGCGGCCTGCCACTGCGCGCTGCGACCAGCAGCGCCGCCAGCTTGAGGCCGAAGGCCTGTTCGACGTCGCTGGCCTGCATCGGCGCGCGCGGTGCCTGGAGCAGGCTGCGGCCGGCCGCGTTCATCCACAGCAGCTGCCCCGCTTCGTCGACCGCCGCCAGCCCCTCGAGCGGCGTGTGCAGCAAGGGCGCACCGGCCTGGAAGCGCAGCAGCACGAAGGGCTTGGACTGGTGGATCAGCAGCCGGTTCTCGATGGTTGCCGCATACATGCGCGCCAGCGACGCCGCATCGAACTGGAACTCGCGTTCCTCGCAGGACAGGTCGAGCACCGCGGCCAGTTCGCCGCGCACGTCGCGGATCGGCGCGGCTGCGCAGTGCATGCCGCGATTGACGTGAAAGTAGTGCTCGGCCCCGTGCACCGTGCAACCCCGGCCCGACACCACCACCATGCCCGGCGCCGTGGTGCCGACGCAGGCCTCGGACAGGTCGACGCCGACGCGGCCGGCCAGCCACATCAGCCGCCCGTCTTCCGGCGTGGTCGGCGTGGAGTGCACGACGATGCCGCGTGCGTCGGTGAGGATCAGCTTGCAGCCCGTGCCGGCCAGCGTGTTCTGCAGCTGCAGCAGCTCGTCTTTCCCGGCCTCGAGCAACTGCCGATTGCGGGCCACCGCGCTGTCGATGCGGCTGCGCGTGACCGGCGTGAAGCTGATCGTTTCAGTGACGGCGCGGTCGGCCTGGGCGCAGCGCGTCCATGACTGGATGACCGAGTCGGCCACCAGGCCGGTGGGGCGGATGCCCTCGTCGAAGAAGCGCTGCCGTGCCAGGCCGATGCGTTGCGCGGTGGTGCTGAAGAACACGTTCGGCGCTGGCGCCGCATTCGGTGCAGAGAAACGCGGTGCGCGAGGGGCCATGGGCAAGCACTCCGGTGGGCGCGTTGCATTGTGCTGAAGCGCGACAGTTCTTCGCTAGGGAAACTACCAGATTGGGCCGGTCGATCGCTGGGGTTTAAGGTTTCGCCGCGCGGGCCTGAAGTGCCGGGCCGCGACGCCACAGAACGACAGGAGACGAACTTGATGCACCCCTCGACCCCCTGGCGGGCCTGGTCCGCCGTGTGCATCCGGCTGTGCGCCGGTGCCTTGTCCATCGCCGTGCTCTCGGGCACGGCTACCGCGCAGACGGCGGCCAAAGTCACGCCCGAGTTCATCCGCGCCGCCACGGCCAAGGTCGACGGCACGATGATCGAGGCCAACGAGCGCAGCACGCGCGACTGGCCGAGCCACGGCCTCGACTATGCCGAGACCCGCTTCTCCAGACTGAAGCAGGTCAATACCGGTAATGTCGACAAGCTCGGCCTGGTGTGGAGCTATGACCTCGAATCGAACCGCGGCGTCGAGGCCACGCCGGTGGTCATCGACGGCATCATGTACGTCACCGCGTCGTGGAGCATCGTGCATGCCATCGACACGCGCACCGGCAAGCGGTTGTGGGTCTTCGACCCCAAGGTCGATCGCGGCGGCGGCTACAAGGGCTGCTGCGACGTGGTCAACCGCGGCGTGGCGGTGTGGAAGGGCAAGGTCTACGTGGCGTCGTACGACGGCCGCCTGTTCGCGCTGGACGCGGCGACCGGCAAGGTGGCCTGGGAGCAGGACACGATCATCGACCGCAAGATGTCCTACACGATCACCGGCGCGCCGCGGGTCTACAAGGGCAAGGTCATCATCGGCAACGGCGGCGCCGAGTACGGCGTGCGCGGCTACATCACGGCCTACGACGCGGCCACCGGCGAGCAGAAGTGGCGCTGGTTCACCGTGCCCGGCGACCCGAGCAAGCCTTACGAGGACATCTCGATGGCGCGCGCGGCGCAGACCTGGGATGCGTCGGCCAAGTACTGGCAGTTCGGCGGCGGCGGCACGGCCTGGGACACGATGACCTTCGACCCCGAGCTGAACCTGATGTACGTCGGCACCGGCAACGGCAGTCCGTGGGCGCGCAGCAAGCGCAGCCCGGCCGGGGGCGACAACCTCTACCTGGCGTCGATCGTCGCGCTCGATCCGGACACCGGCAAGTACGTCTGGCACTACCAGGAGACCCCCGGCGACAACTGGGACTTCACCAGCACGCAGCCGATGATCCTGGCCGACGTCAAGATCGACGGCAAGCCGCGCAAGGTGATCCTGCACGCCCCGAAGAACGGCTTCTTCTTCGTCATCGACCGCACCGACGGCAAATTCATCTCGGCGAAGAACTTCGTCGAGGTCAACTGGGCGACCGGCTACGACAGCAACGGGCGGCCGATGGAGACGCCGATCGCCCGTGTGGCCGACCGGCCGCGCGAAATCATCCCCAGCCCCTATGGCGCGCGCAACTGGCATTCGATGTCCTACAGCCCGCTGACCGGTCTGGCCTACATGCCGGTGCAGGGCGTGCCGGTGAACCTGACCGACAACAAGGAATGGACCTTCAACACCCACCGTCCCGGCGAGCCGCACAGCAACCTCGGCTGGAACCTGGCGACCTTCGCCAATCTGGAGCCGCCGAAGAGCAAGCCCTTCGGGCAACTGGTGGCATGGGACCCGGTGGCGCAGAAGGCGGCCTGGGCGGTGGACCACGTAGGGCCGTGGAACGGCGGCACGCTGGTCACTGCCGGCAACCTGGTGTTCCAGGGTACGGCGGACGGCCGCTTCGTGGCCTACGACGCGCGCAATGGGAAGAAGCTGTGGGAGGTGCCCACCGGCACCGGTGTGGTGGCGGCGCCGACCACCTACGAGGTCGACGGCAAGCAGTACGTGTCGATCGCCGTCGGCTGGGGTGGCGTCTACGGCATCGCCGCACGCCACACCGACCGGGCCGGTCCGGGCACGGTCTACACCTTCGCCGTCGGCGGCAGCGCCAAGCCGCCTGCCTTCGTCGAATACAAGCTCAATGCGCTGCTGCAAGGGGTGCCTTACGACAAGACGCAGTACGACGCCGGCACCGCGCTGTATGTCAGCAACTGCGTGTTCTGCCACGGCGTGCCCGGCGTGGATCGTGGCGGCAACGTGCCGAACCTCGGCTACTCGGCTGCACCGACGATCGCCAACCTCGACAAGTTCGTGCTGAGCAACCAGCTGTCGGCCAAGGGCATGCCCGACTTCAGCGGCAAGCTGACGCCGGCGGAGGTGGAGAAGATCAAGGCCTTCATCCAGGGCACGGCCGACGCGGTACGGCCCAAGTAGCGCGCGCCGGTGGCAGGCTCTCGTCAGAAGGGCGCCTGCCAGCGCAGCGACAACAGCGCGTTGCGCGCCGCGGCCGTCTCGAAGTAGCGGCCATTGGCTTCGTTGACGATCACCGCGCCGGCATAGGCGCGGTTCGTCAGGTTGTCCAGCCGCGCCAGCAGTGACAGCGTGCCAGGCCCGAGCGGCACGCTCTGGCTCAGGCGCAGGCCGAGCAGCACCGCGGCCGGCGAGAAGTCGGTGTTGCGGTCGTTCACCGGCATTTCGCCCTGATAGCGCAGTTCGATGCCGATCTCGGTGTTGGGCAGCGGTGTCCAGGCCAGGCTGGCAAAGGCGCTGCGCGCCATCGTGCCGGCGATGCGGTTGCCCGCCGGCACGGTGGCGCGGTCGGCCGGGAGCAGGCAGGGCAGCGCGGCGCAGGTGTCGAAGCTGTCGCGGTAGACGGCGTCCAGCCAGGTCATCGCCAGCAGGCCGCGCCAGGGCGAAGCAGGCTGCCAGCGCAGCGCCAGTTCGGCGCCGCTGCGCCGCGTGCGGCCGACGTTCTGGAAACTGGAGCGACCGCCGGCGTTGGTGTAGACACCGATCTCGTCGTCGGTGTCGGCCCGGAACAGCGCGGCCTCGACGCCCAGCCCGATACCGTCGTCGCGCCACTTGGCGCCCAGTTCGAGCTGCACGCTGGTCTGCGGCTGCAGCGAGGTGTTGAAGCCGCTGGCGCCATCGGGGCGGTAGGCCAGTTCGTTCAGCGTCGGTGACTCGAAGCCCTTGCCGGCGCTGACATACAGGTTCAGAGCGGGCGAGGGCAGCCACTGCAGCGCCACCACCGGCGTGTTGTAGCCATACTCGAGCGCGCCGGAGTCGTCGCCGTTGGCGAGATAGCGGTCCTGGCTGCGGACCGTCAGGCGCCCGTGGCGCAGGCCGCCCGTGGCCCACAGCGTGGGGCCGAGCTCGACCTCGCCCTGCAGATACAGGTCGGTGCTGCGTACGCTGTTGTCCTCGTCGCGGCGCAGCGCACCGGTGACGCCCAGCACCTGGTCTGCACCGCTGCCAGTGAAGTTCTCGTAGCCGCGGCGCAGTTCGCCCTGGCGCTCGCTGGTGATGCCGGCGACCAGGCCCGCACCGGACCAGGCCCATCGCAGCCGCGCGTCCACGCCGGAGAAGTCGCGCGCGAACGCGACCACGCCGCCCGGATGGCGCGGCGCCAGCTGGGTGGCCGGCGGGATCGCCTGCCACTGCGTCACGTCGCGCTGCCCGGCGTACAGCGTCAGCACGCTTTCGCTGAGTGCGCCGGCGTCGCCGAACCGGTGCCGCCAGGTGGCGCCGCCCTGCGTCTGCCCGGTGGTCTTGCGCGTGTCGTACAGGATGGCCTGCGGCGTGGTCTGGTAGGGGTCCTGGTCGAACTGCGCCCGCGTCAGGCCGAGCGGGTCCTGCGCCGGCTGGTCGACGCTGTTCAGCAGCAGCGTCAGCTGGTCCTGGTCGCCGACCCAGCCCAGGCGGACGTTGCCCAGCGTGCGCTGTGCCGCGCTGTGCGGGCGCACGCCGTCGGTGCTGAACTGGCTGGCCTGCACGCGCAGGTTCCAGCCACCGGACAGCAGCGCATCGATGCCGACGCGTGCCTGCCAGAGTCCATCGCTGCCCACGTCGCCATCCAGCGCATAGGCATTGGCCGTGGGGGCTGCGCTGACCAGCGAGATGACGCCGCCGGAGTTGGCGCCATACAGCGCGGAGAACGGGCCGCGCAACACCTCGATGCGTTGCGCGCCGGCAATGTCGAAGTGCGACACCTGACCCTGGCCGTCGGGCATCGTCGCCGGAATGCCGTCGGTGTACAGGCGCATGCCGCGGATGCCGAACGTGGCGCGCGCGCCGAAGCCCCGTGAGCTGATCTGCAGGTCCTGCGCATAGTTGTTGCGCAGGTTGGCCACCAGGCCCGGCACGCGGTTCAGCGACTCCGACAGATTGACCATCGGGCCGGCGGAACGCAGTTCGTCGGCGTCGACGATGCTGACGGAGAAGGGCGTCTCGAAGGCCCGGCGCTCGGCGCCGCCCCCACTGATGACCACCGGTTCGGCATGGCTCGGTACCGGTTGGGCGTGGGCCGGGGCCACGGCGGCACAGACGGCCGCGACGGGCAGGAGGCGAAGGGTTCGGGCGGCCGCGGGCATCGGGCCCGCATTGGAGTGCAAGCGCCGCGTGGGTCCTAGCCCAGAAAAACCCTGTGCCGCGCCGGCTCAGGTCTTGGACGAGACCTTGTGTCTCATCAGGCGGCCCTTTTGCCGAAAGTGCCGCATCGCGGCTGCGCCGCTCACCCCTTCGGCGTCGATGAGACTTTATGTCTCATCAGGCGTCCCTTTTCCCGTTCCCAGTCGCGCTTCTTCTCGGTGTCGCGCTTGTCGTGCTCGGCCTTGCCCTTGGCCAGCGCGATCTCGACCTTCACCCGTCCGCCCTTGTAGTGCAGGTCCAGCGGCACCAGCGTGAAGCCCTTCTGCTCGACCTTGCCGACCAGCCGCTTGATCTCGTCCTTGTGCATCAGCAGCTTCTTCGTGCGGTCGGCCTCCGGGTGCACGTGGGTCGATGCGCTGCGCAACGCGTTGATGCGGCAGCCGATCAGGTAGAGCTCGCCATCGCGGATGACGACGTAGCCGTCGGTCAGCTGCACCTGGCCGGCCCGGATCGCCTTGATCTCCCAGCCTTCCAGCACGATGCCGGCTTCGTACCGTTCCTCGATGTGGTATTCGAATCGGGCGCGGCGGTTCTCGGCGATGGCTGGCATGGGTCTCTAGAATTGACCCTCGATTGTATGAAGCACGTGAACAAGTCGGTCCTGCTGTGGTACACGCCGGACGAGATGTACCGGTTGGTGACGGCGGTGGAGGACTATCCGCGCTTTCTGCCGTGGTGCGACCGGGCTGAAATCGTCGAGCAGCATGACGGCGGTGTCACCGCCCGCATCGGCCTGGCCTACGCCGGCGTGCGCCATGCCTTCACGACGCGCAACGAGCACGTGCCCGGCGAGGCGGTGATCGTCAAGCTGGTGGACGGGCCGTTCTCGCTGCTCGACGGCACCTGGGCCTTCAGGCCGCTGGGACGGCCGGGCAGCCCGACGCAGGCCTGCAAGATCGAGTTCGACCTGCGCTATGCCTTTGCCAGCCGGCCGTTGGAAACGGTGCTGAGCCCGGTGTTCGACCGCGTCGCGAACACCTTCGTCGACTCCTTCGTCAGCCGCGCCGAAGTGGTCTACGGGCCGCGCTGAGAGCGACGATGTTGCGCATCGAGGTGGTGTGGGGCCGCGGACCCGGCCAGATCGACAGGGTGGCACTGCAGTTGCCCGAGGGCGCCAGCGTGGCCGATGCGCTGCGGGCCAGCGGCCTGCAGGCCGCCGGTGGGCCCGTGGGTATCTGGGGCCGCGTGCAGCCGCTGCACACGCTGCTGCGCGACCGCGACCGGGTCGAGATCTACCGCCCGCTGAAGGTGGATCCGAAGGAGGCGCGCCGCCTGCGCTACAAGCGCACGAGGCAGGCCGCGGGCTGACGCGGCGCCGCGTTCAACGGCATTCGCTGGCGATGGCCTGGCGTGCCCGCTGGGTTTCCTTGGCGCGCTGGTCGTCGTCCATGTACTCGCGTTCGCCGTCGGCCTTGATGCGCGCGATGCGCTGGCCGCTTTCCAGCGTGCAAGAAGCTGATCAGCGCGCTCGCAGGCTGCACCAAGCGGCCTTCTGCTCGTCCGCTTCGGCGCGAGCCGCCTTCTCCTGCTCGGCCTGCTTGCGCTTTTCTTCCAGTTCGGCATCCACCGGCGGCTTGGCCGTGGCGGCGGTACCGCCAGGCGCCGAGGCGGCCGGTGCCGGCACAGGCGAGGCGGCTGGTCAGCACCGTGCGGATCGGGCCGCTGCAGCACGTCCTTGTCGGGTGGCCGCCGCGCGGCGGCGGAATGTCGCTGACGTGGATCTGGCCGCGGCTGTCGCGCCACTTCCACTGCGCATGCGCCGCGTTCGACAGCAGCAGGCAGGCCAGTGCCGCGAGGCTCAGGCCGACGAGCCGAAGGTGCACGTGGGGGAATGCAGGCATCCCGGAAGTTTAGGCGTGGCGCGCGGCACCGGGGGTGTGCAAAGTGTCACGGCGGCCGCTCAAGGTGTAGTGCATCCGTATAATTTGCTTTTGCGTCAGGAGCTTCATCCATGCGCCTTCCTCGGCAAAGCGCTCACCTTCGACGACGTGTTGTTGGTGCCGGCCTTCTCGAAGGTGTTGCCACGCGACACCAGCCTTGCCACCCGCCTGTCCCGCAACATCACGCTGAACCTGCCGCTGGTGTCCGCCGCGATGGACACCGTGACCGAGTCTCGGCTGGCGATCGCCATCGCGCAGGAGGGCGGCATCGGCATCGTGCACAAGAACATGACGGCCGAGAAGCAGGCCGCCGAGGTGGCGCGGGTCAAGCGCTACGAATCTGGCGTGCTGCGCGACCCGATCACCATCACGCCCGAGGTGACCGTGCGCGCGGTGATGGCGCTGTCCAAGCAGCATGGCATTTCCGGGTTCCCGGTACTGCAGGGCAAGACGGTGGCGGGCATCGTCACCGGACGTGACCTGCGTTTGAAACGCGCATGGGACGCGCCGGTCAGCGACATCATGACGCCGCGCGAGCGGCTGATCACCGTCGGCGAACACGCCACCATCGACGACGGCAAGGCGCTGATGCACAAGCACAAGCTGGAGCGCGTGCTGGTGGTCAACGACGCCTTCGAGCTGTGCGGCCTGATGACGGTGAAGGACATCACCAAGCAGACAAACTTCCCGAACGCGGCGCGCGATATGCTGGGCAAGCTGCGCGTCGGCGCCGCCGTCGGCGTGGGCGAGGGCACCGAGGAGCGGGTCGACCTGCTGGTCAAGGCCGGCGTCGATGCGATCGTGGTGGATACGGCCCACGGCCACAGCGAAGGGGTGATCGAGCGCGTGCGCTGGGTCAAGCGCCACTACCCGCAGGTCGACGTGATCGGCGGCAACATCGCCACCGGCGCCGCCGCGCTGGCGCTGGTCGAGGCCGGTGCCGACGCAGTGAAGGTGGGCATCGGGCCGGGCTCCATCTGTACCACCCGCATCGTCACCGGTGTGGGCGTGCCGCAGATCATGGCCATCGATTCAGTGTCCAAGGCCATCCAGGGCAGCGGCGTGCCGCTGATCGCCGACGGCGGCATCCGCTATTCGGGCGACCTGGCCAAGGCCATTGCCGCCGGTGCGCACAGCGCGATGATGGGCAGCGCCTTCGCCGGCACCGAAGAGGCCCCCGGCGAGGTGGTGCTGTACCAGGGCCGCAGCTACAAGAGCTACCGCGGCATGGGCTCGCTGGGCGCCATGGCGCAAGGCTCGGCCGACCGCTACTTTCAGGAAGGCGCCGACGACGGCAGCGTCGGCTCGGCCAAGCTGGTGCCCGAAGGCATCGAGGGCCAGGTGCCGTACAAGGGCTCGCTGGTGGCCATCGTCTTCCAGATGGCCGGCGGCCTGCGCGCGTCGATGCACTACTGCGGCTGCACCTCGATCGCGGAGATGCACGAGCGCGCTGAATTCGTCGAGATCAGTTCCGCCGGCATGCGCGAAAGCCACGTGCATGACGTGCAGATCACCAAGGAAGCCCCGAACTACCGCACGGAGTAGCGCTCCGTTGCCGCGCCCCACCGGCCTGAGCACCACCCATGCACGACAAGATCCTGATTCTCGATTTCGGCTCGCAGGTCACGCAGCTGATCGCGCGCCGCGTGCGCGAAGCGCATGTCTATTGCGAAATCCATCCCAACGACGTCTCCGACGCCTTCATCCGCGAGTTCGCGCCGAAGGGCATCATCCTCAGCGGCAGCCATGCCAGCACCTACGAGGAGCACGAGTTGCGTGCGCCGCAGGCGGTGTGGGACGCGAAGGTGCCGGTGCTGGGTATCTGCTATGGCATGTTCACGATGGCCGTGCAGCAGGGCGGGCAGGTCGAGGCCAGCACGCACCGCGAGTTCGGCTACGCGGAGGTGCGCGCGCACGGCCACACCCGGTTGCTGAAGGGCATCGAGGACTTCCGCACGCCCGAAGGCCACGGCATGCTGAAGGTCTGGATGAGCCACGGCGACAAGATCACGGCGCTGCCGCCGGGCTTCAAGCTGATGGCCAGCACGCCGAGTTGCCCGATTGCCGGCATGGCCGACGAATCGCGTGGCTACTACGGTGTGCAGTTCCACCCCGAGGTGACGCACACGGTGCAGGGCCGGGCGCTGCTGGAGCGCTTCGTGCTGGAGATCTGCGGCGCAAAGCCGGACTGGGTGATGCGCGACCATATCGCCGAGGCGGTGGCCGCGATCCGCGCGCAGGTGGGTAGCGAGCAGGTGATCCTGGGCCTGTCGGGCGGCGTCGATTCCAGCGTGGCGGCTGCGCTGATCCACCGCGCCATCGGCGACCAGCTGACCTGCGTGTTCGTCGACCATGGCCTGCTGCGGCTGAACGAAGCGCAGATGGTGATGGAGATGTTCGCCGGCCGGCTGCATGCCAAGGTGGTGCACGTCGATGCCAGCGATCAGTTCCTCGGCCACCTTCAAGGCGTGACCGACCCCGAGCAGAAGCGCAAGATCATCGGCCGCGAATTCGTCGAGGTGTTCCAGGCCGAGGCCAAGAAGATCGAAGGCGCGAAGTGGCTGGCGCAGGGCACGATCTATCCGGATGTCATCGAATCCGGCGGCGCCAAGACCAAGAAGGCGATCACGATCAAGAGTCACCATAACGTCGGCGGTCTGCCGGAAACGCTGGGGCTGAAGCTGCTGGAGCCGCTGCGCGACCTGTTCAAGGACGAGGTGCGCGAGCTGGGCGTGGCGCTGGGCCTGCCGCCCGAAATGGTCTACCGCCACCCGTTCCCCGGGCCGGGGCTGGGCGTGCGCATCCTGGGCGAAGTGAAGCGCGAATACGCCGACCTGCTGCGCCGCGCCGATGCGATCTTCATCGACGAGCTGCGCGCCACCATCGATCCGGACACCGGTCGGAGCTGGTACGACCAGACCAGCCAGGCCTTCGCGGTGTTCCTGCCGGTGAAGAGCGTGGGCGTGATGGGCGACGGCCGCACCTACGACTACGTGGTGGCATTGCGGGCCGTGCAGACCAGCGATTTCATGACCGCCGACTGGGCCGAGCTGCCCTACAGCCTGCTGAAGAAGGTGTCGAGCCGCATCATCAACGAGGTGCGCGGCATCAACCGCGTCACCTACGACGTCTCGAGCAAGCCGCCGGCGACCATCGAGTG
>JBGAII010000013.1:0-47896 GCA_044225625.1 Rubrivivax sp.
CCAGCGACGAGCCGCAAATGGCGCCGAAGCCGGCGCAGGCGCCGATGGCCGCCATGCCGACGCCGCCGCGCAGGTGGCCGATGAAGGCCTCGGCGCATTTGAACAGCGCCTGCGACATGCCGCCCAGCGTGGCGAACTGGCCCATCAGCAGGAACAGCGGCACGATCGACAGCGAGTGCGAGCTGAACTGGCTGTAGGCCATGGTCTTCATCTGGTTCAGCAGCGGCGCGGCGCTGCCGTACACAAACCACGAACCCAGCAGCCCCAGCACCAGCATCGACAGGCCGATGGGCACGCGCAGGAAGATCAACACCATCAGCGCCGGGAACGACGCCGCGGCGAGCCAGATCGGATCCATCAGTGCCCCCCTCCGGCCATCACGAAGCCCTGGGGCGGCGAGGCCAGGCCCAGGCTTTCCAGCAACCGCCAGCCGTAGGCGACGACACCGATCACCGCCGCCGGGAACGACGCCGCATAACCCCACCACACCGGCATCTGCAGGATGAAGGTCACCTCGTCGTTGTGGCGGTACTCGCCCATTGCCACCGACATGCGCCAGACCAGCAGCAGCCAGACGATGAACATCAGCGCGTCCGACATCACCATCAGCGCGCGCTGCAACCCTGGCGGGTAGCTGTTCCACAGCATGTCCACCACCGCATGGCCGCCCTTCAGGTGGCACCAGGGCAGGAAGCAGAACACCGCCAGCGCGGTTCCCGCTTCGACGAGCTCGAAATCGCCGGGCACCGGCCCGAGGCCAAGGGGCGACAGCGCGCGGCCGATGATGCTGACCACGCTCATCAGCGCGATCAGCGTCAGCACCACTGCACCGAGCCAGGCCATGGCCCGGCTGAGGCCATAGATGAGTTTGTTCATGGGGGCTTTCAGGCGGGCGCCGTGCCCTCGTCACCGAGGGCCACCGCGCGCAGCCTCACTTCTTGGCGTAGGCCTTGGTCAACAGGTCTTCGGCCGCGGCGGCGAGCTTCGGGCCGTCGATGCCCTTGCCCTGCACTTCCTTGTACCAGACGGCGCGCACGCCGTTGGCGGCGCGCTGCCAGCGCTGTGTCTCGGCGGCGTCGAGCGTGATGATCTTGTTGCCGGCCTTCTGCGCGATGGCCAGACCTTCCTTGTCGCCCATGTCCATCGCCGCGCCGAACATCGAGGCCGCCACCATGCCCGAATTGGCGTCGATGATCTTCTTCAGGTCGGGAGCCAGCTTGTCGTAGGAGGCCTTGTTCATCGCCACCGCGAAGGTCTGCGTGTACAGGCCCTTGTCGCCGCTGAAGCCGGTGGTGTTCTTGGCGATCTGCTCCACCTTCAGCGCCGGCACCACTTCCCAGGGGATGGTGGTGGCGCTGATCACGCCCTTGGACAGCGCCTCGCCCACCTGCGGCACCGGCATGCCCACCGGCGTGGCGCCCAACTGCTCGAGCATGATGTTGATGATGCGCGAGCCGCCGCGCACCTTCAGGCCCTTCATGTCCTCGAGCTTGGTCACCGGCTGCAGGCTGTGGATCAGGCCGGGTCCGTGCACGTGCACGCCGATCAGGTGAACGTCCTTGAACTCGTCCATCGCGAACTGCTGCACGTACTGCTGGAAGGCACGCGATGCCGGCTCGGCCAGGCCGCAGGTGAACGGCAGCTCGAAGACCTCGGTCTTCGGGAAACGGCCCGGTGTGTAACCCAGCACCGTCCAGACCAGGTCGACGACACCGTCCTTGGCCTGGTCGAACAACTCGGGCGGGCGGCCGCCGAGCTGCATGTTCGGGAACAGCTGCACCTTGAGGCGGCCGCCGGACTCCTTCTCCACCTTCTCGGCCCAGGGCTTGATCGCCTTGGCCGGAATGGTCGCCTGCGGCGGCAGCATCTGGTGGAAGCGCAGCGTCGAAGTCTGCGCAAACGCGCGCGGCAGGGTGCCCAGCGAGGCGGCACCGGCCATCGCGCCGAGGAATTGTTTGCGGGTGATGGTCATGGGATGTCTCCGGTCAGGGTGGGTGGGGAGGACGGAATCAGCCCGCGAGCTGCTGCTCGAGCTGGTGCAAGGTACGGTAGCACGGCAACACCTGCGCCACGCTGGCGTTGGGCTCCCGACCTTCCCTGATGGCGGCGAAGAATTCGCGGTCCTGCAGCTCGATGCCGTTCATCGACACCGCCACCTTGGACACATCGATCTTCTCGTCCTTGCCGTTGACCAGGTCGTCGTAGCGCGCGATGTAGGTCGCGCTGTCGCCGATGTAGCGGAAGAAGGTGCCCAGCGGTCCGTCGTTGTTGAAGCTCAAGCTCAGCGTGCAGATCGCGCCGTTGGCCGCCTTCAGCTGGATGCTCATGTCCATGGCGATGCCCAGGCTGGGGTGGATCGGCCCCTGGATGGCGTTGGCCTGCACGATGGGGCTGCCGCACTGGTAGGCGAACAGGTCCACCGTATGGGCGGCGTGGTGCCACAGCAGGTGGTCGGTCCAGCTGCGCGGCTGGCCCAGCGCGTTCATGTTCGTGCGGCGGAAGAAGTAGGTCTGCACGTCCATCTGCTGGATGTGGAACTCGCCCGCCGTGATCTTGTCGTGCACGTACTGGTGGCTGGGGTTGAAGCGCCGCGTGTGGCCGCACATCGCCACCAGGCCGGTCTTCTTCTGCAGCGCCACCACGGCTTCGGCGCCGGCCAGCGAATCGGCCAGCGGAATCTCCACCTGCACGTGCTTGCCGGCGTTGAGGCAGGCGATCGACTGCTCGGCATGCATCTGCGTCGGCGTGCACAGGATCACCGCGTCGACCTCCTTCAGGGCCAGGCTGTCGGCCAGGTCGGTGCTGACGTGCTTGATGCCGTACTTGTCGGCCACTTCCCGAGTCTTGGCCAGCTCGCGGCTGACCAGCGAGACGACCTCGACGCCGTCGATCAGTTTGATCGCGTCCAGATGCTTGATGCCGAAAGCGCCGGCACCGGCGAGGGCCACCTTGATGGTCATTGGGGGTTCTCCAGAATCAGATGGCCGACCGCGGTGTTGCTGGCCGGCACGTGGAAGAAGCGATGCTTGAGGACCGGCGGCTTGCCGCCGGCGACGTCGGCCATCGCGCCGCGCGCGATCAGCCACATCACCAGTTCGATGCCTTCGCTGCCGGCTTCGCGCACGTACTCGATGTGCGGCACCTGTGACAGCCCGGCCGGGTCGGCAATCAGCCGGTCGAGGAACTTGTTGTCCCACTCGGCATTGATCAACCCGGCGCGCGGGCCCTGCAGCTGGTGGCTCATGCCGCCGGTGCCCCAGATCTGCACCTTCAGCGGCTGGTCGTAGCTTTCGACCGCGCGGCGGATCGCCTGCCCCAGCATGAAGCAGCGGCGGCCCGAAGGCACCGGGTACTGCACCACGTTGACGGCGAAAGGGATCACCGGACAGGGCCACGCACCTTTGACCGGATCGGGCTGGCCGCACATCAGGCTCAGCGGCACCGTCAGGCCGTGGTCCACGTCCATCTTGTTGACGATGGTCAGGTCGAAGTCGTCCTGGATCACGCTTTGCGCGATGTGGCTGGCCAGGTCCGGATGGCCGATGACCTTGGGCACCGGCCGCGGGCCGTAACCTTCGTCGGCCACGTTGAACTCGGCCGCGGTGCCGATGGCGAAGGTGGGGATCAGCTCCAGGCTGAAGGCCGTGGCATGGTCGTTGTAGACCAGGAAGATCACGTCGGGCTTGTTCTCCTGCATCCACTGCTTGGAGTACTCGTAGCCCTTGAACAGCGGCACCCAGTAGGGCTCGGCGGTCTTGCCCTGGTCGATGGCCGCGCCGATGGCCGGTACATGGCTGGTGTAGACGGAAGCGGTGATGCGGGCCATGTCAGCGCTCCCCTCGTGCCGCGCGGCCGGCCGCACCTTGCGGCTGGCGGTGCGCCTGTGCGTCGCCGTCCTCGCCGACGACGCGGTTGCCCTGCGGCGAGCGGCCGCCGGAAATCATCATGTTGCGGTATTCCTCTTCGGTCATGCCGGTCATGCTGCCGGCCATCTGCTGGAAGCTGCGCCCGTCGGTGGCGCCGATCTTGGCCAGGAAGTAGATGTTGCCGCCGAGCGCAATGCAGCGGTTCAGGTCGCGTGCCAGAACGGCCTGCTTCTGCTCCTCGCTCATCGGCCACTCGTCCAGGTACTTGCGCTCGTCGGCCTTGAACCGGGCGCGGTTCTCGGCCTTCATCAGGCTCATGCAGAACTGGTTCAGGTGGTAGCCCTTGCGCGACTGTTCGGCGTCGAAGATGGTCGTTCCGGGCACGTCCAGGTAGGGTTTGTTCAAGGCCATGGTCGGCTTTTGCCTCCGTTCAGTTGCTGCAGACGAAGCTGTCGGCTGCGTCCAGGCTGCCGCTGCCCTTGTAGCGCGAGACGCTGGGCCAGGCGCACAGCGTGCGGCTGCGGTGGGCGGCCCAGTCGGCCGGCAGCTCGTTGTTGGCGCCGCCGGCATTGCCGGCGCCGCGCGCGCTGGCCATCAGGCCAGCGGGCGCCTCGCCCTGCTCCACCCAGCGCACCAGCGGCGTCAGCGCGTCGAACTGGTCGGTGGCCGGGCCGCCGCTGCAGTGGGCCATGCCGGGCACCGGGAAGTAGCGGACGAAGTCGGCGCTGCGGCCCTGGGCCACGCGGTCGATGCGCTGCATCAACGCCACCGTGTCTTCGGCGGAGAAGATGGGGTCACTGACGCCGTGGTACATCAGCATCTTGGCGCCGCGCCCGCGCAGCGCGGCCAGCTGCACCGGGTCGTCCTTGCCGGGCAGCGCGATGGTCGCATCGGCCGACTGCGGGAAGCTCGCGTCGGTGGCGTAGATCGCCTTGAAGCCGTCGGCGACATCGAACTTCATCGGGTCCACCGGGCGCGGCGGCGTCATGAAGATGAAGCCGGCCGCCGGGTCGAGCACCAGCGCGTTGACGAACTTCCACTGCGCCCAGTTGGCCGAGGCGATGCCGGTGTCCCAAGGGAAGCGGCTGTAGATGGGCTGGCCGCCGGGCAGCTGCGCGCCGGCATGCACGGCGGCCAGCATGCGCTTCTGGCCGGGCGTCAGGCACTGGCCGTTGCGCGCGCCGCTGCAGGTGGGCACGTCGCGCTCCAGGTCGAATGCGGCCTGGCAGGCGGCCACGTCGGCCACGATGCCGTCGCGCGCGCCGTCCAGCGCGTCGCAGCGCCCGGCGATGGCGCGCGACACGGTCTGGCGCTCGTCGGCCGTCAGCGCGGTGCCCAGGTCCGGCAGGGTCGCGCTGGGGTTGAAGGGGTGCGGCCGCGTCGCGCCCGGCGTGGCCAGCGCCGCCCATTGCGGCACCGCCCACAGCTGGGCCAGCGCGGCATTGGGCAGGCGGTAGCCCGGCGCGCCGACCAGGTAGCCGTCGTACTGATCGCCGATGCGCGCGGCGGCCACCAGCGTGTGGCGGCCGCCGTTCGAACAGCCGCCGATGTAGCTGCGGTCCGGCCCCTTGCCGTAGGCGGTGGCGATCAGGCCCTTGGCCATCGGCGTCAGCGCGGCCACCGCGTTGTAGCCGTAGTCGGTACGGGCCTGCGGGTCGGCACCGAAGCGAGGGTTCTGCCGTCCGGTGTGGCCGGCATCCGAGCTGATCACGGCGAAGCCCTGCGCCAGTGCGCCCGTCAGCGGGCCGCCGCCCAGTGCGCCCTGCGCCGGCACCACCACGCCGTCGATGCCGCCGTTGGCCTGGTAGTAGAAGCGGCCGTTCCAGGCCTGCGGCAGCCGCATCTCGAAGCCGATGGCGTAGTCCTGGTCGTCGCTGCCCTTGCGCTCGTTCATGCGGCCCTTGACCAGGCAATGCGCCGGCGCCGGCGGGCTGCCCTGCACCACCGGGCCGGCGGCCACCGGCGCTGCGCTGTCGATCCGGGTCCCCGCGAAGTTGAACTGCGTGGCCAGTGCCTCGCAGGACTTCAGCGCCGCGCCCTGCGCCGCGGTCAGCCGCGGCGCGCTGTCGGCGCCCTGGCGCGGGCCGCTGGTGCAGGCGGCCAGCGCCGCGGCAAGGGCCAGCGGGGCCAGTGGGGCCAGGCGAAGGCGTCGGGTCATCGCTTGTCTCCGTGTGGTGGGCGTCGTCGTCGCGCCGTTGTGTCGCGCTCAGTGGGCCTCTTCGGGCCAATACAGGCGCATCGGGTTGTCGACCAGCAGCTTGCGCTGCAGTTCCGCAGTGGGTGCGATGTGCGGAATGAAGTCCACCAGCAGGCCGTCGTCGGGCATGTGGTCCTTCAGGTTCGGGTGCGGCCAGTCGGTGCCCCACAGCACGCGGTCGGGGAAGGTCTCGACGATGCGTCGCGCGAAGGGCACCACGTCGCGGTAGGCGGCCTGCTCGCCGTTCAGCGCCTTCGGGCCGGTGACGCTCAGGCGCTCGGGACAGCTGACCTTGCTCCAGACGTTGGGATAGTCGCGCATGAACTTCACGAACAGCTCGAACTCCGGCCCGTCCACCGGCTTGCTCACGTCCGGCCGGCCCATGTGGTCGACCACCACGGTGGTCGGCAGCGCGGTGAAGAAGTCCCACAGCTCCGGCAGGTCCACCGCCTCGAAGTAGATGACCACGTGCCAGCCGAGCGGAGCGATGCGCGCGGCGATCTCCATCAGCTCGTCCTTCGGCGTGAAGTCGACCAGCCGTTTGACGAAGTTGAAGCGCACGCCGCGCACACCGGCGGCATGCATCGCCTGCAAATCGGCATCGCTGACACTGCGCCGCACGGTGGCCACGCCACGCGCCTTGCCGCCGCTGGCCACGCAGGCATCGACCATCGCGCGGTTGTCGGCGCCGTGGCAGGTGGCCTGCACGATGACGTTGCGCGCGAAGCCCAGGTGGTCGCGCAGCGCGAACAGCTGCGCCTTGCTGGCATCGCAGGGCGTGTACTTGCGTTCCGGCGCATAGGGGAAGTCGGCGCCCGGCCCGAACACATGGCAGTGCGCGTCCACGCTGCCCGGCGGCAGCTGGAAGCGCGGCTTGGCTGGCCCGGCATACCAGTCCAGCCAGCCGGCGGTCTTCTCGAAGGGACCGGTCGTCGTCTTGCTCATCGATGCTCTCCAGCCGGCATGTGGCCTGGCAGTTCCTCCAGCGGCATGCCGGCGTACTGTTCCGCCAGCGCCGCGTGGGCGTAGGCAGAGGATTTCAGGTAGTCCAGTTCGTTTTCCTGCGCCCGCTGGTCGAACTCGGTGGCGCTGGGGAAGCGGTGAAGCAGGTTCGTCAGGTACCACGAGGTGCGCACACTGCTCCACACCCGCTTCAGCGCGGTGGCGCTGTAGGCCCGCAGCAGCGCATCGTCGTGATCGCCATAGTGCGCGGCCAGGGCTCTGCTCAGGTAGTAGACGTCCGACACCGCCAGATTCAGCCCTTTGGCACCGGTGGGCGGCACGATGTGGGCAGCGTCTCCGGCCAGGAACAGGCGGCCATGGCTCATCGGCTCGGCAACGAAGCTGCGCAGCGGCGCGATCGACTTTTCGATCGACGGGCCTTCCTCGATCTGCGCCGCCAGTTCGGCCGGAAAGCGGGCCTTGAACTCCGGCCAGAACCGCGCGTCGGGCCAGTCCTCGACCTGGTCCTCCAGCGGTACCTGGACATAGAAGCGGCCGAGCTGCTCGTTGCGGCGCGACGCCAATGCAAAACCGCGCGGATGGTTCGCGTACGTGATGTCGGGCAACGGGCGCACGCGCGCCAGCACCCCGAGCCATCCGAAGGGATAGACCTTCTCGAACTCGCGCAACACGCCCGGCGGCATCGACCGGCGCGACACGCCATGAAAGCCATCGCACCCGGCGATGAAGTCGCAATGCAGCGTCTGCGCCCGTCCCTCGCGCACGAAGCGCAGCGACGGGGTGGACGAATCGATGCCATGCAGCGTCAGCTCGCCGACCTGGTCGAGCACCGCCTGGCCGCGCCGGTCGGCGTCGGCGAACAGGTCCTCCTGGATCTGCGTCTGGCCGTAGGTCATGAAGCGCCGGCCGAGCACCTTCTGGGTGTCGATGAAGAAGCTGTCGCGGCCGGCCCAGACGATGCGCATGCCGTCGTGGGCATGGCCTTCGCGGTCCATGCGCTCCCCCAGGCCGTTGGCGCGCAGCACGTCGACCGTGGTGCTTTCGAGCACACCGGCCCGGATGCGCGACAGCACATGCTCGCGCGTCTGGCGCTCCAGCACCACGCTGTGCACGCCACGGCGCCCCAGCAGCGCCGACAGCAGCATGCCGGCCGGCCCGCCGCCGACGATGGCCACCTGGGTCTTCATGCGGCGGACTCGCGCAGCGACAGGTAGGGGCGGTGGCGGTGGGCCATCAGTCGATGTAGCGCAGGCCGGCCTTCTCCAGCGGGCCGCGCATCGCATACATGTCCAGGCCGAGCACGCCGCTGGCCAGCTTGGCGCGCTTCTCGCCTTCGTTGGCTTCGCGTGCCCGGGCGGCGTCCAGCGTCTTCGCGGCCAGCGCCCGCGGCACGCAGACCACGCCGTCGTCGTCGGCGACGATCACGTCGCCCGGATGCACCAGTGCGCCGGCGCAGACCACCGGAATGTTCACCGAGCCGATGGTTGCCTTGATCGTGCCCTTGGCCGAGATCGCGCGGCTCCACACCGGGAAGCGCATTTCGGTCAGCGTCTTCACGTCGCGGCAGCCGGCGTCGATGACCAGGGCACGCGCTCCGCGCGCCTGGAAGCTGGTGGCCAGCAGGTCGCCGAAGAAGCCGTCGGTGTTCTCGGCGGTCAGCGCGGCGACGACGATGTCGCCGGGACGGATCTGCTCGGCCACGACGTGCAGCATCCAGTTGTCCCCCGGATGCAGCAGCACGGTCACTGCAGTGCCCGAGACCTGCGCACCCGCATAGATCGGCCGCATGTAGGGCTTCAGCAACCCGACACGGCCCATCGCCTCGTGCACGGTGGCCGCGCCGAAGGCGGCCAGCGCGTCGGCGGTGGCCCGGTCGGTGCGCTCGATGTTGCGGTAGACGACACCCATCTCGTACATGTTCCGGTCCCTCTCGCTCAGCGGCCCTTGGCCTTCAATGCGGCGTCGAGCCGCGGGTAGACGCGCCGCGCATTGCCTTCGTAGACCTTGTAGCGGTCGTCGCCGACGACGATGGTGCTGGCCTCGATGTAGCGCTTGGTGTCGTCGTAGTAGTGGCCGGTCTCGGGGTCGATGCCGCGCACCGCGCCGATCATCTCGCTGGCGAACAGGATGTTGTCCACCGGGATCACCTTCGTCAGCAGGTCGATGCCCGGCTGGTGGTAGACGCAGGTGTCGAAGAAGACGTTGTTCAGCAGGTGGTCCTTGAGCAGCGGCTTCTTCAGCTCCTGCGCCAGGCCACGGAAACGGCCCCAGTGATAAGGCACCGCGCCGCCGCCGTGCGGGATCACGAACTTCAGCGTCGGGAAGTCCTTGAACAGGTCGCCCTGCAGGCACTGCATGAAGGCCGTGGTATCGGCGTTCAGGTAGTGCGCGCCGGTGGTGTGGAAGCAGGCGTTGCAGCTGGTGCTGACGTGGATCATCGCCGGGATGTCGTACTCGACCATCTTCTCGTAGATCGGGTACCACGATCGGTCGGTCAGCGGCGGGCTGTTCCAGTGGCCGCCCGAGGGGTCCGGATTCAGGTTGAGGCCGACGTTGCCGTACTGCTCGACGCACTTCACCAGCTCGGGGATGCAGGTGGCCGGGTCGACGCCCGGGCTCTGCGGCAGCATCGCGGCCGGAACGAAGTGGTCGGGGAAGAGCTGGCTGACGCGATAGCAGAGCTCGTTGCAGATCGCGGCCCAGGTGCTGGAAACCTGGAAGTCGCCGATGTGGTGCGCCATGAAGCTGGCACGCGGGCTGAAGATCGTCAGGTCACTGCCGCGCTCCTTCATCAGCCGCAGCTGGTTCTGCTCGATGGTCTCGCGCAACGCGTCGTCGCTGATCTTCAGCTCGCTGACCTTCGGCATCGCCGCCGGGTCCTTGATGCCGGCGACCTGGCGGTTGCGCCAGTCCTCCAGCGCCTTCGGGGCGGTGGTGTAGTGGCCGTGGCAGTCGATGATCATCGAGTGTCTCCCTCTTCCTTGAATCGGTAGTTTCGTTTCCTTCAGGCCGCGTCCATGCCGTGACGCCGCTTCAGCTCCGCCGTCTGCGGCGACTGCATGAAGGCGATCAGCGCGCGCGCCGCCTCGGCCTGCTGCGACGCGGCACAGACGCCGGCGCTGAAGGTGGTGACGATGGCGCAGTCGGCCGGCATGCCGCCGATCACGGTCACGCCCTGCAGGTGCATCAGTTCGCTGAGCTGCTGGAAGCCGAGTTCGACGTCGCCCTGCGCCACCATCGAGCCGACCGGCACGCCCGCCGGCGCCTGCCGCAGCCTGTCGCGCAGCGTGTCGGACACGCCCCAGCGTTCGAACAGCTGCAGCAGCGCGGTGCCGCTGGGCCCGGTGGAATAGCCGATGCTGCGCGCCGCCAGCACGGCCGCGCGCAGCGCGGCCTCGCTGCCGATGTCGGGCCGCGGCGCACCGGCGCGCACGGCCACGGCCACGCCCGACCGCACCAGATCGGACACGCTGCCGGCGAGCACATGGCCCGAGGTCTGCAGCTTGGCCAAGGCATCGGAGGCCAGCACCACCACGTCGAACGGCTCGCCCGCGGCGACGCGCTTCGCGGCGTCGACGCCGCCCACCGATTCCAGCTGCGTCTCGCCGCCGCCGTGCTGCTGCCACTGCGCGACGAGGTCGTTGAGCAGCAGGCGCGTCGCCATCGACGAGATGCAGTGCAGGAGGGGGGCGGACATGCGTGCAGGCGGCGGTTGGGCGGCGCATTATCGGCAGCGGCAGTTGTGATCACAACCGCTGATCGGCACTATCAGCTATAGCAAGACGGCATGGGTCTGCAGCGCGGCCGGCGCCGGCCCCCGGTCAGCCGTCGATCAGCTCGGCCACCGTCATCTGCGCCAGGCCGGCGCGCTGGCGGAAGGCGCTGGTGCGCGGGTCCGGCGCCAGCAGCAGCTGCTCGATCAACGGCCCGGCCGGCGTCGTCTCCGGCGCGCACAGCAGCACGTGGCGGCGCTCGGAGTCCTCGTCCAGCCGGGCCACCCAGCCCAGGCGCAGCAGCGTGTCCATCAGCGCGTCGATCTGCAGCGGGTCGAGGTGCAGCCGGGCGGTCAGCTGCGCCAGCGTCAGGCCGTGCGGCGGCAGCGGGCGGGCCTCGCGCAGCAGGCGCAGCAGCGTCAGTGCCAGGCCGAAACGCTCGCCCGGCGCGTCTCCGGCCGGCGCCAGGTGCATCTGCAGGCTCGGCGCATAGGCGGCGATGACCGCGCCGAAAAGCACGATCAGCCAGCCGAGGTAGATCCACAGCAGCAGGATCGGCAGCGTGGCGAAGGCGCCGTAGATCATCGAGATGCCGGGCACGGTGCCGACGTACCAGGCCAGCACGCGCTTGGCCACCTCCAGGCCGAGCGCGACGAAGAGGCCACCGGCCAGTGCATGGCGCCAGCGCACCTCGGTGTTCGGCACGTAGCGGTACAGCGCCGACATGCCCAGCATCAGCAGCGCGAACTCGAGCAGTTGCAGCGCCAGCGCGACGCCGCCCGGCAACGCCTCGACGATGCCGCGCGAAGCCGTCAGCGCATAGGAGCTGAGCGTCAGGCTGATGCCCAGCAGCAGCGGGCCGAGCGTGATGGCCGCCCAGTACACCAGCACGCGCTGCGCGATCGGCCGCGGCTTGCGCACGCGCCAGATGCCGTTGAGCGTGCGGTCGATCGTCAGCATCAAGGCCAGCGCACTGAACACCAGAAACACCAGGCCGGCGCCGCCGAGCCGGTTGGCCTTGGCGGCAAACTGCGTCAGCGTGCCCAGCACCGGCTTGGCGATGCCGTCGGGCACCAGGCTCTGCAGGAAGTACTGCTGCAGCGCCGACTGGAACTTGGAGAACATCGGGAAGGCGGAAAACAGCGCCAGCATCACCGTCAGCAGCGGCACCAGCGCGATCAGCGTGGTGAAGGTCAGGCTGCTGGCGGTGACGCCGAGGCGGTCTTCGCGGAAGCGCTGGCGCAGCGTGCGGGCGGTGGCGAACCAGGGCCATGTGCGCAGCGTCTCCAGCAGCGCCGCGAAATGTTCGGCGCCGCGGTCCCAGAGGGCCATCACGAGGCAGTGGGCGATGTCATGCTGGCTATGATGCCAGCATGGACGCGCAGACCTCCGCCCGACCGGCGCTCGGCATGGACGCGATCGTGCGCTGGTCGCGCGCGGTCGCGGTGGCCAGCCTGCTGGGGCTGATCGCGCTCGGCCTGGCCTGGGAGCTGTGGCTCGCGCCCACCGGCTCCGGTACGCTGGCGCTGAAGGTGCTGCCGCTGCTGATCCCGCTGCCCGGCCTGTGGCATGCGCGCATGTACACCTACCGCTGGACGGCGCTGTTCGTCTGGCTGTACGTCACCGAAGGCATCGTGCGCGCTGCCACCGCGCACGGACTGTCGGCGCAGCTGGCGCTGGCCCAGGTGCTGCTGTGCCTGGTGCTGTTCTCGGCCTGCGCGCTGCACGTGCGCTGGCGGCTGCACCGGGCCGCACGCGCGGCGGCGGCATGAGCGCGGCACGGACGCCGCGGCGCGCGGCGCGCAGGGCGGCGACATGAGCCGCAGCGTGCTGGACGCACTGCGCGCCGCGGTCGGTGCCGCGCAGGTGTTGACCGACGGCGACCTGTCGGCCTGGGAGCTGGACTGGCGCAAGCGCTTCCGCGGCCGAGCGCTGGCCGTGGTGCGGCCGGCCGACACCGCGCAGGTCGCTGCCGTGCTGCAGGCCTGCGCGGCGCACGGTGCCAGCGTGGTGCCGCAAGGGGGCAACACCGGCCTCGTCGGCGGCGGTGTGCCCGATGCCAGCGGTACGCAAATCCTGTTGAGCCTGACGCGGCTGAATCGCATCCGCGCCGTCGACCGCGCGAACCTCACACTGACGGCCGAGGCCGGCTGCGTACTGCAGGCCGTGCAGCAGGCGGCCGCCGACGCAGGACTGCTGTTTCCGCTGAGCCTGGCCGCCGAGGGCAGCTGCACGATCGGCGGCAATCTGGCCACCAATGCCGGCGGCACGCAGGTGCTGCGCTTCGGCAATGCCCGCGAACGCTGCCTGGGTCTGGAGGTGGTGACGGCCGACGGCCAGGTGTGGGAGGGCCTGTCCGGCCTGCGCAAGGACAACACCGGCTACGACCTGCGCGACCTGTTCATCGGCAGCGAAGGCACGCTGGGCGTGATCACCGCCGCCACACTGAAGCTCGAGCCACGGCCGGCGGCGGTGACCACGGCGCTGGCGGCCACGGCGTCGCTGCCGCAGTGTGTGGCGCTGCTCGGCCTGGCGCAGGCTCGGCTCGGGGCGGCTCTGACCGGCTTCGAAGTGATGAACCGTTTCTCGCTCGACCTGGTGGCAAGGCACTTCCCCGCCCTGCCCCAGCCGCTGCCGCACGCGGCATGGACGGTGCTGCTGGAGCAGTCGGACAACGAGGGCGAGCAGCAGGCGCGCGGCCGCTTCGAGGCGCTGCTGGAAGCCGCGCTGGAGGGCGGCGTGATCGACGATGCGGTGGTGGCCGAAAGCCTGACGCAGTCGCACGCGCTGTGGCACCTGCGCGAATCGATCCCGCTGGCGCAGGCCCAGGAGGGACCGAACGTCAAGCACGACATCGCGTTGCCGGTGTCGGCGATCCCCGAGTTCTGCGCACGCACCGACGTGTCGCTGGCACAGGCCTTTCCCGGCATACGGCTGGTGAACTTCGGCCACCTGGGCGACGGCAATCTGCACTACAACGTTCAGGCCCCGGAGGGACAGCCGGCTCAGGCCTTCATGGACCGGCACGAGCACGCGGTGAACACGCTGGTCTACGACGCGGTGTGCGCGCTCGGCGGCTCGATCTCGGCCGAGCACGGCGTCGGTGCGCTCAAGCGCGACGAGCTGGCACAGCGCAAGTCGCCGGCGGCGCTGCAGATGATGCGGGCGATCAAGCGCGCGCTGGACCCGCACGGGCGGCTCAACCCCGGGCGCATCCTGTAGTCAAGACGCGGCGGCGCCTTCGGCCACCAGCCAGGCCAGGAACTCGCGCACCTCGGGCTTGTGGCGCGAGGCCTGCGACTGGAACACGAAGTAGCTGCGCGGTGAGGCGACGCTCTCGCCGAAGGGCACGATCAGCTTGCGCTGCGCGATCAGTTCGTCGACCAGCGGTCGCCTTCCCAGCGCCACGCCCTGGCCGCTGACCGCGGCCTGGATCAGCTGGTCGTACATCGAGAAGTGCAGCACGCTGGCGGGCTTCAGGCCTTCGAGCTTCATCGCGCGCAGCCACGGCGGCCATTCGAGCAGATGCGAGCCCGGACCGTTGTCCAGGTGCAGCAGGCAATGATGGCGCAGGTCCTCGGGTCGCTTCAGCGGGCGCGCCGGATCGCGCCGCAGCCGTGGCGCGCACACCGGCGTCGCCGTCTCGCCGAACAGGCGCAGCGCATCGCTGCCCGCCCCCTGCTCGGTGTGGTAGCGGATGGCCACGTCGACACCGTCACGGTCGAGATTGACGACGTGATAGCTGGCGGAGATGCGCACGTCGACGTCGGCATGGGCGCTGGTGAAGCCGGCCAGGCGCGGGATCAGCCACAGCCCGGCAAAGCCGGCGGTGGTGGTCACGACCACGGTCTTCAACCGGCGCTCGCCGCGCAGCGCCGCGCTGGTCTGATGCAGCTGCTGCAGCACGTCGACCACGGTGCGCTGCAGCTGCAGGCCGGCGTCGCTGAGGCTCAGCGCGCGGTGCAGCCGCTGGAACAGCGGCACGCCGAAGAATGCTTCCAGCGCAGCGATCTGGCGGCTGACCGCCGACTGCGTCAACGCCAGTTCGTCGGCCGCCTTGGTGAAGCTCAGGTGCCGCGCCGCGGCCTCGAAGGCCTCGAGCTGGTCCAGCGGCGGCAGGTCGTAGGTGCGGTTGCGCATGGCATCTCACATTCCTTCTACGCATGCAAAGCATTCAAACATGCCGTTTGAACATCGAAGACCACGCAAGCACACTGCATGCACCCGGCCGCGCATGCCGAGCCGGGCACGGCAATGGATGCCCATTCTGCATGCAAAGGAGTCCGCGATGAACAACGACCTGACGCTCCCCTCGATTGCCCTGCACCACGGCGAAGCCCACCGCATCGACGATGGCCGGGGCCTGCGCGTGCAGTGCCTGACCGGCACGCTGTGGCTGACGCAGGACGGCGACCGGCGCGACATCGTGCTCGAAGCCGGCGACGGCGCGACCATCGAACGCGACGGCCTCAGCATCGTCACGGCGCTGAGCGATGCGCGCTTCGTGCTGCTGCATGGCCTGCATTGACCGACGGAGCGCGGCACCATGAGCTACTGCCTCGAGCACTATCCGACCCGCTGGATCGACGTCTGGCACCTGGCGGGCGGCCGGCGCGTGACCGTGCGGCCGGTGCTGCCGCAGGACGCCGAACTGGAGCAGGCGATGGTGCGCGCGCTGTCGCCGGCCTCGCGCTACCAGCGCTTCTTCTCGCCGATCCGCGAACTGCCGCAAGGCTGGCTGGAACGACTGACGCAGATCGACTACCGGCAGCAGCAGGCGCTGATCGCCGAAACCTTCGTCGGCGACCAGGCGGTGGCAGTGGCCGAGGCCCGCTACGTGATCGACGCCTCGGGCCGCGAGGCCGAGTTCGCCGTGGTCGTGGCCGACGACTGGCGCCACCTGGGACTGGCGCGCCGGTTGCTGGGGGCGCTGCTGCGCTCGGCGGCGCAGGCGGGCCTGCAGCGCCTGGTGGGCGACGTGCTGTCCACCAACCAGGCCATGCTGTCGCTGGCGCGCAGCCTTGGCTTCGAGGTGGTGCGCCACCCCGACGGCGGCGCGCAGGTGCTGCGCGTGCAGAAGACGCTGAACCCGAACGATGCGGCCGGCACGCCCACCGCAGCGGTAGCGCTGGCGCCTACTGCACCGGCCCCTTCAGGGCCGACGGAATGGGCAGCGACATGACCTCGATGCCCTCTTCGAGCAGTTCGCGACGCTGCTCGGGCGTGGCCTGGCCGCGAATGCAGCGGGCTTCGACCTCGCCGTAGTGGATGCGGCGCGCTTCCTCGGGGAAGCGCGCCCCGACGTCGTCGGTCTGCGAGAGCACCTGGCGCACGGCCTGCATCCACTGGGCCTGCAGTTCCTGCGGCGACGGTACAGCCGGCGTGGCGGCGGCCGCCTGCGGCGCGGGTTCGCGCTGGCCCGACAGGTTCAGCCGGGGCGCGCTCGGCATGCGGCTGATGATCTTGTCGGCGCACAACGGGCATTCGATCAACCCACGGCCGTTCTGCGCCATGAACTCGTCGTCGGACGCGAACCAGCCCTCGAAGCCATGACCGTTGGCGCAACGCAGGTTGAGCACTTTCATCGACGCATTATCCGCGCGGCAACGCCTCGGACGGCACGGTCCAGTCCAGCGACCACAGCCCCGCGCGCCACTTCTGCAGCCACAGCAGGCCGATGATCGTCTTCACGTCGGTCAGCTCTCCGCGGGCCACGCAGGCCTCGACTTCCTGCTCATGCATCAGCGCCAGTTCGAGGAACTCCCCGGTGTCCAGTTGCTGGGTACCGGCCTGCAGGCCGCGCGCGAACCAGATCTCGATGCCTTCGGTGGAATAGGCCGCGGCGTTGTGCACGATGCCGGCATAGGCCCATTCACGCGCGCTGTAGCCGGTCTCTTCCAGCAATTCACGCTGCGCGCAGCGCAGCGTCGCCTCGCCCGGATCGATCTTGCCAGCCGGAAACTCCAGCAGGACACGGCCCACCGGATAGCGGAACTGGCGCTCCAGTACCAGCCGGCCATCGTCGAGCAGCGGCACGATCGCCACGGCGCCGGGATGCACCACGTACTCGCGTGTCGCATGGCTGCCGTCGGGCAGGCGCACATCGTCGCGCCGCAGTTCGAGGAAGTTGCCCTTGTGCAGCAGGCGGCCGCCCACGCCGTGCTCACGCAGGTGAGCGTCGTCCTGCGACATCAACCGGCCAGCGCCTTGACGATCGCGTCGCGGCACAGATTCATCAGGCCGCCGGGCAGCAGGCCGAAGAACAGCACCGCGGCACCGTTGATGGCCAGCAGCGCGCTGACGCCGTGCCCGCGCACCAGCGACTCGCCACGCGCCGGCGCGTCGAAGTACATGATCTTGACCACGCGCAGGTAGTAGAACGCACCGATCAGCGACGCCAGCACCGCCACCACCGCCAGCCAGATATAGGCCGGCAGGTTGGTGGCGATCAGCGCCTGCAGCACGGCGAGCTTGGCATAGAAGCCCACCATCGGCGGAATGCCGGCCAGCGAGAACATGAACACCGTCATCACGCCGGCCAGCCAGGGGCTGCGCTGCGCCAGGCCGGCCAGGTCGGACAGTTCCTCGCTTTCGAAGCCCTGCGAGGACAGATACAGCACCAGACCGAAGGTGCCGAGCGTGGTCAGCACGTAGGTGACGATGTAGAACATCGCCGAGCTGTAGGCGTTCTGCGCCGAGGCGGTGTTGGCGCCGACGACGCCGGCACTCAGCGCCAGCAGCACGAAGCCCATCTGCGCGATCGTCGAATAGGCCAGCATGCGCTTGAGGTTGCTCTGCGCGATGGCCGCCAGGTTGCCCACGACCAGCGAGCCGACGGCCATCACCACCAGCATCTGCTGCCAGTCCACCGCCAGTCCGTACATGCCTTCGACCAGCAGGCGGATGGTGATCGCGAACGCAGCCAGCTTCGGCGCGCCGCCGATCAGCAGCGTCACCGCGGTCGGCGCACCCTGGTAGACATCGGGCACCCACATGTGGAAAGGCACGGCGCCGAGTTTGAAACCCAGGCCGGCAACGACGAAGACCACGCCGAAGACCAGCACTTCCTTGTTGATGCGACCGGTGCCGATGGCCTTGAAGACCTCGCCCAGGTCCAGCGAGCCGGTGGCGCCGTACATCATCGACAGGCCGTACAGCAGGAAACCGCTGGCCAGCGCGCCGAGCACGAAGTACTTCATCGCCGCCTCGGTGGCCACCGGATGATCGCGGCGCAGCGCGGTGAGCGCGTACAGCGACAGGCTCATCAGCTCGAGGCCCAGGTAGATCATCAGGAAGTTGTTCGCCGCCACCATCACCGAGATGCCGAGGTAGACGAACAGCGACAACGTGAAGAACTCGCCGCGCAGCATGTCGCGCGCGGCCAGGTAGTGCTGCGCGTAGGCCACGCTGACGATCATGGCCACGGCGGCGAAGAAGGCCAGCAGGTGCCCCATCGGGTCGGCAACGATCATGGCCTGCATGCCGTAGACCGTGAGGCCGTCGTCGAAGTAGCTCAGGTGCATCAGCCCGGTGGCCAGCAACGTGGCCTGCGTCAGCCAGAAGGTGGTGCGGCGCATCGGATCGCGCACCCACAGGTCGACCAGCGTGACCA
This sequence comes from Rubrivivax sp., assembly GCA_044225625.1. GTDB lineage: Bacteria > Pseudomonadota > Gammaproteobacteria > Burkholderiales > Burkholderiaceae_C > Rubrivivax. The sequence goes on from JBGAII010000013.1 coordinate 18,352, forward strand.
CGCAGGCCATCACCAGCAGCAGGATCTCCGGATAGATGACGGGCCAGTTCATCGCATTCATTTCAGTACCGCCCCATCAGTTCAGCTTGGACAGGGCCACGTGCTTGAGCAGTTCGCTCACCGAGACCTGCATCACGTCGGTGAAGGGCTTGGGGTACACACCCATCCACAGCACCGCCACCGCCAGCACGGCGAGCATCAGGAACTCGCGGGCGTTGATGTCCACGAGTTCCTTGACGTGGTCGTTGCCGACCGCGCCGAAGTACACCCGCTTGACCATCCACAGCGTGTAGGCCGCGCCCGAGATCAGGCCGGTGGCCGCGAGCAGCGCGACCCAGAAGTTGGCCTTGACGGCACCCAGGATCACCATCCATTCGCCGACGAAGCCGGCGGTGCCCGGCAGCCCGCAGTTGGCCATCGCGAAGAACACCGCCAGCGCGGTGAACTTCGGCATCGTGTTGACGACGCCGCCGTAGTCGGCGATCTGGCGCGAATGCACACGGTCGTAGAGCACGCCGATGCACAGGAACATCGCGCCGGAGACGAAGCCGTGCGAGATCATCTGCACGATGCCGCCGGCCACGCCGAGTTCGTTGAAGATGAAGAAGCCCAGCGTGACGAAGCCCATGTGCGCGATCGACGAGTACGCGACCAGCTTCTTCATGTCCTGCTGCACCAGCGCCACCAGGCCGATGTAGATCACCGCGACCAGGCTCAGGCCGATGACCAGCACCGCCCACTCGCGGCTGGCATCCGGCGCGATCGGCATCGAGAAGCGCAGGAAGCCGTAGGCGCCGAGCTTCAGCATGATCGCCGCCAGCACGACCGAGCCGCCGGTCGGCGCCTCGACGTGGGCGTCGGGCAGCCAGGTGTGCACCGGCCACATCGGCACCTTCACCGAGAACGCGGCGAAGAACGCGAAGAACAGCAGCACCTGCGCGTGCAGCGGGAGCGGCAGCTTGTGCCAGGTGAGGATGTCGAAGCTGCCACCGGACTTGACGTACAGGTAGATCAGCGCCACCAGCATCAGCAGTGAGCCGAGCAGCGTGTAGAGGAAGAACTTGAAGGCCGCGTAGACGCGGTTGGGGCCGCCCCAGACACCGATGATGATGTACATCGGGATCAGCGTGGCCTCGAAGAACACATAGAACAGCAGGCCGTCGAGCGCGCTGAACACGCCGACCATCAGGCCCGACAGGATCAGGAACGCGCCCATGTACTGGTTGACGCGCTGCGTGATCACTTCCCAGCCGGCAATGACGACGATGACGGTGATGAAGGCGGTCAACAGCACGAACCAGACGGAGATGCCGTCGACGCCCAGCTTGTAGTTGACGTTGAAGCCGGTGATCCAGGGCAGGCTCTCCTGGAACTGCATCGCCGCCGTGCCGGCATCGAAGCCGGTGATCAGCGGGATCGTGACCAGGAAGCTGGCCAGCGCCGCCACCAGCGCCAGCCAGCGGACCGCATTGGCCTGCTCGTCGCGGCCCAGCGCCAGCAGGATGGCGCCGGACACGATCGGCAGCCAGATGGCGACACTCAGAAGACCCATTTGTTGTTCTCCGCGGCGACCGTGGTTCAGCGGGCCAACAGGCCCGACAGGTAAGGCCACAGCTGCCAGCTCAGCAGTGCGAACACGCCGAGCACCATCACCAGCGCGTACCAATAGAGGAAGCCGGTCTGCAGCAGGCGCATCGCGGACCCCAGGCCACCGACCGCGCGTGCAGAACCGTTGATCAGCCCGTCGATGACGGCCTGGTCACCGCCCTTCCACAGCCCCTTGCCCAGCCCGCGCGCCGCCGCCGCCAGCACGTTTTCGTTGAACCAGTCGGCGTAGTACTTGTTGTCGAGCAGGCGATACAGGAAGCCGAAGCGCGCCTGCAGCGCCGCGGGAACCGCCGTCCACTTCATGTACAGCGCCCAGGCCACGACCACGCCAGCCACCATCAGCCAGAAAGGCAAGGTGCCCACCGCATGCAGCGCCATCGCCGCGGCGCCGTGGAATTCCTCGGACAACTCGTGCAGCGCCGGGTGGCGTGCAGCGTCGATGAAGATCGCGTCCTTGAAGAAATCGCCGTACAGCATCGGCTCGATCAGCAGGTAGCCGATGAACACCGACGGAATGGCCAGCAGCACCAGCGGCACCCACACCACGGCCGGCGACTCGTGAGGCTCGTGCACATGCACGTGGCCGTGCTCATCGGGATGGTCGTGCTCGCCCGGGAAGGGCTTGTGACGGAAGCGCTCCGGCCCGTGGAACACGAGGAAGTACACGCGCAGGCTGTACAGCGCGGTGACGAACACGCTGGCCATCACCGCAAAGTAGGCGAAGCCGGCACCGGGCAGGTGGCTGAAGTGCACCGCCTCGATGATGCTGTCCTTGGAATAGAAGCCCGAGAAGAACGGCACCGCGATCAGCGCCGCCGTACCCAGCAGCGAGGTGATCCAGGTGATGGGCATGTACTTGCGCAGGCCGCCCATGTTGCGGATGTCCTGGTCGTGGTGCATGCCGATGATCACGCTGCCCGCGGCCAGGAACAGCAGCGCCTTGAAGAAGGCGTGCGTCATCAGGTGGAACACCGCCACCGAATAGGCCGACGCACCGAGGGACACCGTCATGTAGCCCAGCTGCGACAGCGTCGAATAGGCCACCACGCGTTTGATGTCGTTCTGGATGACGCCCAGAAAGCCCATGAACAGCGCGGTGATCGCGCCGATGATCAGCACGAAGTTCAGCGCCGTGTCCGACAGCTCGAACAGCGGCGACATGCGTGTGACCATGAAGATGCCCGCCGTCACCATGGTCGCGGCGTGGATCAGCGCGGAGATCGGCGTCGGGCCTTCCATCGAATCGGGCAGCCACACGTGCAGCGGCACCTGCGCGCTCTTGCCCATCGCGCCGATGAACAGGCAGACGCAGATCACCGTGATCAGCATCCAGTCGTTGCCCGGGAAGCCCAGCTTCGCCAGTTCGGGCGCCTTGGCGAAGGCCTCGCCGTAGTTCAGCGTGCCGGCGTAGGCGACGATCAGACCGATGCCGAGGATGAAGCCGAAGTCACCGACCCGGTTGACCAGGAAGGCCTTCATGTTGGCGAAGATCGCGGTCGGCTTCTGGTAGTAGTAGCCGATCAGCAGGTACGACACCAGGCCCACCGCTTCCCAGCCGAAGAACAGCTGCAGGAAGTTGTTGCTCATCACCAGCATCAGCATGCTGAAGGTGAACAGCGAGATGTAGCTGAAGAAGCGCTGGTAGCCGCCGGGCGAGGTGTCGTCGTCGGCCATGTAGCCGATGGTGTAGATGTGCACCATCAGCGACACGAAGGTGACGACGCACATCATCATCGCCGACAGGCCGTCGATGAGGAAGCCGATCTCCATCTTCAGGCCGCCGATGACCAGCCACTCGTACACGGTGGCATTGAAGCGCGCGCCGTGCACGACGTCGTTCAGCACCATCGCCGAGCCGATGAAGGACACGGCGACGCCGATGATGGTGGCCCAGTGCGCACCGGCACGGCCCACCTTGGAGCCGGCCAGGCCGGCGATCATCGAGCCGGCCAGAGGCGCCAGCGCAATCAGCAGCAACAGATTCGGGTTCAACGTGGCCGACATCGCTCAGCCCTTGAGTGCGTCGAGCTCGTCGACATTGATGGTGGCGCGGTTGCGGAACAGCACCACCAGGATCGCCAGGCCGATGGCCGATTCGGCCGCGGCGACGGTGAGGATGAAGAACACGAAGACCTGCCCGGCCATGTCGCCGAGGAAGTGCGAGAACGCGATGAAGTTCAGGTTGACCGCCAGCAGCATCAGCTCGATGGCCATCAGCAGCACGATCAGGTTCTTGCGGTTCAGGAAGATGCCGACGACCGACAGCGCGAACAGGATGCCGCCCAGCGACAGGAAGTGGCCGAGCGTGATGGTGCCGAAGCTCATGGTGCCTTCCCCTCGCCGGCCGGCGCCGAGGGTGCGTCGACCGTGGCCCGCATCTTCACCAGGCGCACACGATCGGCCTTCTTGACCTTGACCTGTTCGCTCGGCTCCTGATAGCGGCTGTCCTTGCGCTGGCGCAGCGTGAGCGCGATGGCGGAGATGATCGCCACCAGCAGCAGCACCGCAGCCACCTGCAGCGGATACAGGTAGTTGGTGTAGATCTCGATGCCGAGCATCTTGCTGTTGCCCAGCTTCAGTTCCATCGGGTCGGGCGGCGGCGCCTCGGTCAGGCGGAAGCCGCCCATCAGCACCAGCGCCATTTCCAGCGCGATCAGCGCGCCGATGAAACCGGCCAGCGGGAAGTGCTTCCAGAAGCCTTCGCGCACCGCGGCGGCATCGACGTCGAGCATCATCACGACGAACAGGAACAGGACCATCACCGCGCCGACGTACACCAGCACCAGTGCAATGGCCAGGAACTCGGCCCGCAGCAGCATCCAGATGCACGACGCGGTGCCGAAGGCCAGCACCAGGAACAGCGCCGCATGCACGGTGCTGCGCGCGGTGATGACGCGGAAGGCTGCCAACAGCAGCACGAAGGAAAAAAGATAGAACAGCGCGCTCGACATGATGTGGGTGGCGCCCGAAGGGCCGCTGGCTTTCAGCGGTACTTGGCGTCGGCCTCCTTCGCGGCAGCGATTTCTTTTTCGTAGCGGTCGCCCACGGCCAGCAGCATGTCCTTGGTGAAGTACAGGTCGCCGCGCTTCTCGCCGTGGTATTCGAGGATGTGCGTCTCGACGATCGAGTCGACCGGGCAGCTCTCTTCGCAGAAGCCGCAGAAGATGCACTTGGTCAGGTCGATGTCGTAACGCGTGGTACGGCGCGAGCCGTCGGCGCGCACGTCGGACTCGATGGTGATGGCCATCGCCGGGCACACCGCTTCGCACAGCTTGCAGGCGATGCAGCGCTCCTCGCCGTTCTCGTAGCGGCGCAGGGCGTGCAGGCCGCGGAAACGCGGGCTGAGCGGCGTCTTTTCTTCCGGGAACTGCACGGTGATCTTGCGGGCGAGGAAGTACTTGCCCGTGATGCGCATGCCCTTGAACAGCTCCGTCAGCATGAAGCTGGACAGGAAGTCCTTGAACGAGGTGGTGGATGACATGTTCGGCTCCTCCCCGTCACCAGATGCTGAAGGGCGACTGGATCCACAGACCCACGACCACCAGCCACACCAGCGTCACCGGGATGAAGATCTTCCAGCCCAGGCGCATGATCTGGTCGTAGCGGTAGCGCGGGAACGTGGCCCGAACCCACAGGAACATCGTCACGACGACGAAGGTCTTCAGGATCAGCCAGCCCCAGCCCGGCAGCCAGTTGAACGGTGCCATGTCCAGCGGCGGCAGCCAGCCGCCCAGGAACATCAGAACCGCCAGCATCGACACCAGGATCATGTTGGCGTACTCGGCCAGGAAGAACATCGCGAAGGCCATGCCCGAGTACTCGATCATGTGGCCGGCGACGATTTCCGATTCACCCTCGACCACATCGAAGGGGTGGCGGTTGGTTTCCGCCAGGCCGGAGATGAAATAGACAACGAAGATCGGCAGCAGCGGCAGCCAGTTCCAGGACAGGAAGTTCAGCCCCATGTCGGCAAAGCGCCCCTTGTCCTGCGCCAGCACGATGTCACTCATGTTCAGGCTGGCCGAGACCATCAGCACCACCACCAGCGCGAAGCCCATCGCGATCTCGTAGGACACCATCTGCGCCGACGCGCGCAGTGCCCCCAGGAAGGCGTACTTCGAGTTGCTGGCCCAGCCGGCGATGATGACGCCGTAGACCTCGAGCGAGGTGATCGCCATCAGGAACAGCAGGCCGGCATTGATATTGGCCAGCGCCACCTCCGGACCGAAGGGGATCACCACCCACGCGGCCAGCGCCGGCATGATGGTCATGATCGGGCCGAGGAAGAACAGCGGCTTGTTGGCGGCAGTGGGACGGATGATCTCCTTGAAGATCAGCTTCACCGCGTCGGCGATCGGCGTCAGCAGGCCGAAGGGGCCGACCCGGTTCGGGCCGGGGCGCAGCTGGGTGAAGCCGATGCCCTTGCGTTCCCACAGCGTCAGATAGGCGACACAACCCATCAGCGGCAGCAGCAGCGCGACGATCTTGATCAGGCTCCAGACCACGGCCCAGAGCGCGGCCCCCATCAGCGACACGCCGAATTGATTGACGGACTCGAGCATGCCGCTTCCTCAGACCCGCGAGACGTTGATCAGACCGAACATCGCGCCCAGCGCGGCGGTGTCGGCATGCCCGGCCGGCACGCGCACCGCGGCGGGTGCCAGGCTCGGGTCTTCTTCGGCGGCCAGGATCAGCACCTGCTCGCCCTGCGGGCCCTGCGCACTCAGCCGCACCGGCTCGCCGGCCTTCAGGCCCAGTTGAGCCCACAGCCCACTGGGCAGACCGGCGCGCGGCGCACGCGCATCGGCCGTGCGCTGCAGCGACTCCGCTCGGCGCACCAGCGCGTCGGCGGCATAGATCGGCACGTCGGCGATACGCTCGTAACCCACCGGCGCCGGCGCGACCGACGCCGGCAGCGCAGCGCTGCGGTTGTCGAGTCGCGATGGCAAGGCCGACGGATCGCCCAGCGCTTCGGTGCGCACTTGTTCGGCATTGTCCTGCTCGAAGCCAGACAGGCCGAGCAGGTTGCCCAGCACACGCAGCACTTTCCACGCCGGACGCGTCTCGCCGAGCGGCGCGACCACGCCAGTGAAGCTCTGCACGCGACCCTCGGCATTGACGAAGGTGCCGGCCGTTTCGGTGAAGGGCGCGATCGGCAGCAGCACGTCGGCGTTCTCGACCATCGCGTCCTTGAAGGACGTCAACGCCACCACCAGGCCGCTGCGCTGCAGCGCCGCGCGTGCCGCCGGCGCGTCGGCCGAATCCAGCTCGGGCTCGACGTTCAGCAACAGCAGCGCCTTCATCGGCTGCGACAGCATCTGCGCCGCATTCAGGCCGCCGGCGCCCGGCACGGCGCCCACCAGCTGCGCGCCCACGCTGTTGGCAGCCTCGCCAAGATAGCCGACGCTGGCGCCGGTGTGCTCACCGATCCAGTGGGCCAGCGCCAGCAACTGTGCGGCCTGCGGATGCTGCGCGGCCGCGTTACCCAGCAGCAGCGCCTTGCGCTCGGCGCCGAGCAGCGAGGCGGCAACCGCCCGCGCCGCGTCGTTCGCCTGGCCAGGCAGCGGCGCCGCAACACCCTTGTGCGCCGCCACCGCCGCAGCCACGTCGGCCAGCGACTGCAGCCAGCTCGAGGGCGCCGCGATCAGGCTGGTGCCCAGCGGCATCGCCCAATCGTCGTCCAGCGCATGCAGACGATGAATCTGGCCGCCCTTGCGCGCCGCCTGGCGCAGACGCTGCGCGAACAGCGGATGGTCCTTGCGCAGGAACGAGCCGATGACGAAGGCCGACTGCAGCGTGCTCAGCGACGCGATCGACGTGCCCAGCCAGTGCGCCGAGCCCGACAGCGCGGTGTTCGACGGGTCGGCGTGACGGGTGCGGAAGTCGATGTTCTCGCTGCCCAGGCCGCGCACGAGCTTGGCCAGCAGGTGCAGTTCCTCGACGGTGCTGTGCGGCGTGGCCAATGCGCCGATACCGGCGGCACCGAACTCGGCCTTGATGCGCTTCAGCCCATCGGCCACGTAACCGAGCGCGGTGTTCCAGTCCACCGACTGCCACTGCCCGCCCTGGCGGATCATCGGCGTGCTCAGCCGCGACGGGCTGTTCAGCGCTTCGTACGAGAAGCGGTCGCGGTCGGCGATCCAGCACTCGTTGACGTCTTCGTTCTCCAACGGCACCACGCGCATGACCTTGTTGGCCTTGGTCTGCACGATCAGGTTGGCACCGGTGGAATCGTGCGGGCTGACGCTCTTGCGGCGCGCCAGCTCCCAGGTGCGGGCGCTGTAGCGGAAGGGCTTGCTGGTCAGCGCGCCCACCGGGCAGATGTCGATCATGTTGCCGGACAACTCGGAATCGACGGTACGGCCCTTGACGGTCGTGATCTCCGAATGCTCGCCGCGGTGGATCATGCCGAGCTCCATCACCCCGGCCACTTCCTGACCGAAGCGCACGCAGCGCGTGCAATGGATGCAGCGGCTCATCTCTTCCATCGAGATCAGCGGGCCGACCTCCTTGTGGAAGACCACGCGCTTCTCTTCGGTGTAGCGCGAGGCCGACTTGCCGTAGCCCACCGCCAGATCCTGCAGCTGGCATTCGCCCCCCTGGTCGCAGATCGGGCAGTCCAGCGGGTGGTTGATCAGCAGGAACTCCATCACCGACTTCTGCGCGGCAAGGGCCTTCTCGCTCTTGGTGTGCACCACCATGCCCTGCGTCACCGGCGTGGCGCAGGCCGGCATCGGCTTGGGCGCCTTCTCGATCTCGACCAGGCACATGCGGCAGTTGGCCGCGATGCTGAGCTTCTTGTGATAGCAGAAATGCGGCACGTAGACGCCGGCGGCATCGGCCGCGTGCATCACCATGCTGCCGGGCGCGACGCTGACCGGCTTGCCGTCGAGCTGGAGTTCGATCATGAGGAAGTCACCGCCGTGCCGACGACACAGCGCTTGTGTTCGACGTGGTGCACGAATTCGTCGCGGAAGTGTTTGATCATGCCCTGCACCGGCATCGCCGCGGCGTCGCCCAGCGCGCAGATGGTGCGACCCATGATGTTGCCGGCCACCGAACCGAGCAGTTCGATGTCTTCCATGCGGCCGTGGCCGTGCTCGATGCGCTCGACCATGCGCCACAGCCAGCCGGTGCCTTCGCGACACGGGGTGCACTGGCCGCAGCTTTCGTGCTGGTAAAAGTAGCTCAGGCGCAGCAGGCTCTTGACCATGCAGCGGGTGTCGTTCATCACGATCACCGCGCCCGAGCCCAGCATCGAGCCGGCCTTGGCGATGGCGTCGTAGTCCATCGTGATGTCCATCATGATGTTTGCCGGCAGCACCGGCGCCGACGAGCCGCCCGGAATCACCGCCTTCAGCGCCCCGCCCTTCACGCCGCCGGCCAGCTCGAGCAGCTTGCTGAAGGGCGTGCCCAGCGGGATCTCGAAGTTGCCCGGCTGGTTGACGTCGCCGACCACCGAGAAGATCTTCGTTCCACCGTTGTTCGGCTTGCCGATCGCCAGGTAGGGCGCGCCGCCGTTGCGGATGATCCACGGCACCGCGGCAAAGGTTTCGGTGTTGTTGATCGTGGTCGGCTTGCCGTAGACGCCGAAGCTGGCCGGGAACGGCGGCTTGAAACGCGGCTGGCCCTTCTTGCCTTCCAGCGATTCGAGCAACGCGGTTTCTTCGCCGCAGATGTAGGCGCCGAAGCCGTGGTGCGCATGCAGCTGGAAGCTGAAGCTGCTGCCGAGGATGTTGTCGCCCAGGTAGCCGGCGGCGCGCGCTTCATCGAGGGCTTCTTCGAAGCGCTGGTACACCTCGAAGATCTCGCCGTGGATGTAGTTGTAGGCCGTGCCCACGCCCATCGCGTAGGCGGCGATGGCCATGCCTTCGATGACGATGTGCGGGTTGTAGGCGAGGATGTCGCGGTCCTTGCAGGTGCCGGGCTCGCCTTCGTCGGAATTGCACACCAGGTACTTCGGGCCGTTGAAGTTCTTCGGCATGAAGCTCCACTTCAGGCCGGTGGGGAAGCCGGCGCCGCCGCGGCCGCGCAGGCCCGAAGCCTTGACCTCGGCGATCACTTCGTCCGGCGTCATGCCGGGGCCGCCGTCCTGACCGAGGATCTTGCGCAGTGCCTGGTAGCCGCCGCGCGCCTCGTAGTCGCGCAGCCGCCAGTTGCGTCCGTCGAGGCCGTCGTAGATCTGCGCGCCGATGTGGCGGCCGTGGAAACAGGTCTCGCGGCCGGTGGCCTGGAACTTCGACAGGTCCAACATGGGCTTAGTGGCTTTCGTTGGCGGCATGCGCCTTCAGCGTGTCGATCAGCTCGTCCAGCCGCTCCGGCTGCATGAAGCTGAGCATCTGCCGGTCGTTGACCAGCATCACCGGCGCATCGGCGCAGGCGCCCAGGCATTCGCTGGGCTGCACGGTGAACACGCCGTCGGCCGTGCTGCCGTAGGGCTCGACGCCCAGGCGTTTGCAGACATGGTCCAGCGCCGTCTGGCCGTCGCGCAGCTGGCAAGGCAGGTTCGTGCAGACGTTGAGCTTGAACTTGCCCACCGGCTGCTGGTTGTACATGTTGTAGAACGTGGTGACCTCGTGCACCGCGATCGGCGGCATGCCCAGGTACGCCGCGATCGCATTCTCGGCCTCGGCCGAGACATGGCCCTGTTCGTGCTGCACGATGGCCAGGCAGGCCATCACCGCCGACTGCTTCTGCTCCGGCGGGTACTTGGCGGTTTCGCGTGCAAACAGCGCAAGCGTGTGGTCGCTCAGCTTCATCTGTCGATTTCTCGAACACGATGTCCATCGTGCCGATGATCGCCACGGCGTCGGCAATCATGTGGCCGCGCGCCATTTCGTCCAGCGCGGCCAGGTGCGGAAAGCCCGGGGCACGGATCTTCAGCCGGTAGGGCTTGTTGGCGCCGTCACTGATCAGGTAGATGCCGAACTCGCCCTTCGGATGTTCCACGGCCGAATAGGCTTCGCCTTCGGGCACGTGCATGCCTTCGGTAAAGAGCTTGAAATGGTGGATCAGCTCTTCCATGTTGGACTTCATGTCCACACGCTTCGGCGCCGCCACCTTGTGGTTGTCGACGATCACCGGGCCGGGGTTCGCGCGCAGCCAGTCCACGCACTGCTTGATGATGCGGTTGCTCTGACGCAGCTCTTCGACGCGTACCAGATAGCGGTCATAGGTGTCGCCGTTGGTGCCGACCGGGATGTCGAAATCCATGCGGTCGTAGACGTCGTAGGGCTGCTTCGCGCAAGTCCCACTCGATGCCGGAGCCGCGCAGCATCGGGCCCGAGAAGCCCAGGTTCAGCGCGCGCTCCGGCGTGACGACGCCGATGCCGACGGTGCGCTGCTTCCAGATGCGGTTGTCGGTGAGCAGCGTCTCGTATTCGTCGACGTAGCCGGGGAAGCGCTGCGTGAAGGCGTCGACGAAGTCCAGCAGGCTGCCCTGCCGGTCCTCGTTCATGCGGTCGATGGCCTTCTGGTTCTTGATGCGCGACACCCGGTACTGCGGCATCGTGTCCGGCAGGTCGCGGTAGACGCCGCCGGGGCGGAAGTACGCGGCGTGCATGCGCGCGCCCGACACCGCCTCGTACATGTCGAACAGGTCCTCACGCTCGCGGAAGCAGTAGATGAGGATGTTCATCGCGCCGCAGTCGATGCCGTGCGCGCCGAGCCAAAGCAGGTGGTTCAACAGCCGCGTGATCTCCGAGAACATCACACGGATGTACTGCGCGCGGATCGGCACCTCGATGCCCAGCAGCTTCTCGATGGCCAGGCAGTAGGCGTGCTCGTTGCACATCATCGAGACGTAGTCCAGCCGGTCCATGTAGGGCAGCGACTGGATGAACGTCTTGCTCTCGGCCAGCTTCTCGGTGGCCCGGTGCAGCAGCCCGATGTGCGGGTCGGCGCGCTGGATGACTTCGCCGTCCAGCTCGAGCACCAGGCGCAGCACGCCGTGCGCGGCCGGGTGCTGCGGACCGAAGTTCAGCGTGTAGTTCTTGATCTCTGCCATGAAGATGGTCGATTCGCCTGCGGCTCAGTGCAACCCGCCGTAGTTGTCTTCGCGCACCACGCGCGGCGTGATCTCGCGCGGCTCGATCGTCACCGGCTGGTAGATCACGCGCCGCGTCTGGGCGTCGTAGCGCATCTCGACATGGCCGCTGACCGGAAAGTCCTTGCGCATCGGGTGGCCGATGAAGCCGTAGTCGGTGAGGATGCGCCGCAGGTCGACGTGGCCTTCGAAAATGATGCCGTACATATCGAAGGCCTCGCGTTCGAACCAGTTGGCCGAGTTCCAGACCTCGGCGACCGATTCGACCAGCGGCAGATCGTCGTCGGGCGCGAACACCTTCAGCCGCACGCGCCAGTTGTGGGTCTGCGACAGCAGTTGGCTGACGACCGCATAGCGGGCACCGTCCCACGCCTGATTCTTGTAGCCGGAAAAGTCCACGCCGCACAGGTCGATCAGCTGCTCGAACTTGAGCTGGGGATGTTCATGCAAGACACGCGCCACTTCCAGGTAGCGGCCAGCCGGCACCGTGATGCTGATTTCGCCGCGCTCTCGCGTCAGCGCGCCGAGGGCATCGCCGAGCACGGACTGAAGCGCAGCCTGCAGTTGATCGAGCTTCTGTGTCATGTGAGGGCGCGGGGTTCAGCGCGCGATGGTGTTCTCGCGCCGGATCTTGTTCTGCAGTTGCAGGATGCCGTAGAGCAGCGCCTCGGCCGTGGGCGGACAGCCCGGCACGTAGACGTCGACGGGCACGATGCGGTCGCAGCCGCGCACCACCGAATAGCTGTAGTGGTAGTAGCCGCCGCCGTTGGCGCAGGAGCCCATGCTCAGCACCCAGCGCGGCTCGGCCATCTGGTCGTAGACCTTGCGCAGCGCCGGCGCCATCTTGTTGCACAGCGTGCCGGCGACGATCATCAGGTCGCTCTGCCGCGGGCTGGGCCGGAACAGCATGCCGAAGCGGTCGATGTCGTAGCGCGCCGCACCGGCGTGCATCATCTCCACGGCACAGCACGCCAGACCGAAGGTCATCGGCCACAGCGAGCCGGTCTTCGACCAGTTGATCAGCTTGTCCACCGAGGTGGTGACGAAGCCTTCCTTGAGGACGCCTTCAATTCCCATCGTGCATCACTCCCAGTCCAGGGCGCCCTTCTTCCATTCGTAGACGAAGCCCACGACGAGGATGGTGAGGAAGATCATCATCGCCCAGAAACCTGACGGCCCGATTTCACGCAGGGAGATGGCCCAGGGGAACAGGAAGGCGATCTCCAGGTCGAACAGGATGAAGAGAATGGCCACGAGGTAATAGCGCACGTCGAACTTCATGCGCGCGTCCTCGAAGGCCTCGAAGCCGCATTCGTACGGTGAGTTCTTCGCCGCATCCGGCCGGTTCGGGCCGAAGACGAAACCCAGGACCTGGGGCGCGACACCGACCCCCACGCCCACCAGTATGAACAGGATGACGGGCAGGTACGCTTGAAGGTCCATGTCGTTCGTCCGCGAGGGACTGTTGTTGGTGCCGACGGCGAGACTCGAACTCGCACAGCTTTCGCCACTACCCCCTCAAGATAGCGTGTCTACCAATTTCACCACGTCGGCTGGCGTCCGGTATCCATTCGGGTGACGTGAGGAAATGACACCCTTTACTGCCGAAGAATTCTAGCGGCAAAACAAGGGTCTTCCCGCACCCGGCCACGCGGGAACGACCCTTCGCGCAACGTTTATTTCGATGCGCTGGCCGGCGCCGGGATCGGCGCCGGAATGCCGGCCGCCGCGGCCGGAGCGCTGCTGGCCGCCGGTGCCGATGCCGCAGGCTGCACGGCGGCGGGAATGGCCGGGACCGCCGCCGCCGCGCTGGCGGCCGGCGCGGCGCGATCGAGCACGCTGGTGCCGTCGAGCGGCGATGCCGCGCGCGGCTCCTGCGAACTGAAGGCCAGCGCCAGCGTGCAGGCAAAGAAGACCGCGGCGCAGGCCGCGGTGGAACGCGACAGGAAGTTGGCGCTACCGCTGGCGCCGAACAGGCTGCCCGACGCCCCGCTGCCGAATGACGCGCCCATGTCGGCGCCCTTTCCGTGCTGGATCAGCACGAGGCCGATCATGCCGAGAGCGGCGAGCAGCTGTAGGGCGTGGAGAACCGTGGTCCAGATCTGCATGGGATGTTCTAGTCTCGTGAGGGGGAACGGGCCGCGCTTGCGTTCAGCCCGCAGCGCGGCAGATGGCGACGAAGTCGGCGGCCTTCAGTGCGGCGCCGCCGACCAGTGCGCCGTCGATGTCCGGCTGCGCGAACAACGCGGCCGCGTTGTCCGGCTTGACGCTGCCGCCGTAGAGGATGTGGATGCGCGACGCGTGGCTGGTGGCGGCCAGCAGCTGCGCACGCAGCAGCTGGTGCACGTCCTGTGCCTGCTGCGGCGTGGCGCTCAGGCCCGTGCCGATGGCCCAGACCGGCTCGTAGGCCACGACCATTTCGGACACGCAATGCGCCAGCGTGTGAATCACCGCCGACAGCTGGCGCTTGACCACGGCGGCGGTCTCTCCGGCTTCGCGCTGGGCGCGGGTTTCACCGACGCAGACGATCGGCGTGACGCCACTGCCCAACGCGGCCTTCGCCTTGTCGGCCACCAGCTGGTCAGTCTCGCCATGCATCGCCCGGCGCTCGGAATGCCCGACGATCGCGTAGCGGCAACCGAACTCGGCCAGCATCGCGGCCGACACCTCGCCGGTGTAGGCGCCCTGCGCATGCGCGGAGCAATCCTGCGCGCCCCAGCGGATATCGCTGGCCGCGAGGCTGACTGCAGCTTCGGAAAGATAGGGAAAGGGCACGCACACCGCCACGTCGCAGCCGAAGGGCCGCGCGCCCAGGATGCCGGCCAGCAACTCGGCGTTGGCCGGATGGCTGCCGTGCATCTTCCAGTTGCCCACGACCAGTCGCTTCATGCGGACCTCCCCGCGTCGCGGCGCGCGAATCCCGGCGTCTTCATGCCTTGCTCCAGTCCAGCACGATCTTGCCGACGTGAACGCTCGATTCCATCAGCGCATGCGCTTGAGCCGCCTGCGCTGCTGGGAACACGGTATGAATCACCGGCTTCACCTTGCCGGCCTCGATCAGCGGCCAGACCTGCTCGCGCAGTTCGCGCGCGATGACGGTCTTGTAAGCGATGCTGCGCGGACGCAGCGTGCTGCCGATGAGGGCCAGCCGCTTGCGCAGCACCATGCCCACGTCCAGCGCCGCCTGCGTCCCGCCCTGCACCGCGATGATCGCGATGCGGCCATCCTCGGCCGTGCACTGCAATTCGCGCGGCAGGTAGTCACCGGCGACCATGTCCAGCACGACGTCGACGCCGCGCCCGCCCGTCAGGCGCTTGACCTCGGCGACGAAGTCCTGCGTCTTGTAGTTGATGGCATGGTCCGCGCCCTGGGCCACGCAGGCCGCGCACTTCTCGTCGCTGCCGGCCGTGACGATGACCGTGGCGCCGAAAGCCTTGGCCAGATGGATCGCCGTCACGCCGATGCCACTCGACCCGCCCTGCACCAGCAGCCACTCGCCGCGCTGCAGACGCGCGTTCTGGAACACGTTCTGCCAGACGGTGAAGAAGGTCTCCGGCAGCGCCGCGGCCTCGATGTCGCTCAGGCCCTTCGGCACCGGCAGGCATTGACCGGCCGGCGCCACGCACAGCTGCGCGTAGCCGCCGCCGGCCACCAGCGCGCAGACGCGGTCGCCGATCTTCAGTCCCGCGGCGGCCAGGTCCTCGGGCGAACCGGCTGCCACCTTGCCGGCAACCTCCAGTCCAGGCAGGTCGGACACGCCCGGTGGCATCGGATACAGACCCTTGCGCTGCAGCACGTCCGGCCGGTTGACGCCGGAGGCGGTGACCGCGATCAGCAGTTCGCCCGCCTTGGCAACGGGGTCGGGCCGCTGCGTGGCGACCAGCACCTCGGGCTTGCCAGGCTGCGTGATTTCAATCGCTTGCATGCTTGCTCCTCGACACGGGCCGCACCGTTTGACGCGGCGCGGCCCTGCGGCGCTCGATCAGGCTGGGCTCAGTCGCGCGGCGGTTCGCCGTTGTCGGCGGCTGCGACCGGCGCGGCCGTCTCGGCCGCGGGCTCGCTCGAGCGCTCGCGGCGCGGCGGACGATCACCGCGGTCGCCGCGGTCATCGCGGTCGCGGCGCGGCCGGTCGCCATACTCACGCCGCGGCGGACGCTCGCGTTCCTCTTCCATGCCCTCGGGCCGTTCGGTCAGCGCCTTCATCGACAGCTTGATGCGGCCCTTCTCGTCGGTCTCGAGCACCTTGACCTTGACGACCTGGCCTTCTTCCAGGTGGTCGGTCACCTTCTCGACACGCTGGTGCGCGATCTGGCTGATGTGCAGCAGACCGTCCTTGCCGGGCAGGATGTTGACCAGCGCGCCGAAATCGAGGATCTTCGTGACCGGGCCCTCGTAGACCTTGCCGATCTCGGCCTCGGCGGTGATCTCCTCGATGCGCTTGCGCGCAAACGCCGCCTTGTCGGCATCGGTGGAAGCGATGGTGATCGTGCCGTCCTCGCCGATGTCGATCGTCGTGCCCGTCTCTTCGGTCAGCGCGCGGATGGTGGCGCCGCCCTTGCCGATCACGTCGCGGATCTTCTCCGGGTTGATCTTCATCGTGTACAGGCGCGGCGCGAACTGCGACACCTCGGCCTTGGCCTCGCCCATGGCTTCGGTCATCTTGCCCAGGATGTGCAGGCGCGCTTCCTTGGCCTGGGCCAGGGCGACCTGCATGATCTCCTTGGTGATGCCCTGGATCTTGATGTCCATCTGCAGCGCGGTGATGCCGCCGGTCGTTCCCGCCACCTTGAAGTCCATGTCGCCCAGGTGGTCCTCGTCACCCAGGATGTCGGTCAGCACCGCGAAGCGGTTGCCGTCCTTGATCAGGCCCATGGCGATGCCGGCCACGTGCGCCTTCATCGGCACGCCGGCGTCCATCAGCGCCAGGCAGCCGCCACACACCGAGGCCATCGACGACGAACCGTTCGATTCGGTGATCTCGCTGACCACGCGGATCGTGTACGGGAACTCGTCCTTCGGCGGCAGGGCCGCGACCAGCGCGCGCTTGGCCAAACGGCCGTGGCCGATCTCGCGGCGCTTCGGGCTGCCGAAGCGGCCGGCCTCGCCGGTGGCGAAGGGCGGCATGTTGTAGTGCAGCATGAAGGTGTCGGTGAACTCGCCGGCCAGCGCGTCGATGCGCTGCGCGTCGCGTTCGGTGCCCAGCGTGGCCACCACCAGCGCCTGCGTCTCGCCGCGCGTGAACAGCGCCGAGCCGTGCGTTCGCGGCAGCACGCTGTTGCGGATCTCGATCGGGCGCACGGTGCGCGTGTCGCGGCCGTCGATGCGCGGCTCGCCGGCCAGGATCTGGCTGCGCACGATGCGCGCTTCGATGTCGAACAGCTGCGCTTCCACCTTGACGGCGTCGAACTCGGCGCCTTCGGCCTTCAGCGCGGCCAGCACGTTGGCATAGGCCTCGCGGCAGGCCTGGGTGCGGGCCTGCTTGCTGCGGATCTGGTAGGCCGCGCGCAGCGGCTCTTCGGCCAGCGCGTTGAGCTTGGCGATGAAGGCCTCGTCCTTGGCCGGCGCCTTCCAGTCCCATTCGGGCTTGCCCGCGTCACGCACCAGGTCGTTGATGGCGGCGATGGCGACCTTGCCCTGCTCGTGGCCGAAGACCACGGCGCCGAGCATGACCTCTTCGGTCAGCATGTCGGCTTCGGATTCGACCATCAGCACCGCGGCTTCGGTGCCGGCGACCACCAGGTCCAGGCGCGACTGGGTCAGCTGCGTCTTGCCCGGATTCAGCACGTATTCGCCGTTGACGTAGCCCACGCGCGCCGCGCCGATCGGGCCGTCGAAGGGAATGCCGCTGATGGCCAGCGCGGCACTGGTGCCGATCATCGCGGCAATGTCGGCCTGCACTTCGGGGTTCAGGCTCATCACGTGCACGATGACCTGCACTTCGTTGTAGAAGCCTTCGGGGAACAGCGGACGGATCGGCCGGTCGATCAGGCGACAGGTCAGGATCTCGAGTTCGCTCGGACGGCCTTCGCGCTTGAAGAAGCTGCCGGGGATCTTGCCGGCCGCATAGGTCTTCTCGGTGTAGTCGACGGTCAGCGGGAAGAAATCCTGCCCCGGCTTGGCGGTCTTGGCCGCGACGACGGTGGCCAGCACCACGGTGCCTTCGATGTCGACGACCACGGCGCCGCTGGACTGGCGCGCGATCTCGCCGGTTTCCAGCGTGACGCTGTGCGGACCCCACTGGAAGGTCTTCGTGACCTTGTTGAACATGCTCATCTCATCTCCTTCGAGGTTGCGGCACATTTGCGGTAGTGCCTTCACCTGGAGCAGCGGACTGTCATTGGCGGCATGCCATTCCAATGAAGCCAGGAACCTGGCGCCGGTGGAATGACACAGCAGCGTTCAACGCCGGCCTGCTGCGCCGAAAGCCCGCGCGGCACCGGCCGCGCGAGCCCTGAGGCCAGGTCTACTTGCGCAGGCCCAGCTTGCCGATCAGCGCCGTGTAGCGCTCGGCATCCTTGTCCTTCAGATAGGCCAGCAGGCGCTTGCGCTGGTTCACCAGCTTCAGCAGGCCGCGGCGGCCATGGTGGTCCTTCAGATGCTGCTTGAAGTGCGGCGTCAGTTCGTTGATGCGCGCGGTGAGCAGCGCGACCTGCACTTCGGGGGAACCGGTGTCCGACGCGCTGCGGGCGTGGGCCTGGATGATTTCTGCGACTTGGGCGCCAGCGATGGCCATGGGATTTCCTTCAAGGGGGAAACCGGCGGCCGTGGGCCGCGGGGTCGCGGCGCGCGCTGACGGTTTCCGGTTCGACTTGCGGATACGAGTGAAACCGACCCGTACCGTGCTCTGGCTCCGCCGCCGCCCCTGGGGGCAGACCGGCAAAGACCGCACATTATAGGCCCAGTGCCGCCGCGAGCCGCTGCAACCCGGCATCCAGCCGCACGGGGTCGCGTGACGCAAAGCACCAGCGCAGCCAGCCCTCACCCTCGGAGCCGAAAGCGGCGCCCGGTGCCAGGCCGAGGCCATGGCGCTCGACGAGCCGCTTGGCGAAAGCCAGCGAATCGTCCTGTCCGGCCACGCGGAAGAAGGCATACATGCCGCCCTCGGGGCTGGCAACCTCGACCCCGGGCAGCGAAGCCAGCTGCGGCAGCAGGCGGTCGCGGCAGCCGCGCAGGCGGCCGACCAGTGCCGGCACGAACGCCGGCGCGATCTGCAGCGCGGCCAGTGCGCCGCGCTGCACGAACACCGGCGCGCAGGAGGTATTGAACTCGATCAGCTTGCCGATGGCGTCCAGATGGCCGCGCGGCAGCACCAGCCAGCCCAGGCGCCAGCCGGTCATCAGGAAGCTCTTCGAGAAGCTGTGCGCCACCACCAGGCGGTCGTCGTCACCGGCGATGTCCAGGAACGACGGCGCCGCGCGATCGCCGTTGAAATAGAGCCGCTCGTAGACCTCGTCGGCCACGATCCACGTGCCGGTACGCCGGCAATGCTCGAGGATGGCCTGCTGCTCGGCGCGCGTCAGCGTCCAGCCCGTGGGGTTGTTCGGGGCATTCAGCAGCAGCACGCGCGTGACCGGCGTGACCGCCGCACGAAGCGCGTCCAGATCCAGCTGCCAGCGGCCGGCCCGCGGCTGCAGCGCCAGGCGGCGCACGCGCGCCCCCATGATCTGCGCCTGCGCCGTCAGGTTGGGCCACAACGGCACCACCGCCACCACCTCGTCGCCGGGGTCGGCCAGCAGTTGCATCGCCAGCATCAGCGCGTTGACGCCCGACGAGGTGACGGCGATGCGCCCCGCATCGACCGGGCCGTGCAGCGACGACGCATAGGCCGCCAGGCCGTCGCGCAGTTCGCCGAGGCCGAGGTTGTGCGCATAGAAGGTCTCGCCGTCACGCAGCGAGCGCGCCGCAGCGTCGCGTACCGCTTCCGGTGTGGTCTCGTCGCTTTCGCCGAACCAGAAGGCCAGCACGTCCTCGCGGCCAATGCCGGCGTTGGCGACTTCGCGGATCTTCGACGCAGGCAGGGAGGCAATGGTGTGGCGCATGCTTGTTGATCCAGCGCAGCAGCGCGCCGTCCATCGTATTGAAATGACAGGCGCTGGGCCCATCTGCTGAACATCGATGTCGGCATGGCCGACGCCCTTAGTTTAGGAGGCATCCATGTTCCTGGTTCCCATGACCCGTAGCGCGACCGATCTGGCGCGCAACTTCGACCGCCTGTTCGACGACGGCTTCCAGCGATTCTTCGCTCCGTCCGCGCAAGGCAACGCTGCCGCACGCAGCCCGGCGCTGGACGTGTCCGAGTCCGAACGCGCCTACACCGTCAAGCTCGACATGCCCGGTGTCGCGAAGGAAGACGTGAAGGTGTCGATCGACGGCCGCCGCGTCAGCATCGAGGCGCAATTGCGCAAGGACGAGGAGAAGAAGGAAGGCGACCGCGTGGTCTACCGCGAGCGTTCGCTGTCCAGCTATGCGCGCAGCTTCAGCGTCGCGTCGGAGGTGGACCAGGCCGAATCCAGCGCCAAGCTGGAGAACGGTGTGCTGACCCTGACGCTGACCAAGCGAGGCGCACCGGCCAGCACGCGCATCGCCGTCAACTGAGGGGCGGCCCGCTCGGCATCGGGCACCGCCGGCCGCATCGGCGGTCGGCGTCTGCATGCCCCTGAGCCGGCCATCGGGTCTGCGTGGGCGGGTGCGGGCTCAGGCCTGCGCCAGATCCCACCTCGGGCGCACGTCGAAGGCGCCATCGGTCTGTGTCGCGGCGAGGCCCACCTGCCAGCGCATGGCTGCGGCCAATGCGATCATCGCGCCGTTGTCGGTGCACAGCGCCGGCTCCGGATAGTGCACCCGCGCGCCGATGCGCCGGCAATCGGCATCCAGGCGCGCGCGCAGGCTGGCGTTGGCACCGACGCCGCCGGCCACCACCAGGCGCTTCAGCCCCGTGGTCTTGAGCGCGCGCAGCGACTTGGCGCACAGCACGTCGACGATCGCCTGTTGAACGCTGGCCGCCATGTCGGCACGCTGCGCCTCGCCCGGCACGTCACCCAGCTTCGCCAGGCGCACCGCCACGGCGGTCTTCAGCCCGGCGAACGAAAAATCCAGGTTGGGCCTGTTCAGCAGCGGCCGCGGCAGATCGAAGGCGTCGGCACGTCCCAGCCGTGCCAGCACGCTCAGCGCCGGCCCGCCGGGGTAGCCCAGGCCCAGCAGTTTGGCGCTCTTGTCGAAAGCCTCTCCCGCCGCGTCGTCCACCGTCTCACCGAGCAGCGCATAGCGGCCGACGCCGTCGACGCGCATCAGCTGCGTGTGCCCGCCGGAAACCAGCAGCGCCACGAAGGGAAAGGCCGGCGGGTCGGCAGAGAGGAATGGCGACAGCAGGTGCCCCTCCAGATGGTGCACGCCCAGCATCGGCTTGTGCAGGGCCACGGCCAGCGCCGCGGCCAGGCCGGCCCCGACGAGCAATGCGCCGGCCAGCCCGGGCCCGCGCGTGTAGGCGATCAGGTCGATGTCGGACAACGTCGATCTGGCTTCGCGCAGCACCTGGCGCGTCAGCGGCAGCACGCGGCGGATGTGGTCGCGCGAAGCCAGTTCCGGCACCACGCCGCCGTAGGCCTGGTGCATGTCCACCTGGCTGTGCAGAGCCTGCGCGAGCAGCGTCGGCACCCCCTCGGCCGCCGCGCTGACCAGCGCCACACCGGTCTCATCGCAGGAGCTTTCGATGCCGAGGACGTTCATCCGTGCTTTTCGCGGGCGTGGTTGATCGTGTACTTCGGCAGTTCGATCGTCACGTCCTGCTGCGACAGGATCGCCTGGCACGACAGCCGCGAGGTCGGCGTCAGGCCCCAGGCGCGGTCCAGCAGGTCTTCCTCGGATTCGTCCATCTCGCCCAGCGAACCGAAACCTTCGTGCACGATGACATGGCAGGTGGTGCAGGCGCAGCTCATCTCGCAGGCGTGTTCGATGGCGATGCCGTTCTCCAGCAGCGCCTCGCAGATCGAGGTACCGGCAGGCGCCTCGATATCGTCGCCCTGCGGGCAGAGCTCGGCGTGCGGCAGGATGCGGATGTGCGGCATGGTTCGGCAGCCTCTCAGACGTCTTCGATGCTGCGCCCCGCCAAGGCCTGGCGGATGCCGCGGTTCATGCGTGCAGCGGCGAATTCCTCGGTGCCCTGGGCCAACGCCTCGACGGCCGCGTTGATGCGGTCGTGGTCGTCGCCGGCGGCCGCCAGGCGCACCGCCGCCATCAGCGCCTCGATGGCCGCTCGCTCGGCCGGCTGCAGCAGCGCCGCATCCGCGTCCAGCGCGGACTGCGTCGCCAGCAGCAGGCGGTCGGCCTCGACACGCGCCTCGCGCAGCGCGCGGCTGCGCATGTCGTCCTGCGCATGGGCGAAGCCCTCGCGCAGCATCTGCGCCACCTGGTCGTCGGCCAGGCCATAGCTCGGCTTGACGCTGACGCTGGCCTGCACGCCGCTGACCGCCTCCCGCGCCGAAACGCTCAACAGGCCATCCGCATCCACCTGGAAGCTGACGCGGATGCGCGCCACGCCGGCTGCCATCGGCGGGATGCCGCGCAGCTCGAAGCGCGCCAGCGAGCGGCAGTCGGACACCAACTCGCGCTCGCCCTGCACCACGTGCAGCGCCATGGCCGTCTGGCCGTCCTGGTAGGTGGTGAACTCCTGCGCCTTGGCCACCGGAATCGTGGTGTTGCGCTCGACGATGCGTTCGACCAGTCCGCCCATCGTTTCGATGCCCAGCGACAGCGGGATCACGTCCAGCAGCAGCAGTTGCCCGTCCCCGCCGTTGCCGGCCAGCGCGTTGGCCTGGATGGCCGCACCGATGGCCACCACCTCGTCCGGATTGACGTTGGTCAGCACCTTGGCCTCGGCACCGAAGAAGTCGGCCACCGCGCGGCGGACCATCGGCATGCGGGTGGCGCCGCCGACCATCACCACGCCCAGCACGTCGTCGCGCTGCACGCGCGCATCACGCAGCACCTTGCGCAAGGCCGACAGTGTGCGGTCGAGCAGCGGTCGCGACAGGCTTTCCAGCTGATCTCGGCTCAGCGCGCGCTGCAGCGGACCGGCCTCCAGCGCGGCATCGAGCAGCACCGAGTCCTGCGAGCTCAGCGCCTCGCGTGCGGCGCGCGCCGCACGCAGCAGCGCGCCCTTGTCGGCCGCCGAAGCGGCGCGGCGACCGCTGTCTTCCAGCACCCAATCGGCCAGCAGATGATCGAAGTCGTCGCCGCCCAGCGCGGCATCGCCGCCGGTGGCCACCACTTCGAACACCCCCTTGCTCAGGCGCAGCAGCGAGACGTCGAAAGTACCGCCGCCGAGGTCGTAGACCGCGTACAGGCCCTCGCTGCCATGGTCCAGGCCGTAGGCCACCGCAGCCGCGGTGGGCTCGTTGATCAACCGCAGCACGTTCAGCCCGGCCAGCTGCGCCGCGTCTTTGGTCGCCTGGCGCTGCGCGTCGTCGAAGTAGGCCGGTACGGTGATGACTGCGCCGAAGAGCTCGTCGTCGAAGCTGTCCTCTGCTCGCTGGCGCAACGTAGCCAGGATCTCCGCCGACACTTCGACCGCGGTCTTCAGTCCCTGGCGGGTACGCACCGCCACCATGCCCGGCTGGTCGACCAGCTCATAAGGCAACTGCGCGGCACCGGCCTCGTCGGCCAGCCGACGACCCATCAGTCGTTTGGCCGACGCGATGCAGTGCGCGGCATCCTCGGCCTGCAGCGCCTTGGCGCCATGGCCGACCTGGCGGCGCTGGCCTTCGAGGTAGCACACCACCGACGGCAACAGTACCCTGCCCTGCGCGTCGGGCAGGCATTCCGCCACGCCGTGCCGCACCGCGGCCACCAGCGAATGGGTGGTGCCGAGGTCGATGCCCACGGCAATGCGGCGCTGATGCGGGTCGGGCGCCTGGCCGGGTTCGGAAATCTGCAGCAGCGCCATGGTTCAACCGGGCAAGATCTCGAGGCGCTGGTCGATGTCGGCGCGGAAGCGCGTCACGAACATCAGCTCGCGCACCAGCGCTGCAGCGGCCTGTGCGTCCCCATGCTCGTCGAGCTGCTGCCGCACCTGCTGCAGCAGCGTGCGCTCGCGCTCGGCAACCTCGTCGTCCAGCTGTTGCACCGCGGCGGCATCGCGCGCGTCGTCGAGCGCCTCCCTCCAGCTCATCTGTTGCAGCAGGAACTCGCGCGGCATCGCGGTATTGCGCTCGGCCTCGATCGGCGCACCACGTCGCTCGCACAGGTAGGCGGCGCGCCGCAGCGGGTCCTTGAGTCGGCGGTAGGCCTCGTTGACGCGCACCGACCACTGCATCGCCACACGCTGCGCCGCCGCGCCCTGCGCGGCAAAGCGGTCGGGGTGCACTTCGGCCTGCAGGTCGCGCCAGCGCTGGTCGAGCCGCGCCGGGTCGAGCGCAAAGCGTTCGTCCAGGCCGAAGAGCGTGAAGTCGTCGTCGTCGAGTTTCATGGTCGCAAGCTGAGCGCGTCCGGCGGCCGCGCGGCATTGTGCGCGGTACGCCGCTTCAGACGCGGAAGGACTCGCCACAACCGCAACGATCCTTCTCGCGCGGGTTGTGGAACTTGAAGCCTTCGTTCAGCCCCTCGCGCACGAAGTCGAGCTCGGTGCCTTCGAGGTAGGGGTAGCTCTTCGGGTCGACCAGGATCTTCACGCCGTGGCCCTCGAAGACCATGTCTTCGGGCGCCACCTCGTCGGCATATTCCAGTTTGTAGGCCAGGCCGGAGCAACCCGTGGTCTTGACGCCCAGCCGCACCCCCACGCCCTTGCCGCGCTTGCTGATGTATCGCGCAACATGGCGGGCCGCCGCTTCGGTCAGGGTCACCGCCATGGTCAATGCGTCCGTTCGCTGCCTTCGTCCTGGCCGTGCTTGGCCTTGTAGTCCTGCACCGCGGCCTTGATGGCGTCCTCGGCCAGGATCGAGCAGTGGATCTTCACCGGCGGCAGCGCCAGCTCCTGCGCGATCTGCGTGTTCTTGATGTCCAGCGCCTGGTCCAGCGACTTGCCCTTGACCCATTCGGTCACCAGCGAGGACGAGGCGATGGCCGAGCCACAGCCGTAGGTCTTGAAGCGCGCGTCCTCGATCAGCCCGGTGTCCGGATTGACCTTGATCTGCAGCTTCATCACGTCGCCGCAGGCCGGCGCACCGACCATGCCGGTGCCGACGCTGTCGTCGCCCTTGTCGAAGGAACCGACGTTGCGCGGGTTCTCGTAGTGATCCACGACCTTGTCGCTGTATGCCATGACTCGTTCTCCAGATTCAGTGTGCCGCCCATTGGATGGTGCTCAGGTCGACGCCGTCCTTGTACATCTCCCACAGCGGCGACAGTTCGCGCAGCTTGGCCACCTGCTCCTGCAGGGCCTTGACCGCATAGTCGATCTCGGCTTCGGTCGTGAAGCGGCCGATGGTCATGCGCAGCGACGAATGCGCCAGTTCGTCCGAGCGGCCCAGCGCGCGCAGCACGTAGCTCGGCTCCAGGCTGGCCGAGGTGCAGGCCGAGCCGGAGGACACGGCAAGCCCCTTGACACCCATGATCAGCGACTCGCCTTCGACGAAGTTGAAGGAGATGTTCAGGTTGTGCGGCACGCGCCGCTCCAGGTCGCCGTTGACGAAGACCTGCTCGATGTCCGTCAGCCCGCGCAGCAGGCGCTGGTGCAGCATGCGGATGCGCTCGCGCTCGGCACCCATCTCCATCCTGGCCAGCGCATAGGCCTCGCCCATGCCGACGATCTGGTGCGTGGGCAGCGTGCCCGAACGCATGCCGCGCTCGTGGCCGCCGCCGTGCATCTGCGCCTCGATGCGCACCCGCGGCTTGCGCCGCACGTACAGTGCACCGATGCCCTTGGGGCCGTAGGTCTTGTGCGAGGCCAGGCTCATCAGGTCCACAGGCAACTGGGCAAGGTCGATGTCCACCTTGCCGGTGGCCTGGGCGGCATCGACGTGGAAGACGATGCCGCGCTCGCGGCACATCTTGCCGATGGCCACGATGTCCTGGATGACGCCGATCTCGTTGTTGACCAGCATCACCGACACCAGGATGGTGTCCTTGCGCAGCGCCTGCTGCAGGCGGTCCAGGTCGAGCAGACCGTTCTCCTGCACATCCAGGTAGGTCGCCTCGAAGCCCTGACGCTCCAGTTCGCGCACCGTGTCCAGCACCGCCTTGTGCTCGGTCTTCACGGTGACGATGTGTTTGCCGCGCGACTGGTAGAAGTGCGCGGCGCCCTTCAGCGCCAGGTTGATCGATTCGGTGGCGCCGCTGGTCCAGACGATCTCGCGCGGATCGGCGCCCACCAGGGCGGCTACCTGGCCGCGGGCGCGTTCCACCGCCTCTTCCGCCTCCCAGCCCCAGGCATGGCTGCGTGAGGCCGGGTTGCCGAAGTGCTCGCGTAGCCACGGCACCATCGCATCGACCACGCGCGGGTCGCAGGGCGTGGTGGCGCCATAGTCCAGGTAGATCGGGAAGTGCGGCGTCATGAATCTTCTGGTGTGTGAACAGCCAAAGGGGCTGATTGTCGCTACTTGCTCAGGGCGCTTCCGAGGGCGAACACCGAGTTCGGCGCAGTGACCTTGATCGGCCGCACCACCGGCTGCGAGGAAATCGCCCTCTTGACCGGCGCATCCTGCACCGACACGCCCTTCGCGACCTGTTCGTCCACCAGCTTCTTCAGCGAGATGGAATCGAGGTACTCGATCATCTTGGCATTCAGGCTGGCCCACAGGTCATGGGTCATGCAGCGGCCGGCCTCGTCGCCCATGCAGTTTTCCTTGCCGCCGCAGCCGGTGGCGTCGATCGGCTCATCGACGGCGACGATGATGTCGGCGACGGTGATCTCGTCGGCATTGCGGCCCAGCGAATAACCGCCCCCCGGTCCGCGGGTACTTTCCACCAGTTCGTGGCGGCGCAGCTTGCCGAACAGCTGCTCCAGGTAGGACAGCGAGATCTGCTGGCGCTGGCTGATCGCAGCCAGCGCCACCGGTCCGTTGTGCGAACGCAGTCCCAGGTCGATCATCGCGGTGACGGCAAAACGGCCCTTGGTGGTCAGACGCATCGAAATCTCCAATCAGCCTTGCGGCAACGAAGCAAAACAACAATCGAGTGGCTGCTTCGGGCCGACTTCGGCTTGGTCAGGGCCCAATCAGGGGTTAACCCTCGTTTGATTCCTACTAACCAAGTCAAGTATACCCGAACCCGAGTGTTTTGGTCGAGATTGGGCTGAGGAGTTCCCTTGACTTCGAAGGGGTCGTCTGCCGCCGCGGCCTCAGCTGGCGGCCGGGAGCTCATGCACATTGGCGCCGAAGGCCTGTTCGCGCAGCAATGCCAGCTGGTCGCGTACGCGGGCCGCCTTCTCGAACTCCAGGTTGCGGGCATGCTCGAGCATCTGCCGCTCCAATGCCTTGATGCGCTTGCCCAGGTCCTTTTCGCTCATCACTTCGACCTCGGCCGCCGCCTGTGCGTTCTTCAGGTCGTCGCGCGCGGTCTTGTCGGATACCACGCCATCGATCATTTCGCGGATCTGCTTGCTGACGCTGCGCGGCGTGATGCCCTGGGCCAGGTTGTGCGCGGTCTGCTTCTCCCGGCGCCGCCGCGTCTCGTCGAGCGCGCGCTGCATCGAATCGGTCACCTTGTCGGCATAGAGGATCGCGCGGCCGTTCAGGTGCCGAGCGGCCCGGCCGATGGTCTGGATCAGCGACCGCTCCGAGCGCAGGAATCCCTCCTTGTCGGCATCGAGGATCGCCACCAGGCTCACCTCCGGAATGTCCAGCCCCTCGCGCAGCAGGTTGATGCCCACCAGCACGTCGAAGGTGCCCAGCCGCAGATCGCGGATGATCTCCACGCGCTCCACCGTGTCGACGTCGCTGTGCAGGTAGCGCACCTTGACGCCGTTGTCGGCCAGGTACTCGGTCAGCTGCTCGGCCATGCGCTTGGTCAGCGTGGTGATCAATACCCGCTCCCCGCGCGTGACGCAGTCGCGGATCTCCTGCAGCACGTCGTCGACCTGGGTGGCTGCGGGCCGCACCGTGACGTCGGGATCGACGAGACCGGTGGGCCGCACCAGTTGCTCGACCACCTGGCCGGCATGCGTCTTCTCGTAGTCGGCCGGCGTGGCCGACACGAAGACGGCCTGGCGCATCTTGCGTTCGAACTCCTCGAACTTCAGCGGTCGGTTGTCCAGCGCACTGGGCAGTCGGAAGCCGTACTCGACCAGCACCGTCTTGCGCGCCCGGTCGCCGTTGAACATGCCACCCAGCTGGCCGATCAGCACGTGGCTTTCGTCCAGGAACATCACCGTGTCGGCCGGCAGATAGTCGACCAGCGTCGGCGGCGGTTCACCCGGCGCCGCGCCGCTGAGGTGGCGGGTGTAGTTCTCGATGCCCTTGCAGTGGCCCACCTCCTGCAGCATTTCCAGGTCGAAGCGGGTGCGCTGCTCCAGGCGCTGCGCCTCGACCAGCTTGCCGGCCTTGACCAGCTCGTCCAGGCGCTCGCGCAGCTCGGCCTTGATCGTCTCGATGGCCGCCAGCACGCGGTCGCGTGGCGTCACGTAGTGGCTGCTGGGGTAGACGGTGAAGCGTGGGATCTTCTGCCGGATGCGGCCGGTCAGCGGATCCATCAACTGCAGCGATTCGACCTCGTCGTCGAACAACTCGATGCGGATGGCCAGTTCGGAGTGTTCGGCCGGGAAGACGTCGATGGTGTCGCCGCGCACGCGGAAGGTACCGCGCGAGAAGTCGGTCTCGTTGCGCTGGTACTGCATGCGGATCAGCTGCGCGATCACGTCGCGCTGGCCCATCTTGTCGCCCACGCGCAGCGTCATCACCATGCGGTGGTAGTCCTGCGGACTGCCGATGCCGTAGATCGCGCTGACGCTGGCGACGATGACCACGTCGCGCCGCTCCAGCAGGCTCTTGGTGGCCGACAGGCGCATCTGCTCGATGTGCTCGTTGATCGAGCTGTCCTTCTCGATGAACAGGTCGCGCTGCGGCACGTAGGCCTCGGGCTGGTAGTAGTCGTAGTAGCTGACGAAATACTCGACCGCGTTCTTCGGAAAGAACTCGCGGAACTCGCTGTACAGCTGCGCCGCCAGCGTCTTGTTCGGCGCGAACACGATCGCCGGCCGGCCCAGCCGGGCGATCACGTTGGCCATGGTGAAGGTCTTGCCCGAGCCGGTGACGCCCAGCAGCGTCTGGAAGGCCAGTCCGTCCTGCACACCTTCGACCAGCTTGGCGACGGCTTCGGGCTGGTCGCCCGCGGGCGGGTACGGCTGGAACAGCTGGAACGGCGAATCCGGGAAGGAGACGAATTCCCCGGGAACCTGAGGCACTGCCGCCTCGACCTCGCTCAGTTCGGCCATCGGACCCTCCCCATGATTGGCGCGTCGGTAGAATGTTGCACTGCGTGATCGCGCGCAAACCCGACAGACTAGCGCAGCGCGGCCCGGGATGCCGGCCGGCCGATCTCGCCCCCTGAACCGACTCCTCCTAGGCTGCATTCCATGGCGCTGTTTTCATCCGTCGAACTGGCCCCGCGCGATCCGATTCTCGGCATGACCGAGCAGTTCAATGCCGACACCCGGCCCGGCAAGGTCAACCTCGGTGTCGGCGTGTACTTCGACGCCCAGGGCAAGCTGCCGATCCTGCAGTGCGTGCTGGCCGCGGAGAAGCAGTTGGCCGACGCGCCGAAGCCGAAGGGTTACCTGCCGATCGACGGCATGCCGGCCTACGACCGCGCCGTGCAGGAACTGGTCTTCGGCGCCGACAGCGCCGCGCTGCGCGACGGCCGCGTCGCCACCGTGCAGACCCTGGGCGGCACCGGCGGGCTGAAGGTCGGCGCCGACTTCCTGCAGCGCCTGAACCCGCAAGCCAAGGTGCTGATCAGCGACCC
>JBGAII010000222.1:0-5378 GCA_044225625.1 Rubrivivax sp.
CGTCAGGCGCATTTCGACGAGCTGACGCGCCTGCCGAACCGCGCGCGACTGATGGAGATGCTGGCCGAGGCCATGACGGCGGCCGATGCCGATGGCTACCTGCTCACCGTGTGCTACCTCGACCTGGACCGCTTCAAGCCGGTCAACGACCGTTTCGGCCATGCGGCGGGTGACCGTCTGCTGGTGGAACTGGCTGGGCGGCTGCGCAGCGCCTTGCGCAGCAACGAGGTCTGGTCCGACGCGGCCGGCCGCCTGGGCGGCGACGAATTCGTGCTGCTGCTGCGCGCGACGACGATGGAGGAATCCCGGCTCGCCGTCGAGCGCGTGCTGCGTGTCGTGGCCCAGCCCTATGTCATCGACCCGAACGTCGACCCGGTGCAGGTCACGGCCAGCATGGGCGCCACCGTGTACCCGATCGACCGCAGCGACGCCGACACGCTGCTGCGACACGCCGACCATGCGATGTACGGCGCCAAGCAGGCCGGCCGCAATGGCTACCAGTTCTTCGACCCGGAGAACCGGCGGCGCAACGAAGAGCGCGTGATGGCCATTGGCCGCGTGCAGGAGGCGCTGGACAAGGGCGAGTTCACGCTGCACTACCAGCCCAAGGTGGACATGCGGCGCGGCGTGGTGCTGGGCCTGGAGGCGCTGGTGCGCTGGGACCATCCGCAGCATGGGCTGATCGCGCCGATGCAGTTCCTGCCGCTGATCGAGAACACCGGCCTGTCGTCGCGCGTCGGCGACTGGGTGCTGGGCCAGGCGCTCGAGCATCTGGCGCAGTGGCGCCGCGGCGGGCACGACATCTCGGTCAGCGTCAACGTCTCGGCCCGTCACCTGCAGGAGCCCGACTTCGCGCTGCGCCTGTCCGAACTGCTGGCACGCCACCCCGATGCACCGGCCACCGCGCTCGAGCTCGAAGTGCTGGAGACCGCCGCCCATGCCGACATCGCCGCCACCTCCGCGCTGCTGGCGCGCTGCCGCGCGCTCGGCGTACGCTTTGCGCTCGACGACTTCGGCACCGGTTATTCCACGCTCACCTACCTGAAGCAGTTGCCGGTCGACGTGCTGAAGATCGACCGCTCCTTCGTGCACAACATGCTCGACGACGCGCAGGACCGCGCCATCGTCGAGGGGGTGATCGGCCTGGCCCGCACCTTCCAGTGCGTGGTGGTGGCCGAAGGCGTGGAATCACCGGCCCAGGCGCGCACGCTGTTGGAGATGGGCTGTCACGTCGGCCAGGGCACGGGCATCGCTGCGCCGATGCCGGCGGCCGCAGTCTCGGCCTGGATCCGCGACTATCGAGGGCTGTTTTCGCTCGCCCCGGCCGGCCTGCCAGGCACGCGCGCGGCCGGCTGAATCGGCTGCCGCAGCTCGGGGTCCTTCGCCCTTCGGTAGACTGCGGCGGTGATCCCCGCTGGCTTCCTGCAGGACCTGCTGTCGCGCGTCGACATCGTCGACGTCGTGGGGCGCCATGTCGAGCTGAAGAAGAGCGGCGCCAACCACATGGGCCTGTGCCCATTCCACGGCGAAAAGTCGCCGAGCTTCAGCGTCAGCGCGGCCAAGCAGTTCTATCACTGCTTCGGCTGCGGGGCGCACGGCGATGCGATCCGCTTCCTGATGGAACATTCCGGCATGAGCTTCCGCGACGCGGTGGCCGACCTGGCCCAACAGGTCGGCATGGCGGTGCCGGACGATCCGCAGGATGCCGCGGAACAGCAGCGCGCCCAGGAAGCGCGCGTGCATCAGGCCACCTTGAGCGAGACGCTGGAACGCGCCGCAGCCCACTACCGGCGCCAGCTGAAGCAGCACCCCCCGGCCATCGACTACCTGAAGCGGCGCGGGCTCAGCGGCGAGATCGCCGCCCGCTTCGGCCTCGGCTATGCCCCGGGCGGCTGGCGCAGCCTGGCCAGCGCGTTCCCACGCTATGACGATCCGCTGCTGGCGGAAAGTGGACTGGTCATCGTGCAGGGCGACGAGGGGCCGGAGCAGAAGCGCTACGACCGCTTCCGTGACCGGGTGATGTTTCCGATCCGCTCGGTCAAGGGCGAGGTCATCGGCTTCGGTGGGCGCGTGCTCGACAGCGGCGAGCCGAAGTACCTGAACTCGCCCGAGACGCCGGTGTTCGTCAAGGGGCGTGAACTCTATGGGCTGTACGAGGCCCGCGCGGCCTTGCGGGCGAAAGGCTATGCGCTGGTGGTCGAAGGCTACATGGACGTCGTCGCGCTGGCCCAGCATGGCTTCGGCAACGCGGTCGCGACGCTGGGTACCGCCTGTACGGCCGAACACGTGCAGAAGCTGTTCCGCTTCACCGACACCGTGGTCTTCAGCTTCGACGGCGATGCGGCCGGCCGCAGGGCCGCGGGCCGCGCACTCGAGGCCGCGCTGCCGCATGCCACCGACCTGCGCAGCGTGCGCTTCCTGTTCCTGCCTCCCGAGCACGACCCGGACAGTTTCGTGCGCGAGCGCGGCGCAGCGGCCTTCGAGGCACAGGTCGAACAGGCGGTCCCGCGGTCGCGGCAGCTGATCGAACAGGCGGGCCAGGGCGCCGATCTGGGCCAGGCAGAAGGCCGTGCGCGCATGCTCGCGCAGGCCAAACCCCTGTGGCAGGCCCTACCCGAGGGCGCGCTGCGGCGGCAACTGCTGCCCGAGTTGGCACGCCATGCGCAACTGGAGCTGAGCGACCTGGCCGCACTCTGGGGTTCCGGCCCTCCTGCGGGACCGCGAGGAGGCGCCGCGCCCGCGCCAAGGCCACCCCAGCCGCCCGTGCGCTCAGCTGCAAGGGCTGCCGGTCGGCGCGCCCCGGCGGGTCTGGCCGACCAGGCCTTGTGTCTGCTGCTGCGCCATAACGACTGGTGGGAGCAGATGTCGGGCGAGGACCAGGGACTGCTGCACGAACTGGGCGGGCTGCACGGCGACGTGCTGTCGTGGCTGGAGCGCCAGATCACCGAACACGGTCCGCAGACGTGGGCCGCGCTCGATGCGGCGATGGCGGCCGAGCCATGGGCCGACACCGCACGCGGCTGGCAGAAGGCCATGCTGGCCGGCGAAGAGCATGGTTTCGAGGATCTGCAGCGTGTGCTGCAGCGGCTGTGGATCGACGCGCTGGGCCAGGACGCCCAGGCGCTGGCCAGCAGCGAGCCCGACGCGCAGGGGCTGATGCGGCTGCGCCAGTTGCGCGAACGCATCGCCGGGCTGAAGGCGGCGCTGACGGCGGCCACCGGACAGCCGGCCTGAGAACGGCAGCGGGCCGCTGCCCGTCAGAGCGGACGGAGGGCCGAATCGACGACACGCCGGCCGCGTTGCGCGCCATGGCATGAGCCCTTCGTACGAGGTGGCTTGGGTATAATCCTCAGCTGTCCAAAGCGGCAGGCGTGAACTCAGCACCTCCGGACCCCGGCCACCCGCGACACGGGTCACCTCCCCCGGCCACCACATCCGCAAGGGCTGCGCCTCACCAGCGCTCGCGCCGGCTTGACCGCCCGACATGCGTCTCCATCTGCAGGCTGCTGCCGGCAGCGTGCGCCTTGCCGCCATGCGGCTCGGCGCGCGTGCCCGCACGGCCGGCCGACAGGCGCGTCGGACTGCTGCACGCAAGGCTCATCCACCGAGGAATCGCATGACCGCCAAGAAACCCGCCGCCCCGTCCAAGGCCTCGCCGGTGACCCAGGCCAAGAGCAAGCCTGCCCCCGCACCGAAGAAGGGCGCCGCCGCCAAGACCGCACCGCTGGTCAAGGCCGCCGCTGCGCAACCCGCGGCCCGTGCCAGTGCCAAGGCACCGCCGGCACCGCCGCCGGCACCGAAGGGCAAACGCGGTGGCAAGGAGGCGCCCGCGGCGAAGAAGGTCGAGGAAGTGCTGGACGACGACTTTGCCGATCTCGAGGCCGATGCCGAGGTCAGCACCGCGGTGGAGGCCGAGGAGAGCAAGGCCAAGGCCAAGCCGCTGCGCATGAAGGTGTCGCGCGCCAAGGAGCGCGCGCTGATGCGCGAGTTCGGCCTGGAGGAAGCCACCCTCACCGAAGAGGAAGTCGCCAAGCGCCGCCACGAGCTGAAGACGCTCATCAAGATGGGCAAGACGCGCGGCTTCCTGACGCACCAGGAGATCAGCGACCACCTGCCCGAAAAGCTGGTCGACAACGAAATCCTCGAGGCCATCGTCTCGATGCTCAACGACATGGGCATCGCGGTCTACGAACAGGCACCGGACGCGGCCACGCTGCTGATCGCCGGCGGCGGCACCGCCACCGCCACCGAGGAAGAAGCCGAAGAAGCCGCCGAAGCCGCGCTGTCCACCGTGGACAGCGAGTTCGGCCGCACCACTGACCCGGTGCGCATGTACATGCGCGAGATGGGCACGGTGGAACTGCTGACGCGCGAGGGCGAGATCGAAATCGCCAAGCGCATCGAAGGCGGCCTGCAGGCGATGATGCTGGCCATCAGCGCCAGCCCGACGACCATCGCCGAACTGCTGTCGATGGCCGACAAGATCGCCTCGGGCGAGATGAAGATCTCCGAGGTGGTCGACGGCTTCGTCAGCGACGACGAGGCCGACGACTACGTGGCCGAGGAAGACTTCGACGAGTTCGACGACGAGGACGACGACGACGGTGCCGGCGGCAGCAAGGCGCTGACCAAGAAGCTCGAAGAGCTGAAGACGGCCGCGCTGCTCAAGTTCGAGGAACTGCGCACGCACTTCGACAAGATGCGCAAGGCCTACGAGAAGGAAGGCTACAAGTCGCCCTCGTACAACAAGGCGCAGCACGCCATCAGCGACAACCTGATGACGATCCGCTTCACCGTGAAGACCATCGAGCGGCTGTGTCACATCCTGCGCAGCCAGGTTGACGACGTGCGCCGCTACGAGCGTGAGATCCGCAAGATCGTGGTCGACAAGTGCGGCATGCCGCAGGACCACTTCATCAAGTCGTTTCCGTCGAACGTGCTGAACCTGAAGTGGGCCGAACGCGAGATTGCGCTGGCCAAGCCCTACAGCGCGGTGCTGCAGCGCAACCTGCCGGCGGTGCAGGAGCTGCAGCAGAAGCTGATCGACCTGCAGTCGCGCGCCGTGGTGCCGCTGGAAGACCTGAAGCAGATCAACAAGAAGATGAACGAGGGCGAGAAGTCCTCGCGCGACGCGAAGAAGGAGATGATCGAGGCCAACCTGCGGCTGGTGATCTCCATCGCCAAGAAGTACACCAACCGCGGCCTGCAGTTCCTGGACCTGATCCAGGAAGGCAACATCGGCCTGATGAAGGCGGTGGACAAGTTCGAATACCGCCGCGGCTACAAGTTCTCGACCTACGCCACGTGGTGGATCCGCCAGGCCATCACGCGCTCGATCGCGGACCAGGCGCGCACCATCCGCATCCCGGTGCACATGA
>JBGAII010000014.1:0-49931 GCA_044225625.1 Rubrivivax sp.
CGACACCGGCCAGGGCATGCCGGAGGCGATCAAGCAGCGTGCCTTCGAACCCTTCTTCACCACCAAGGAGGTGGGCCGCGGCACCGGTCTGGGCCTGAGCACGGTCTACGGATTCGTACGCCAGTCAAAGGGGGCGCTGGCGCTGGACAGCGCGCCGGGTGCCGGCACCACGGTGACTCTGTACCTGCCGCAGCCCAGCGCCAGGCCGCCGGCCGATGCCCCGGCTGCCGAGGCGCCACGCGCATTACCGTCCGGTCTGCGCGTGCTGCTGGTGGAAGACGATGCCGAAGTGCGTGAGGTGGTGCGCCATTTCCTCGCCACACTGGGTTGCGAGGTCACACCGCTGGCCAGCGGTGAACAGGCGCTGCTCGCGCTCGTGCCAGGCGTCGCCTTCGATCTGCTGGTCAGCGACATCGCCCTCGGTGCCGGCATGCGTGGCACCGAACTCGCGCAACTGGCGCAGTACCGGCAGCCGGGACTGAAGATCCTGCTGATGTCCGGCTACTCCGCCGAGTTGCTGGAAGCCGACGCGCAGTCGCCGCAGGGGTGGGAACTGCTGGGCAAGCCCTTCTCGCGCGAGGCGCTGGCCGAAAGCCTGGGCCGGCTGCTGGCGCTGCGGCCGGCCGACCGCTGAGCGGCAACCGCTACTGCAGCACCACGTCCGTCGGTGCGAGGCTGCGCTGCACGAACTCGGTCAGCGCCTCGACCTGCGGGATGCGGATCTCGCGCCGGCCCTTGTCGATGAAGTCGATCAGCCCGCACCGCGCCAGTCGCGACAGGGCGCGGCTGACGGTTTCCAGCGTCATGCCGAGGTAGTTGCCGATCTCGGCGCGCGTCATGCGCAGCGTGATCTGGTCGGTGCGCAGCCCGCGCCGGGCCAGCGACTCGGCCCAATAGCGCAGGAAGTCGGCCACGCGAGCATCGGCACTGAGGGTGCACACCGACATCAGTGCGTCGCGGTCGCGCGCGATCTCCCGGCTCATCGCCTGGTGCAGCAGCGCCAGCAGTTCGGGTCGGCCCATGCAGGCGGCCAGCACGCGCTCATAGCGCAGCACCCAGATGTCACCGGTGTCCATCGCCACCGCGTCGCAGCTGTAGCGGCCGGCCGCGATGCCGTCGAAGCCCAGCCAGTCACCACGGAACTTCAGGCCGACCACCAGTTCGCGGCCGTCCGGCGCCAGATTGACGATCTTGAACAGGCCGGAGTTCAGCACGTACAGGTTGCC
The DNA here is from genome assembly GCA_044225625.1 of Rubrivivax sp. Classification (GTDB taxonomy): domain Bacteria; phylum Pseudomonadota; class Gammaproteobacteria; order Burkholderiales; family Burkholderiaceae_C; genus Rubrivivax. Next base: position 1,227 of record JBGAII010000014.1, read on the forward strand.
GAAGCGCTCGCCGCTCTGGTAGATGCGGTCGCCGGCATGCACGATGCGCCTTTGCGGCTGGAACACCTCGTTCAGCATCGCCAGACTGTCGGCGATGGTCTGACTGGCGCGCCGGTTGGCCTCTTCATCCCAACCGCGCATGGCGGCCGGAGCCGGGCTCATCGGGGGGGAAACCGGGTTCGGGATCGGCAGGTTCAGCATGGAAGGGGCTCCTGGAATCTTCTTCGCTGCGCCGCATGCTAGGCAGCGCTGCGCAACGCCGTATCAACGTTGCAGAACGCTCGGTAACGTTGTGTGAACGGACGGTGACAGACCGCTCTTGGGGGAATCTCCGACGGGGCATTCGTGCTGCGCTTGATGCCAGTCAAGACCCCCTCGGGGCGCTTCGGTAGGCTTCGCCCACTCCTCATGGCACTTCACGCTTCGCCCCGGCCGCCCATGGCTCCTGTCCGCTCTTCACGTCAGCCGCAGGTCCAGCCGGCACTCTCGATGAACGGCGAGGAGCGCAATCTTCTGGAGCAGGCGCGCGTGCTGCGTCGCGCCGCCGCTGAAGGCCACGTGCAGCCTTTGCTGCGCGGCAAGCACCTGTGCCTGCTCTGCGCGGACGAGGCTCAGCCCGCAGCCCGCCTGTTCCGTCAGGCCGCCACCGAACTGGGGGCGAAGGTGACGCACATCGGCATGAGCGTGGATGCGCAAAGCGAGCCTCAGGACGTGGAGCACACCGCGCGCGTTCTGGGGCGCCTCTACGACGCCGTCGAGTGCCAGGGCCTGGACAGCACGCTGGTGCAGCAGATGGCCCGTGTGGCCGGCATCGCCGTCTACGACGCGCTGGCGGCCAAGGACCCGCGGACCGATCGCATCGCGGCGCTGCTGGCCGACGACGGCGGTGCCAGCGAAGACACACGCCGCTTCGCGCTGCAGGCCCTGCTGGTGCAGACCATCGTCTGACGTCGCCTCAGGCCGCCGGGGCCGCCGAGAATTCCTCGTAAGCCGCTGCGGCACTGGCGGCATACATCAGCGACGGCCCGCCGCCCATGTAGGTGGCCACGGCCAGCATCTCGTCCAGTTCCTGGCGCGTCGCGCCGTGCCTGACCAGCGCCTTGGCATGGAAGCCGATGCACGGATCACAGCGCACGGCCACGCTCAGCGCCAGCGCGATCAGCTCCTTCGTCTTGGCATCGAGCGCGCCCGGCGCAGTGGCCGCCTTCCCCAGTTCGTTGAAGGCCTTCATCACTTCGGGCGTGCCATGCCGAAGACCGGCGAGTTTCGCGGACACGGCCTGGGTCAGGTCGCGATAGCCGCTGGGGGAAGGCTGCATGACGATCTCCTTGTCGGTAGGTAATCAGGACTCGAGCTTGTGGATGCCCATCAGCTTGAGCACGTACTTCTCGTACACCGGCTCCGAACTGCCGTTCTTCATCTTGTACAGAAAGTACTTCTCGAAGGCGATCTTCGCCAGGTGCACCCACTTGCCCTTCTTGAACCAGTTGACGTTGCGCGGCGGGATCTGAGGCAACGCCACGAAGGCCGCACCGGTGTCGCCCATGTCGGCCAGACAGATGGCGTTCCAGGTGGCCTTGGTGTCGGCCGGCTGTCCGGCAATGTCGGCGGCGATGTTGTGCACGATCGCCGTGACCATGGTCTCGATCATGTAGCCGGTCTTCGGCGCCCCGGTGGCCACCGGGGTGACCTCCACCGGCGGGATGGCGACGCACACGCCGGCCGAGAAGATGTTGCGGTACTTCTTGCTGCGCTGGTACTCGTCGATCAGCACGAAGCCGCGCGGGTTGCACAGGCCCTCCACGGCGGCCACCGCATCCACGCCCTTGAAGGCCGGCAGCATCATGCTGTACCGATAGGGCAGCTCGTGCTCCTTCTTCACCGCGCCGTGCTCGTCGAGCTCGGTGACGAACATCTTGCCGGCCTCGACCTTGGTGACCTTGGCGTTGCAGATCCACTTGATGTCGTTGTTGCGGAACTCGCTTTCCAGCATCGACTTGCTGTCGCCCACGCCGCCCAGGCCCAGATGGCCGATGTAGGGCTCGCTGGTCACGTAGGTGATCGGCACCTTGTGGCGCAGCTTGCGCTTCTTCAGGTCGGCATTGAAGATGAACGAGAACTCGTAGGCCGGACCGAAGCACGACGCCCCCGGCATCGCGCCGATGATCGCCGGCCCCGGGTCCTGCAGGAAGGCCTGATACCGGGCATAGGCCGCCTCGGCATGATCGACCAGGCAGATCGACTGCGTGTGCCCTTCGGGACCGGAACCGGGCACCTCGTCGAAGCTGAGCTTCGGGCCGGTGGTGATGACCAGGTAGTCATAGGCCACCGAGCTGCCGTCCTGCAACTCGAGGAGGTTGCCTTCGGCGTCGATGCGGGTCACCCGCTGGGCAATGAAATCGATGCCCTTCTTCTCCAGGTGCGGACGGATCGGAAAGGTGATCGCTTCGCGCTCGCGCCAGCCGACCGCGATCCACGGGTTCGACGGCACGAACTGAAAGTAGTCCACCGCGTTGATCACGGTGATGCGATGCGTCTTGTCCAGCTTGGCGCGCAGCTCGTAGGCAGCGGGCATGCCGCCGGTGCCGGCGCCGAGGATCACGATGTGGGCCATGTCTGTCTCCTTCTCGTCCTGTCGGGGTGGGTGTGTGCCCGCCGTGCTCAGCGGGGATTCGTGGTCGCCTGCAGGCTGGCATTGACCTGCTGCAGCTGCATCTCGTCGAGCCGCCCGGCCAGGGCCGCCAGCCGCAGCCGATCGAGCAACAGGGCCACACGGGCCTGCATCAGGGCCAGTTCGGCCGCGGCGGCGTCGTTCTCGGCGTTCAGCAGCTCCAGCGTCGTGCGCTCGCCGACCTGGCGTCCGATGCGCGTGGCGTCCAGGCGCGAGCGCGTCGCGCGCAGCGCCTCGTCGAGGGCCGCGACGCGCGAGGCGCCGACCGTCAGCCCCAGCCAGGCGGCACGGGCCTGCAGCGCCACCTGCTGTGCCTGCGTTTCGCCGTCGGATGCCGCCTTGGCGGCCAGGCGCAGCGTTTCGGTTTCGCGGGCACTGCGCCAGCCGCCGGTGTACAGCGGCACGTTGAGCTGCACGCCGATCAGTGCATTGGTCTGGCTGTTGGTCGCCGAACCGAAGTCGCCACTGCCGCTGAGCCGGTCCTGACCGACGCTGGCCACCAGGTCCAGCGTCGGCGCCGCAGCAGCGCTGTAGCGTGACGCCTCCTGCTTGGCGACCTCGACGCCGGCCGCCTGCATGCGCAGCTGCAGGTTGCCCGTCTTGGCTTCGGACAGCCACAAGTCCAGCGGCTGCGCATCCTGCGGCGGCGTCGCCGCGGCCAGCCGCAGCGACTGCAGCTGCGGCCCGTTCCAGCCGGTGATGTCGGCCAGTGCGGCCTGCTTCAGCGTCCACGTGGTTTCGGCCGCCAGCACTTCGGCACGCACGGCCTGCGCGCGTGCCGCCGCCTCGTGCGTGTCGGTCACCGGCGCATCGCCGAGCTTGAAGCGGTCACGCGCCTCGGTCAGCGATCGTTCGACGGCGTCCTGCTGCCGGCGCTGCACGCGCAACGCTTCGGCGGCCAGCGCCGCGTCGAAATAGCGCTCGGCGACGCGCAGCATCAGCCCCTGCTGGGCGGCACGCCATTCGAGCTCGGCCACTTCGGCCGACAGTTCGAGCTGGCGCTTCTGCGCATCGCGCTCGCGGTTGATCAGCGGCTGCTTGGCCTGCAGCGCCCAGCGCGTGGCCGTGCCGCCGTTGATCGAGGTGTCGAAGTTGGCGCCGTCGACCGTGCCGAAGCCCGGCGCGGAGAAGCGCGCGCCGTTGGTCGAGGTCTCGCCATTGGCCACGCCCACGGTGCCGCTGAGCTGCAGCGACGGCCGCCACAGCGACGCGCCCTGCTCGCGGCGGGCCTCGCCGGCCTCGCGCGCGGCGCGTGCCGACGCGAACTGCGGGTCGACGCCCTGAGCGGCCTGCCAGGCGTCGACCAGATCCGCCGCGTGGGCTTGCAGCGCCACCGCAGCCAGCATCGCCATCGCGCATCGCGCAACCGCCGCGGATCCGACTGTGCCGGTCCGCCTGCGGCGCCCCTCCGGGGGGGCGCGGTCAGCACGCAGGGGGTGCGTCGTCATCACGCACCTGCACGCACGCCGAGCTTGCGCAGGATGCTTTCCATCAGGCACCACTGGGTGAAGCCGCTCTGCAGCAGATTCAGGCCGACGAAGGCGGTGAAGGCGAGCCACCACGGGCTGACGAACAGCGGACTGCCGGGAAGGCCCAGGGCCAGCGACAACAGCACGAAGAGGCCGGCGACGATACGCACGATGCGCCATGAGGTCATGTCAATCTCCTTCAGAGGGTTGGGGAACGAGGGTGGAAAGTCGGTGGCGATAGGCCACGAAGTACAGCAGCGGGATCACCACCAGCGTCAGCAGCGTCGACACCAGGATGCCGAAGATCAGCGCGATGGCCAGCCCGTTGAAGATCGGGTCGTCGAGGATGAAGAACGCCCCCAGCATCGCGGCCAGCGCGGTCAACAGGATCGGCTGCGCGCGGGTGGTCGCGGCGGAGACCACGGCGTGCTTGAAATCGACGCCCTGGCGCACCTGCAGGTTGATGAAATCGACCAGCAGGATCGAGTTGCGCACGATGATCCCGGCCAGCGCGATCATGCCGATCATGCTGGTGGCGGTGAACTGCGCGCCCAGCAGCGCATGGCCGGGCATCACGCCGATCACCGTCAGCGGGATCGGCGCCATGATGATCAGCGGCGTCAGGTAGCTGCCGAACTGGGCCACCACCAGCAGGTAGATCAGCACCAGGCCTACCGCATAGGCCAGGCCCATGTCGCGGAAGGTTTCGTAGGTGATCTGCCACTCGCCGTCCCACTTCAGCGTGTAGCCGCGGTACGGGTCGGCCGGCTGGCGGATGAAGGCTTCGCCGACGGTGCCGCCGCCTGGTGTCGCGATCTGCGCGACCTGCGAGCGCATCTTGAACATGCCGTACAGCGGGCTGTCCACCGCACCCGCCATGTCGGCGACCACGTAGTTCACCGACAGCAGGTCCTTGTGCAGGATCGGCTGTTCGCGCAGCGTGTCGCTGACCGTCACCAGCTCGCGGATCGGCACCAGCCGGCCGCCGGCGCTGCGCACCGCCAGCTGCAACAGCGTGTCCAGCTCGCCGTGGCGATCGGCCGGCAGCTGGATCGTCGCGGCCGCTGGATATTTGCTCTGGTCGTGCAGGTAGGCGGTGGCCTCTCCCGCCAACCCGGCGCGCAGCGTGCTGACGATCTCCTGCTGCGCCACGCCCAGCATCGCCGCCTTGCGCCGGTCCACCAGCAGCAGCGTGCGCGGCGCGTCGGCAATGCTCGAGTCGTCGATGTCGACCACGCCCTCGGTGGCGGCGAACACCGCACGCACCGCCTTCGCCACCTGGCGGCGGCCTTCGGCTTCGGGGCCGTAAATCTCGGCGACCAGCGGCGACATCACCGGCGGGCCGGGCGGCACTTCCACCACCTTGAGGTTGGCGCCGTGGCGCTGCGCGATCGCCTGCAGCGCCGGCCGCACACGCGTGGCGATCGCATGGCTCTGTTCGCTGCGGTGGTGCTTGTCGACCAGGTTCACCTGGATGTCGCCGACCTCGCCGCCGCCACGCAGGTAGTACTGCCGAACCAGGCCGTTGAAGTTGATGGGTGCGGACGCGCCGGCATAGGCCTGGTAGTCGGTGACCTCCGGCAAGGTGGCCAGATGAGCGCTCAGCTCGCGCAGCACCGCAGCCGTCCGCTCCAGCGGCGTTCCCGCCGGCATGTCGAGCACCACCTGGAACTCCGACTTGTTGTCGAAGGGCAGCATCTTCAGTTGCACCCAGCCCAGCACCGGCAGTGCGACGGACACGGCGATCAGCGCCAGCACACCCAGACCGAGCAGCGCGCGGTTGCGCGCGCCGCGTGCCTCGTCGAGCAGCGGGCGAAAGATGCGATCGAACAGTGGCGCCAGCCTGGCCGACAGTCCATGCGGCTGGGCGTGCCCGCCCTGCTGCGCCGGCAGCGCCTTCATCCAGATGCGCGCCAGCCAGGGGGTGACGACGAAGGCCACCGCCAGCGACAGCAGCATGCCCATGCTGGCGTTGATCGGGATCGGGCTCATGTACGGCCCCATCAGCCCGCTGACAAAGGCCATCGGCAGCAGCGCGGCAATCACGGTCAGCGTGGCCAGGATCGTCGGGCTGCCGACTTCGTCCACCGCGCCGGGAATGATCTGCACCAGGCTGCGGCCGGGATAGAGCTGCTGGTGGCGGTGGATGTTCTCGACCACCACGATGGCATCGTCGACCAGGATGCCGATCGAAAAGATCAGCGCGAACAGCGACACCCGGTTCAGCGTGAAGCCCCAGGCCCAGCTGGCGAACAGTGTCACCGTCAACGTGAGGATCACCGCGCTGCCGACGATCGCGGCCTCGCGCCGGCCGAGCGCGATGAACACCAGCGCCACCACCGCGGCCGTGGCAAACAGCAGCTTCTGGATCAGCTTGACGGCCTTGTCGTTGGCCGTGGCGCCGTAGTTGCGCGTCTCCACCACCTCGACGTCGTGCGGGATCACCGTGTTGCGCAGCGCGTCCACCCGCTGCATCACCGCGTCGGAGACGTCGATGGCGTTCTCGCCGGGCTTCTTGGTGACGCTGATCGTCACCGCCGGGAATTCGCCGCCGGCCTTGCCGCCCGCTTCGGCCTTGGTGCCGTGCCAGACGTAGCGCAGGGCCGGCAACGGTCCGTCGCTGACCTTGGCCACGTCCTGCAGGAACACCGGCTTGCCGTTGCGCACGCCGACCACCAGGTCGGCGACCTCTTGCGCATCCTTCAGGAACGGCCCGGACTCCACCGCCACCGCGCGGTTCCCCGCCAGCAACTCACCCACTGGCAGCCCGAGGTTCGCCGATTGCAGCGCCATGCGCAGGTCGGGCACGGTGATGCCCGCTCCGGCCATGCGGGTGGGATCGATCTCGACGCGCACGGCGCGGCCCGGCCCGCCGACGCTGACCACCTCGCGCGTGCCGGGCACGCGCTTCAGTTCGGTCTCGACGCTGTGGGCCACGCGCTCCAGCTCATAGGAACCGAGTCCCGGATTCCGGCTGAACAGCGTCAGCGTGACGATCGGGACATCGTCGATGCCCTTGGGCTTGATGATCGGGTCGAGCACGCCCAGACCCCTGGGCAGCCAGTCGGCATTGGCATTCACCGTGTCGTACAGGCGTACCAGCGCCTCGGTGCGTGGTACGCCCACCTTGAACTGCACGGTGATCACCGCGATGCCCGGCCGCGATGCCGACATCACATGCTCGACACCGGAAATCTGCGCCAGCACCTGCTCGGCCGGCCCGGCCACCATCTGCTCCACGTCCTTGACCGATGCGCCGGGGAACGGAATCAGCACGTTCGCCATCGTCACGTCGATCTGCGGCTCCTCTTCGCGCGGCGTCACCAGCACGGCGAAGATGCCCAGCAGCAGCGCCACGAGCGCCAGCAGCGGTGTGATCTGCGCCGACTGGAAGGTGGCGGCAATGCGGCCGGAGATGCCCAATGGCTGCTTCACGATGCGTCTGCTCCGCTGTTCAAGGCTGGCGCGCCGCGGCCTGCGGATCGAGCGCGACGCGTTCACCGGCCGAAACGCCCGACAGCACCTCGACCTCGTCACCCACGCTGCGGCCCAGGCGCACGTAGCGCAGCAGCGGCATGCCCTTGCTGTCGAGGACATAGACGCCGTTCATCTCGGCACGCCGGACGACCGCCGAACGCGGAACGAACAGGCGCCCGGCGGCGGCCTGCGCGCCATCGGCAGCCGGCAGCCAGACGCGAGCGAACATGCCGGGGGCGACGCCCTCGATGCCTGCCGGCAGCGGGATGCGCAACTGCACGGTATGCGTGGCCGCGTCGACCGTGGGCAGCAACTGCACGTCACGCGCATCCAGCCAGCGCCGTGCTTCGGGCAGACCCGGAAACTCCACGCGCACGCCGCGTGCCGGCGCGCTCCAGGCGCTCTGCGGCACCGAGGCGCCGACGCGCAACGTACCGGGTTCGTAGATCGTCATTAGCGCCCGTCCCGGCATCGCCATGTCGCCCGGCGACACCGGCACGTCGGCGACGACGCCGGCATAGGGTGCCCGCAGCACGTGCAGGCCGGACTGCGTGCGCGCCGCGCCGGCCTGGGCCTGCAGCGCGGCAGCCTGGGCCTGAGCCGCCTTGTATTGCGACTCGGCCCGGTCCAGCGCGGCCTGGCTGATGTACTGCTTCTGGTACAGCTGCTGCTGGCGCTCGAAGTCCTTGGTCGCCACGTCCAGCAGCGCCTGTGCCTGGCGAAGTTGCGCATCGCTGGCGCTGGCCGTCTGGTCCGCGCTGCGCGCGTCGATCCGCGCCAGCACCTGCCCGGCCTTGACGCTGTCGCCGGCCCTGACCTCCAGCGAGACGATCGCGCCGGCCACCTGGGCCGCCACCACCGTCTGCCGCACCGCCTCGACCACCCCGTCGAAGCCGCTGAGCGAGGCCTCGGCGCTGCTGCGGACCGGCGCGGTGGCCAGTGCCGGCGTGGCGGCGGACGAAGCCGGTACCTGCAACAGCAGGCCCAGCGTCATCAGCAGGGTCAGTGAGCGTGGAACCATGGTGCGTCTTGTGTTCGGGTCTCGATGGATTTATTATTTGCGCAATCAATTGAATAGTCAAGCGACAGTTTATGCAAGCCCATGACAACGATCGGCCCGATCAGGCATGATGTCGGTCCCGACCCACACACCGTGTGCCCGCATGCAGGATCTGCCGAAGGAAGCCCTGGCGAAGGTGGCGGCCTATTTCCAGGCGCTGTCCGAACCGACCCGCCTGGCGCTGCTGAACCAGTTGCGCAGCAGCGAGCGCAACGTCGGCGAGCTGGCCCAGCTCACCGGCTTCACCATCGCCAACGTGTCGCGCCACCTGGCGCTGCTGAGCAGCCACGGACTGGTGGCGCGCGAGAGCCGCGGCACCAGCGTCTACTACCGCATTGCCGACCCCTCGGTGTACCAGCTGTGCGATCTGGTCTGCGGCACCCTGGCGCGCCAGTACGAACGGGTGGCCTCCGACCATGCGCTGTTCACCGACGTGCCGGCACGGGCCGCGCCGGCCCGCACGCGCCGGCGCGCCGCAGCCTGAACAAACCTCTGAAAAGGAACCTTCCGATGAGCACCCATGTCCTGCCGCCGCCGGCGGCGCCGCTGCCCGACGACCCCGAGCGCCGCACCTGGCTGATCGCCACCTCGGCGGCCGGCGGCGTGGCCGCGGTCGCTGCCGCGGCGCCCTTCGTCGCCTCGCTCGAGCCCAGCGAACGCGCGCGCGCCGCCGGTGCCGCGGTCGAGGTGGACATCAGCGACATTCCGCCCGGCGGCATGAAGACCGTCGAATGGCGTGGCAAGCCGGTCTGGATCGTGCGCCGCACGCCGCAGATGCTGGCGGCGGTGGAAAAGCCGAACCCCGACTTGGCCGACCCCGATTCGCGCCGCGACCAGCAGCCCGAGTACGCACGCAACATCACCCGATCGGTCAAGCCGGAGGTGTTCGTCGCCGTCGGCATCTGCACGCACCTGGGCTGCTCGCCCACGGCGGTGGCCGCCGGCACAGGCAATCCCAGCCTGCCGGCCGACTGGCCCGGCGGCTTCTTCTGCCCCTGCCATGGCTCCACCTTCGACGGCGCCGGCCGCGTCTACAAGAACAAGCCGGCACCGACGAATCTGGAGATTCCGCCGCATCAGTTTCTGAGCGACTCGAAGCTGCTGATCGGCGAGGACGCGAAGTCGGCATGAGCCAGGACGGCACGCCGGACAAGGGCTTCGCCGATCCGGCCGGCACCTGGAACAAGCGCTTCGCGGCGCAGGGCTACCTGTTCGGCACCGAGCCGAACGACTGGCTGCGCCAGCATGCCGACGTCTGGGCGCCCGGGCAGCGCGTGCTCTGCGTGGCCGACGGCGAAGGCCGCAACAGCGTCTGGCTGGCGGCCCGCGGCCTGCGTGTCGATGCGTTCGACATCGCCGAGGTCGGTGTGGCCAAGGCACGCGAACTGGCCCGCGCACGTGGCGTCGACGTGAACTTCCAGGTCGCCGACTGCGACGCCTTCGCGTGGCAGGCGGAAGCCTACGACGGCATCGCCGCGATCTTCATCCAGTTCGCCGACCCGGCACTGCGCGAGCGCCTGTTCCGCCGCATGGCAGACGCGCTCAAACCCGGAGGCACACTGCTGCTGCAGGGCTATGCACCGAAGCAGCTGGAGTACCGCACCGGTGGCCCGCCGCTGCTGTCCCACCTGTACACCGAGACCCTGCTGCGCGAGGCCTTTGCGTCGCTGGACATCGTGGAACTGCGCGACTACGAGGCCGAGGTGCACGAAGGCAGCGGCCACAGCGGCCGTTCGGCGCTGATCGGCATGGTCGCCCGCCGCCGCTGAGCGCGGCCGGACACCCGTGGGCGGCCGGGCCGCCTCAGAGGATGCGTGAGAAGCGCTCGCGCTGCGCGTCGCCCTGCAGCCAGCGGTCGAAGACCATCGCCACGGCGCGCACCACGTACCAGCCGGCGGCGGTGACCTGCACGGCGCCCGGCTCGAGCTGTACCAGGCCGGCCTCGGCCATCGGCTGCAGGCGCTGCAACTCCGGCGCGAAGTGCTCGCGCATGTCCACGCCGTGCGCCGCAGCGATCGCGTCGAACTGCACCCGGCCCTGGCACATCAGCGCCATGATCACGTCACGGCGCAGCAGGTCGTCGTCGTCCAGTGTGATGCCGCGTTGCACCGGCAGCTGCTGCTGCCGCAGTGCGGCGTAGTACTCGGGCAGCGTCTTCGCGTTCTGCGTGTAGCAGGAGCCGATCTTGCCGATGGCGGACACGCCCAGGCCGACCAGGTCGCAGTCGGGCTGCGTGCTATAGCCCTGGAAGTTGCGGTGCAGGCGGCCCTCCCGCTTGGCCACTGCCAGCGCATCGTCCGGCAGCGCGAAATGGTCCATGCCGATGTACTGGTAGCCGCGGCCGAGGAAACCCGCGATCGCGTCGCCGAGCATCGCCACGCGCTGCGTTGCCGTCGGCAGCTCGGCGCTGACGATGCGCCGCTGCGGCTTGAAACGCTGCGGCAGGTGCGCGTAGGCATAGAGCGCGATCCGGTCGGGTCGCAACTCCCCGATCTGCGCCACGGTGCGCGCAAAGCTCTGCGGCGTCTGCCGCGGCAGGCCGTAGATCAGATCGGCATTGATCGACACATAGCCCAGCGCGCGGGCTGCGCGCATCAACTCGCGCACGCTCTCGAAGGACTGCACGCGATGTACCGCCTGCTGCACGTCGGGGTCGAAGTCCTGCACGCCGAAGCTCAGGCGATTGAAGCCCAGCGCGCGGAAATGTGCCAGCCGCAGCGGTGTGACGGTGCGCGGATCGACCTCGATCGACATCTCGGTCTCGTCGCCGACGGCGAAGGCCCGGCGCAGCGCCGCCACCACGCGTGCCAGTTCGTCGTCGGACAGGAAGGTCGGCGAGCCGCCGCCGAAGTGCAGCTGCGACACCGCCTGCGCAGGCCCCGCGGAGGCCTCGATCAGCGCGACCTCGGTCTCCAGTGCGTCCAGATACTCGGCAGCCCGCTCATGGTGCCGCGTCACCACCTTGTTGCAGGCACAGTAGTAGCAGACCGACTCGCAGAACGGAATGTGCACGTAGACCGACAGCGGCGCACCCGCCGCGCGCCGCCGCAGCGCCTGCTGGACGGTGTCGACAGGGAAGGCATCGACGAAGCGGTCGGCGGTGGGATACGAGGTGTAGCGCGGCCCTGGCGTATCGAATCGGCGCAGCAGCGCCTCCGGCAGGGCCGGCACGGCTTCGGCGCGGGCCGGCGCGAGCATGGCATTCATGGTTCGGGATGCTGCCGGAAGGCCGCGGCCCGCCGCTTGATGCGGCGCAAGGTCGAGAGCGGCGCCGCGCCGAACAATGCCAGCGCCATGGCCCGTCCCACCCGTCACGCATGAACCCGACCTCCGGCGTGGTACCGATCAAGGCCGCGAAGCTGGTCGTGGCCTGTTCCAGTTGCAACCTGCGCACGCTGTGCCTGCCGCTCGGCCTGCCCGGCGCCGAGCTCGAGCGGCTCGATTCGCTGATCCTCACGCGACGCACGCTGCGCCGCGGCGAAGCGCTGTTCCGGACCGGCGACGCCTTCACCGCGCTGTATGCGGTGCGCACTGGCTTCTTCAAGACACGCGTGTCGTCGCACGACGGCCGCGACCAGGTGACCGGCTTCCAGATGGCGGGCGAACTGCTGGGCATGGACGGCATCGCCACCGACGCGCATACCTGCGACGCGGTGGCGCTGGAGGACTCGCAGGTCTGCATCATTCCGTTCGGCGAACTGGGCCGTGCCTCGCGCGAGTGCGAGGACCTGCAGCATCAGCTCTATCGCATCATGAGCGGCGAGATCGTGCGCGATCACGGCGTGATGCTGCTGCTGGGCCGCATGCAGGCCGAGGAGCGCGTGGCCGCGTTCCTGCTGAACCTGACGCAGCGGCTGCATCAGCGCGGCTTCTCGTCGTCATCGCTGGTGCTGCGCATGACGCGCGAGGAAATCGGCAGCTACCTGGGCCTGAAGCTCGAGACCGTGAGCCGCTGCTTCTCCAAACTGCAGCAGGACGGCGTGCTGAAGGTGCGCCACCGCCATCTCGAAGTGCTGGACCCGGCCGCGCTTCGACACATCGTCGAGGGCGCCACCCCCTGAAGGCCGCGACGGCGGCCGTATAATCTCCTTTCACTGCGGTGGCTGTAGCTCAGTTGGTAGAGTCCCAGATTGTGATTCTGGTCGTCGTGGGTTCGAGTCCCATCAGCCACCCCACCCCCAGCCGTCGGTTCCCGACGGCTTTTTCTTTGGCCGCCGCTCAGCGTACCGGCGCCGATGCACCGGCATCGGCAGCCATTGCGCGCGGCTTGATCTCGGCCTTGTAGCGCGACTTCAGCGCGGCGTAGTAGGCCTGCATCTCGGCACCGGCGACGGCTTGCGCATACTGCGACTGCAGCGTCCTGTCGTCGGCCACGGCCGGGTCGCGCGGCAGCACCTGCGTGACCTGGGCCACCAGATACCCCTGCTCGCCCAGATCCACGCCCAGCGGCACAGGCAGCTTCGCCGCATCGACGCCGAGCACGGCGCTGACCACGCTCGGCGGCAGCGCCTGCTGGCCAGCGCGCCCGACGATCGCGCTGTCCGGCAGCTTGACGTCGTCGCCCTTCTTCAGCCGGGCGAGCAACTCCTGGCCCTGCTTGCGCGCCAGCGCCGCGGCCTGCTCGGCCACGACGCGCTCGCGCACCTGGTCCTTGACCTCGGCCAGCGGCAGCGTGCGCGCCGGCTGGTATTCGACGATGCGCGCCGACGCCAGCTGGTTGGGACCGACCTCCACTGCGTCGGTGTTGCGCTTGTTCTGCACCGCGTCGTTGCCGAACACCGACTCCAGCAGCTTGGCCGAGGCCAGCGCACCGGTGGCGCCGGGCGCCGGCTGGCGTTGTACCGTGGCGCTGCGCTTGTCGAGCTTGAGCTTGTCGACCACCGGTTGCAGGCTTTCGGGCTGCTCGTAGACCGTGTTGGTGAACTGCTCGGCAGCCTCGACGAAGCGCTTCTGCGCCAGCTGCTTCTTCACCTCGAGCTCGATCTCCGGGCGCACCGCCTCGAAGCTCTTCTTCTCGCCGCCACGCTGACCGGTGAGCAGGATGATGTGGTAGCCGAAGTCCGACTCGACGACGTTGCTGATCTCGCCCTGCTTCATCGCGAAGGCCGCATCCTCGAAGGGCTTGACCATCGCGCCGCGGCCGAAGTAATCGAGATCGCCGCCGCGCTCGGCGCTGCCCGGGTCGTCGCTGTTCTTCCGGGCCAGATCGGCGAACTGCCCCGGCGACTTGCGCAACTGCTCCAGCAGCGCGTCCGCCTTGGCGCGTGCCTTCTGTCGCTCGGCCGCCGGCATGTCCTTGTCGGCCTTGATCAGGATGTGGCTGGCCCGCCGCTCCTCGGCCGCGGTGAAGCGGCTGGCATTCTCGTCGTAGTAGCGCTTCAGGTCGTCTTCGGACACCGTCAGGCCGCGCTGCAGCGCGGCCAGGTCCAGCACCACGTACACGATGCGCGCCTGCTCGGGCGCGCGAAACTGCGCTTCATGGGCCTTGTAGAAGGCTTCGATGTCGGCGTCGCTCGGGTTGATCTTGGCGCGCAGCGCCTGCGCGTCGAAGCGCTGGTACTGAATCTGGCGGCGCTGCAGCAACGCATCGAAGGACGGATCGACCACCGCCTTCGGGGCCACGGCCGTGGCGCCGATGCCCTGCAGCACCTGGCGCATCGCCAGGTCCTGCCGCAGGCTCTGCGCGAACATCTCGGAACTCATGCCCTGTGCCATCAGCAGGTCGCGATTGACGCTGCCGTCCGGGTTGCGGATCGGCGCGAACTGCGGGTCGGTGCGGAAGACGCGTTGCAGCTGATCGTCGCTGACGCCCACGTGCATGTTCTCGGCGGCTGCCAGCAGCACACGTTCGCGCACGATGCCGTCCAGCGTCTCGCGCCGTACCGCCGGGTTGTCGAGCAGCTTGACGTCGACATTCGGCATCTGCTGCCGCAAACGGTCGATGTTGCGCTGGTGCGCGACGTCCCATTCGGCCTGCGTGATGGGACGGCCGTCGACTTCGGCGACCTTGCCGTTTGCCCCATCGGTGAAGCTGGAGTACCCCTGGATGCCGAAGAACACGAACGACGGGAAGATCAGCAGCACCAGAATGCCCTGGAACAAGCGGGTGTGCGAACGGACGAAATCGAACATGGATGATTCTCGGGCGCGCCGAGCGCCGGCCGTCATGCGGATGCCAAACAAAGAAGGCGAACCGCTCGGTTCGCCTTCGATGGACTGGCCGCGGGCCGGCGTACCGGTGTGCGCCTGCAGCTGCGCTGGGGCGCGATTCTACGGCAGCGTGCTGCCGTCCTTGCACGGGATGCGGGTTTGGTGGGTGCTGAGGGTCTCGAACCCCCGACCTACGCCTTGTAAGGGCGCCGCTCTACCAACTGAGCTAAGCACCCGGTGCCGTGGCAGACGCCTTACTTGATGGCGTCCTTCAGAGCCTTGCCGGGCTTGAACTTCGGCACCTTGGCGGCCTTGATCTTGATGGCCGCACCGGTGCGCGGATTGCGACCGGTGCGCGCGGCGCGCTTGGTGACGGCAAAGGTGCCGAACCCGACGATCGTGACGCTGCCGCTCTTCTTCAGCGTGGTCTTCACGCCGCCGACGATCGCGTCCAATGCCCGCGTGGCCGCTGCCTTGGAGATGTCGGCTTGCGTGGCAATGTGCTCGATCAGATCCGACTTGTTCATTCAGTTGCCCCTCTCGCCACGTTCTGGAGATTTAGGTTGGATGGTGGGTGAGCCGCGTCTGCGCAGGCCCTCAAAAGATTACAGCCCTGCGCTCAGGCAGTGTCAAGGCTGCGTGAGATTCTATTCGTAATCCCCCCGGATTCCAGGGGCTGCGCGCCGTGCTTCCACCGTTGACAAGGCCCTGCAGGCGCCTACCGGAGCTCAAGCTCGCGGCAATGGTTCTCGCACCACCAGGCCCACACCAAGCGCCGTCAAGGCCAGCCCCAGCAGCACGGCAAGCGTGAGCGTCTCGCCGAACAGCAACCAGGCCAGCACCGCCGTGCACGGCGGCACGAGGTACATCAGGCTGGTGACGCGCGTGGCCGCGCCGCGCTGCACCATCATGTACAGCAGCGAGCTGCCGCCGAGCGTCAGCACCAGCACCGACCAGGCCATGGCACCCACCAGAGCCGGTTGCGCCTGCACCGGCTCGTGCTCCAGCAGCGCCAGCGGCAGCGTCACCAGGAACGCCGCCAGCAGCTGGACCAGGTTGGCCGTACGCACGTCGCAGGGCGCAACGAAGCGCTTCTGGTACAGCGTGCCGCTGGTGATGGCCAGCAACGCCAGCACGCACAACCCCAGGTTCAGTGGCGTGACTTCGCCGTGACCGAGCTTGTCCCAGACCACGAGCAGCAGCCCCGCCAGGCCCAGCCCCAGGCCAGTCCACTGGCGCGGCGCGATCCGTTGCTCCTGTCCGCTGGCCGACACCCACAGCGCAGTCAGCACCGGCTGCAGGCCGACGATCAAGGCGGTGGTCCCGGCGCCGATGCCTTGTTTGATGGCGCTCCACACGCCGCCCAGGTAGGCTGCGTGGATCAGCATGCCGACCACCGCCAGATGCAGCCACTGCGTGCGTTCGCGTGGCCAGGCGGCTCCCGACAACAGCACCCAGAGGCCGAAGGCCAGCACCGACAGCGCGAAGCGCCAGGCCAGGAAGCCCATCGGGGGCGCATGCGGCATGCCGTAGCGCGCCACCACGAAACCCGTGCTCCAGATGAGCACGAACACACCGGGCATGTAGGCGGACGCGTCGCGGGACGGTACCGCCGCCGTCATCGCGCCTTGGCGCGGATCTCGGGCATGGCCTTGCGCATGTAGTAGATCATCGACCAGATCGTCAGCACGCTGGCCAGGTAGATCAGCCCCGTGCCCCAGATGCGCGTGTCGATGACGCCGAACAGCGCTTGGTCATACAGCAGGAACGGTATCGCCACCATCTGCACCACGGTCTTCAGCTTGCCGAGCATGCTCACCGCGACGCTGCGCGACGCGCCGATCTGCGCCATCCATTCACGCAGCGCCGAGATGGCGATCTCGCGGCCGATGATGATCAGCGCCACCAGGGCGTTCACGCGGTCGAGCTGCAGCAGGATCAGCAGCGCGGCGCAGACCAGGAACTTGTCGGCCACCGGGTCCAGGAAGGCGCCGAACGACGACGTCTGGTTCAGCCGTCGCGCCAGCCAGCCGTCGAGCCAGTCGGTCAGCGCGCAGGCGATGAACAGCACGGTTGCCACGAGGTTGCGCGTCGGCCCGTCCAGCGGCAGATAGAACACCCCGACGATCAGCGGGATCGCGACGATGCGGGCCCACGTCAGCAGGGTCGGGACGGTGAAGAACATCGGGCGATTGTGCCGTGAGAAAGGAAGCGGCCCCGTCGCAGGCCGCGTCAATGCAGTGCGCGGTAGATCGTCTCGGCCAGAGCACGCGAAATACCGTCGACCGAAGCCAGGTCGTCGACGCTCGCATTGGCCACGCCGCGCGCGCCGCCGAAGCGCTGCAGCAGCGCGGCGCGCTTCTTCGGCCCGACGCCGGCGATCTCCTCGAGCCTGCTGCCGCCGGTGCGCACGCTGGCGCGGCGCGCGCGCATGCCGGTGATCGCGAACCGGTGCGCTTCGTCGCGGATCTGCGCCACCAGCATCAGCGCTGCCGAATCGTGGCCCAGCGCCACCTTCGGCCGGCCGTCGGCAAAGACCAGTTCCTCCAGCCCGACCTTGCGGCCTTCGCCCTTCTCGACCCCGACAATGCGCGACAGGTCCAGCCCCAGTTCCTCGAACACCTCGCGCGCCACGCCGACCTGGCCGCGGCCGCCATCGACCAGCACCAGGTCCGGCATGCGCGCGCCGGGCTCGGCCCCGGCGCCGGCCGCCAGGGCCTCGGCCAGCCGACCGTAGCGGCGCGTCAGCACCTGGCGCATCGCCGCGTAGTCGTCGCCCCCGGTCACGCCCTGGATGTTGTAGCGCCGGTACTGGCCGCTTTGCATGCGATGCTCGTCGTAGACCACGCACGAGGCCTGCGTTGCCTCGCCGGCGGTGTGGCTGATGTCGAAGCACTCGACGCGGAAGCGGTCCGGGTCCGGCATGTCCAGGTCCAGCGCCTCGGCCAGCGCCCGCGTGCGCTCGCGCTGCGAACCCTCCTCGGCCAGCAGCCGCGCCAGCGCGATGCCGGCGCCCTTCTGCGCCATCTCCAGCCAGATGCGCCGCTGCTCGCGCGGCTGGTGCACCACCCGCACCCGCTGGCCCGCCTGCTGCGACAGCGCCTCGATCAGCGCATCGTCCACCGCATGGCTCAGCACCAGCAGCGGCGGCACCGGCTGGCCGAGGTAGTGCTGCGCGAGGAAGGCTTCCAGCACACGCTGCTCGGGGCCTTGCGCAGCCGCCTTTGCCTCGATGCCGGGCTCGTCATCGGTCTCGGCGACGGCTTCCAGGTCCATCGCCTCGTCGACGTGGGCCGGAAAGTAGGCCCGGTCGCCCAGGTGCCGGCTGCCGCGCACCATCGCCAGATTGACGCAGGCGCGGCCGCCCTGCACCCGCACCGCCAGGATGTCGACGTCGCGGTCGCTGGCCGACAGGCTGCTCTCGTCCATCGACTGCTGGTGCAGCACGCGCGACAGCGCGCCGATGCGGTCGCGCAACGCGGCGGCCTGCTCGAAGTCGAGCGCTTCGGCGCAGGCCGTCATGCGCTGCTGCAGCTCGTCGATCACCTGTTGCGCATCGCCGAGCAGGAAGGCCTCCGCATTGCGCACGTCCAGCGCATAGTCGGCCTGCGTCACCAGGCCGACGCAGGGGCCGGAGCAGCGCTGGATCTGGTACAGCAGACAAGGCCGCGAGCGGTTGGCGAACACCGTGTCCTCGCAGGTGCGCAGCCGGAACACCTTCTGGATCAGCAGGATCGTTTCCTTCACTGCCCACGCGCCTGGATAAGGGCCGAAGTAGCGGTGCTTTCGATCCACGCTGCCGCGGTAGTAGGCCACGCGCGGGAAGCGTGCCGCCTGCGTCGGCGCCTCGGCCTCCGGCAGGCCGGTGATCTTCAGGTACGGATAGCTCTTGTCATCGCGGAACAGGATGTTGAACTTGGGGTTCAACGTCTTGATCAGGTTGTTCTCGAGCAGCAGCGCCTCGGCCTCGGTGCGCACCACGGTGGTCTCCAGCCGCGCGATGCGCGTCACCATGTGGCCGATGCGCGTGCCGCCGTGGTCCTTGTGGAAGTAGCTGGAGACGCGCTTCTTCAGGTTGCGCGCCTTGCCGACGTACAGCACCTCGCCGCGCGTGTCGAAATAGCGGTACACGCCCGGCAGGCCGGGCAGCGCCGCCACCTCGGCCAGCAGGCGCTCGCGCGCGGCCGCGTTGCCGTCGGCATCGGCGCTGCCGGCGCAGTCGTCGGAAGAGGCGGAAGGACTCATCGCCCGTCATTCTGCGGCCTTCGATAATCACCCCGATGCACTGGGACCTGTTCTGCCGCGTCATCGACAACTTCGGCGACATCGGCGTGTGCTGGCGCCTCGCGGCCGACCTGGGCGCGCGCGGCGAGACCGTGCGGCTGTGGGTCGACGACCCGGCGCCGCTGCGCTGGATGGCGCCGCAGGGCGCGGCGCGGGTCGAGGTGCGCACGTGGACCGCCGATGCCCCCGATGCCGAGCCGGGCGACGTGGTGATCGAGGCCTTCGGCTGCGACCCGCCGCCGGCGTTCGTCGCCCGCATGGCCGCGCGCGCACCGGCACCGTTGTGGATCAACCTGGAATACCTCAGCGCCGAGGCCTATGTGCAGCGCAGCCACGGTCTGCGTTCGCCGCAGTTGTCCGGCCCCGGGAACGGGCTGGACAAGTGGTTCTTCTATCCGGGCTTCGGACCAGGCACCGGCGGACTGATCCGCGAGCCCGCGCTGATCGAGCAGCGTGAGCGCTTCGATGGCGCGGCCTGGCTGCAGGCCCGCGGCTGGGCACCGCGTCCGGGGGAGCGTGTGCTCAGCCTGTTCTGTTACCCGTCGGCGCCGCTGCCGTCGTTGCTGTCGGATCTGGGCACGCAGCCCACGCTGCTGCTGGCAACGCCCGGTGCCGCCGCCTCGGCGGCCGCGCTGGTGCGGCCTCCGCTGCGCTGCATCCAGCTGCCCTGGCTCAGCCAGCCCGACTACGACCGGCTGTTGTGGTCCTGCGACCTGAACTTCGTGCGTGGTGAGGATTCGTTCGTGCGCGCCCAGTGGGCCGGCGTGCCCTTCGTATGGCAGATCTATCCACAGGACGACGGTGCCCATGCCGTCAAGCTGCAGGCGTTTCTGGACCTGCTGCTGGCCGGCCGCAGCGATGCGTTCGCCACGCGCCTGCGCGCGCTGTGGTGCGCCTGGAACGGTATCGGCCCCTGGCCGCTGGCCTGGCCGGAGCCTGGGCCGTGGCGGGCGCTGGCGGCGGGCTGGTGCGGCGGGCTGGCACGACAGCCCGACCTGGCCACGCAACTCCTCGGTTTCGTGGCCGGAAAGCGCTAAAATCGAAAGCTTTGCGCGCACAGCGCGGACCGTGGTCGCGCGATCGCTGCGACCCCACCAGACACGGAACCGATCATGAAACTCGCTCAGGAAATTCGCGCCGGCAACGTCATCATGCAGGGCAAGGACCCGATGGTCGTGCTGAAGACCGAATACAGCCGCGGCGGCCGCAATGCGGCCACGGTGCGCATGAAGCTGAAGAACCTGCTGAACAGCTCCGGCACCGAAGTCGTCTTCAAGGCCGACGACAAGATGGACCAGATCGTGCTGGACAAGAAGGAGTGCACCTACTCCTACTTTGCCGATCCGATGTACGCCTTCATGGACGCCGAATACAACCAGTTCGAGGTCGAGGCCGAGAACATGGGCGACGCCATCCAGTACCTGGAAGACCAGATGCCGGTCGAAGTGGTGTTCTACGACGGCAAGGCCATCTCGGTCGAACTGCCGACCACGCTGGTGCGCGAGATCACCTACACCGAGCCGGCCGTCAAGGGCGACACCTCGGGCAAGGTGCTGAAGCCGGCCAAGCTGGCCACCGGCCTGGAGATCCAGGTGCCGCTGTTCGTCGAGACCGGCGACAAGATCGAGATCGACACGCGCACCCACGAATACAAGAAGCGCGTCTGAGCCCTCGCGGACCGGCGTGCAGGCGATGACCCGCGCCGCCGGCCCCGCCCCGGCGTGAACCACCCCGACGGCGCCATCGCCGCGGCCTTCGACTTCGAGGCCGCCGTGCTGGCGCCGTTTCGCATGCAGCCGGGCCTGCGCCGACTGGCTGCCGGCGCACGGCAGCTGCATGCCGTCGGTGCCGGCAGCCGGCATCTGCAGGAGAAGCTGCTGGCGTTGCAGCGCCAGCCGCCGACCGCCTTGCAGGCGCTGCCCGGCTTCGACCCCACGCCCGCATTGCACACGCTGGCCGCGCAGGCCGTCGCCGAACACCCCGACTGCTTTGGCTGGGATGGCCGCTGCCTGCGAGCCTGGCGGCTCGGCTGGGCCGTCGACGGCGACCGGCCGGTGCCGCTGGCCGGTGACGCGGCGCCCCTGGCCGAGATCGGCGCCTGCCTGCACCAGCTGTCGCCGTCGTGGCGCCTGGCCGCGCTGCTGGCGCTCGCCTGCGCCGAAGACTTCGCCATCGTCGATGCGCGCAGCGGCATCGTGCCGTGGCTGGCGGTCGCCCTGCCCTCGCACTGGGCCCCGGAACACAAGATCGGCCTGCACTTTGCCGACGTGCACGCGCCGGTGGCCGACAACCAGCGACTGCTCGCCGCCGCCGATGCGCTGGTGCACCTGATGGCCGCGCCAGCGCGCTGGGAGCGCTTTGTCTGGACACTGACGCCGTCGCCGGCGCTGGATGCGCATCCCGCGCTGCCCGCCGCGGCCCGCTGGCCGGCGGGCGATGAGAATGCGGTCGCCGCGTGCGCCTTCTGGCGCAGCGAACGCCAGACCTTCATTCCGTTGCCCGGCGCACAGCAGGCGCTGTTCGTCATCCTGGTGAATGTGCAGCCGTTGGCCCAAGCCATCACCACCGCGCAGCAGGCGCGCAGGCTGCACGAGGCACTGGCGTCGATGAGCGCGGCCGTGCTGCGTTACCGCGGGCTGCAATCGGTGCAGGCGCCGCTGCTGCGCTGGCTGTCGCAGCGCGCGGGCACGGCATGAGCGGCGTCACCCTGCCGTCGCCCAACGCGCGCGCCGTGTTGCAGATCGGCTTCGGCGTCGGCGCCGTCTTCCTCGACGCCTGGCAGCAGGCGCGCGCCGCGCCATCCCCGCAGGGACTGGACTTCGTCGCCGTGGCGTCGCCCTGGCCCACCGCCGAGATGCTGCGTGCCGCCCACCGCGGCACTTCACGCCAGGCGCTGGCCGATGCCCTGGCCGACCGCTGGCCGCCCCCTACCCGCAACCTGCATCGTGTCGCCTTCGACCAGGGCCGCATCCGGCTGTTGCTGGCGCCGGGGCCGGCCCATGTCTGGCTGCGCGAACTGCGCGGCACCTTCGGCCATCTGCGGCTGGATGCGCCGGACTGGTCGCACGACCCGCAGGCCGGTGCCCGACAGTTGGCCAAGGCGCTGGCGCGGCTGGCTGCCGCCGGCGCGCATCTGCAGGTCGCCGAAGGACTGGAGACGCTGGCCCAGCCCTTGCGCAGTGCCGGGTTCCGTCTCGACGAGCCCGGCCCCGGCGGCCCGCGCGGCGTGTTCGCACCGCGTTTCGTGCCCCGCGGACCGCGGCCGCCTGCGTCCGTCGACGTGGCGGCCACCGATTCCCCCACAGGCGAGCGCCATGTGCTGATCGTCGGTGCCGGCCTCGCCGGTTGCGCCACCGCCTGCGCGCTGGCCGAACGAGGCTGGCGCAGCACGCTGTTCGACCGCCACGAGGCCCCGGCGCGCGAAGGCTCGGGCAACCCCGCCGGGCTGTTCCATGGCACCGTCAACGCGCAGGACGGCGCCCACGCCCGATTCAACCGTGCCGCGGCATTGCAGGCCTACGACGCGGTGCAGCAGGCGATCGCCAGCGGCTTGGCGCGCGGCCATGCAGGCGGCCTGCTGCGCCTGGAGACCAGCGGCAAGACGCTCGAGGCGATGCACGCGGAACTGACGTCGCTGCAACTTCCGCCAGCCTACGTGCAGGCGCTGTCGGCCGAAGCCGCATCCGCGCGCTGCGGCCTGCGTCTGCAGCATCCGGCCTGGTTCTATCCGGGCGGCGGCTGGGTCGATCCGGCCGGCCTTGCGCGCAGCTTCCTGCACCGTGCCGGCGCGATGGCGCGCTTCCAGGGCGCGACCGAGGTGCAGCGTCTGCAGCATGAGCATGGCCGCTGGCAGCTGCTCGACGCCATGGGTCGTTGCCTGGCCGATGCACCGCAACTGGTGCTGGCCAACGCGCAGGATGCGCTGCGCCTGCTGCGGGCCACCGACTGGCCGCTGCAGGCGGTGCGCGGGCAGATCAGCCTACTCGACCAGCGTGCCATCGCGTCGGCGCAGCGTCTTCGGCTGCCCTCGTTACCGTTGGCCGGTGCCGGCTATCTGCTGCCCGACCTGGAAGGCCAGGCACTGTTCGGTGCCAGCGCGCACGCCGGCGACACCGATCCGCTGGTCCGCGCGGCGGACCATGCCTTCAACCGCGACCGATTGCGCACGCTGTGCGGGCAGATGCTGGACGACCGTATGCCGTTGCGGGGCCGCGTCGCCTGGCGTTGTGTGGCCGATGACCGGCTGCCACTGGTCGGCCGCGCGCCCGACGGCAACGGGGTACCGGGGCAGCGTGTCGAGCGGCTGATCGACCTGCCGCGGCAGCCGGGGCTGCACGTCTTCACCGGCCTGTCGTCGAGGGGCATCTCATGGGCGGCGCTGGGCGGACAACTGCTGGCGGCGCAGATCGACGGGGCGCCGCTGCCGCTGGAAGCCACGCTGGTGGATGCGCTGGATCCGGCGCGCTTCGTACTGCGCCGGCTGCGTCAACACTGACACGCCCGCCGCGGCCGCGCGCCGGGCCGTTCGACGGTTCCGCGGCGCGGCAGTTCGGTGGGGTCAGGACTCGGCGGTGCCGGTGCCTGCGGCCGTGGGCGCGACCTCGTCGGCTTCGCCTTCGCCCGCGTCGGCGCCCTCGGCCGCCGGGTGCGTGCCGGCCTTGCGCTCGGCCTTCTCCTTCAGCTTTTCTTCCTTCTTCTTCTTCTTGGCGAGCTCGCGTTGGCGCTTCTCGAACGAATAGTTGGGTTTGGCCACGGGCCGTCCTTCCGTTGATCCACCGCCGCGGGCGGGCGGCAGCAGAAGGTTAGGCGCCTATTTTGCCCTGCAACAGCGCCGGAGCCTCTAGAACTGCAGCGTCTGCACGCCCTGCGGCGTGCCCAGCAGGCACAGGCTGGCCTTGTGGCGCGCGAACAAGCCCACCGTGACCACGCCGGGCCACTGGTTGATCTGGCTTTCCAGCGCCACGGGGTCGGTGATCCTCAGTCCGCGGGCATCGAGGATGTGGTTGCCGTTGTCGGTGACGAAACCGGTGCGCGGCTGCACCTGCGCGCCCAGCGCAGCCAGGCGCCGGCTCACCTGCGCCGCGGCCATCGGGATCACTTCCACCGGCAGGCCGAAAGCGCCGAGCACCGGCACCCGCTTGGACGCGTCGGCGATGCAGACGAAGCGCTCGGCCAGATCCGCGACGATCTTCTCGCGCGTCAGTGCGCCGCCGCCGCCCTTGATCATGCAGCCCTGCGGATCGATCTCGTCGGCGCCGTCGATGTAGACCGGGATGCGCTCGACCTGGTTGCTGTCGAGCACCTCGATGCCGGCCGCACGCAGCCGCTGGCTGCTGGCCTCGCTGCTGCTCACCGCGCCGGCGATGCGCCCCTTGATGCCGGCCAGTGCATCGATGAAGTGGTTCACCGTGGAGCCGGTGCCGACGCCGACCACGCTGCCCGGGACCACGTAGTCCAGCGCGGCACGGCCGACCATGGCCTTGAGTTCGTCCTGTGTCATGCGGTCGATTATCGGTCCCGGCGCTGGGCCAGAATGTCGGGCCTGCCACCCGAGCGACCCATGCCCATCGTCCCCTACGCGCTCACCCGCCCGCTGCTCTTCGGCCTGGAACCCGAGGCCGCCCACGACTTGACCATCACCACGCTGGCGCGGCTGCAGAACACACCCGCCGCCTGCCTGTGGCAAGGGCCGCGTGTCGACGACCCGGTGACGCTGGCCGGACTGCGCTTTCCCAACCGCGTCGGCCTGGCGGCCGGGCTGGACAAGAACGGCCGCTGCATCGATGGCCTGGGCGCGATGGGCTTTGGCTTCATCGAGGTGGGCACGGTCACGCCCAAGGCGCAGCTGGGCAACCCGCGGCCGCGCATGTTCAGGCTGCCGCAGGCCCAGGCGCTGATCAACCGCATGGGCTTCAACAACGACGGGCTCGACGCCTTCGTCGCCAACGTGCAGCGCGCGCACAGCTTCCGAGCGCGCGGCGGCATCGTCGGCCTGAACATCGGCAAGAACGCGGTCACGCCGATCGACCGCGCCGCCGACGACTACCTTCTCGGCCTCGAAGGCGTGTTCCCGCATGCCGACTACGTGACGGTCAATATCTCCAGCCCGAACACCAAGAACCTGCGCGAGCTGCAGAGCGACGTCGCCCTCGATGCGCTGCTCGGCGCGCTGCAGCAGCGGCGCGCACAGCTGCAGAAGGCCGCGAAGCGCCAGGTGCCGATGTTCGTCAAGATCGCGCCGGACCTGGACGACGCGCAGGTCGACGCCATCGCCGAAACGCTGCGCCGGCACGGCCTCGATGGTGTCATCGCCACCAACACCACGCTGGAGCGCAGCGCGGTGCAGGGCCTGCCGCATGCCGGCGAGGCCGGCGGCCTGTCCGGCGCGCCGGTGCTGGAAGCCAGCAACCGCGTCATCCGCCAGCTGCGCGCCGCGCTCGGTCCCACGTTCCCGATCATCGGTGTCGGCGGCGTGATGAGCGCCGAAGACGCCTGTTCGAAGGTCGCCGCCGGCGCCGACCTGGTGCAGATCTACACCGGCCTGATCTACCGCGGGCCGGCGCTGGCGAGCGAGGCTGCGGCGGCGCTCAAGGCCATGCCGCGCTGACGAATCTGCCGGGCAGCGGCGCGCCGTTCGCCCACGTTCCACCGAGCGCGCCCGCCTCGACCCTGGATCTGGGTCTCGGCCTCGACCGACGCCCTGCCCTCTGGGTAAGCCCCGTTGCCGCGGGGTCGCGGCAACGGCTAGCCTTGCGCCCCTCGTTTGAACCGAGCTGTCGCCGCCCTGCCGATGAGCACCACCCGCACGATCCTCGACCACGTCTACGAACACGAATCGCGCCAGCCCGACCGCATCTACCTGACCCAACCGCTGGGCCAGGGCCGCGTGGCCGACTACAGCTGGGCCCAGGCGCTGGACCAGTCTCGGCGCATGGCCGCGCATCTGCAGAGTCTGGGCTTCCCACGCGGCGCGCGCATCGCCATTCTGTCGAAGAACAGCGCGCACTTCATCATGGCCGAGTTGGCCATCTGGCTGGCCGGCTACACCACGGTGGCCATCTTCCCCACCGAAACGGCCGAGACCATCGGCTACGTGCTCGGCCACAGCGAAGCCAGCCTGCTGTTCGTCGGCAAGCTCGACAGCTGGCCGCAACAGCAGCCGGGCGTCCCTGCCGGCCTGCCCTGCATCGCGCTGCCGCTGTCGCCGCCCACCGGCTTCGACACCTGGGAGCAGATCATCGCCCGCACCGCGCCGCTGGGCGGCCGGCCGCAGCGCGCCGACGACGAGCTGGCGATGATCATCTACACCTCCGGCTCCACCGGCCGACCCAAGGGCGCGATGGTCGGCTTCGGCGCCATCACGCGCGCGGCCGAAGGCATCGTCGGCGACCTGCGCCAGCGTCTGGGCACCGAGGACAGCCGCATCCTGTCGTACCTGCCGCTGGCACACAGCTTCGAACGCTCGTGGGTCGAGGCCGCGTCGCTGGTGGACGGTCGCACGCACGTGTTCTTCGCGGAGTCGCTGGACACCTTCCTGCAGGACCTGCAGCGCGCGCGGCCGACGATGTTCATCAGCGTGCCGCGGCTGTGGCTGAAGTTCCAGCAGGGTGTGTTCGCCAAGATGCCGCCCGAGAAGCTGGACCGGCTGCTCGGCATCCCGATCCTCGGCCGGACATCGTCGCCAAGAAGGTGCTCAAGGGCCTGGGGCTCGATGCGGTGCGCCAGGCCGGCAGCGGTTCGGCGCCGCTGCCGCCGGAGCTGATCCGCTGGTACCGCCGGCTCGGCCTGAAGCTGTACGAAGGCTACGGCATGACCGAGGACAACTCCTACTCGCACAGCTCCAACGCGCAGTGCGCCGAGCCGGGCTGCGTGGGCGTGGCGCTGCCCGGCGTGCAGGTGCGCATCAGCGCCGAAGGCGAGATCCAGATCAAGTCGCCGGGACAGTTCAGCGGCTACTACAAGCCAGCCCGAGTCCTTCACCGAAGACGGCTTCTTCCGCACCGGCGACCGCGGTGAACTGCGCGCCGACGGCCTGCTGAAGATCACCGGCCGCACCAAGGAACTGTTCAAGACCGCCAAGGGCAAGTACGTGGCGCCGGCACCGATCGAAAGCCTGTTGCTCGCCAACCCGATGGTCGAGCTGGCGATGGTCTCCGGCGTCGGCCAGCCGGCCGCCTATGCGCTGGTTGTGCTGGCCGAAGAGCTGCGGCCGCGCGCCGCCGACGCCGCGGTGCGCGCCCGGGTGGAGCAGGAATGGGCGCCCTGCTCGGCCAGGTGAACGCGCGCGTGGCGGACTACGAACGACTGCAGATGGTCGTCATTGCCCGCGAGCCCTGGAGCATCGAGAACGGCTGCCTGACGCCGACGATGAAGATCAAGCGCAGCCGTATCGAAGAAGGTGTCGCGCCGCAGGTCGAAGTCTGGTATGCGGGCAACAGCAAGGTGGTGTGGGCATGAGCGGTCCGGATGCAAGACAGATGTTGAACGTGCAGCGTCATGGCGGCGAGCGCATCGCCGCGGCGCTGCAGGCGCAGGGCGTGACGGAGGTGTTCACGCTGTGCGGCGGGCACATCTCGCCGATCCTCAGCGCGTCCAAGGCGCGCGGCATCCGCATCGTCGACGTGCGCGACGAAGTCACCGCGGTGTTTGCCGCCGACGCCCACGCGCGGCTGACCGGCCGCCCCGGCGTGGCGGCCGTCACCGCCGGCCCCGGCATCACCAACACCATCACCGCGCTGAAGAACGCGCAGCTGGCGCAGTCGCCGGTGGTGCTGATCGGTAGCGCCGCGCCCACCGCGCTGCAGGGCCGCGGTGCGCTGCAGGACATCGACCAGCGCCCGCTGGTCGCGCCGCACGTCAAGCGCTTCTTCAAGATGCAGCGCGTGCGCGACCTGGGCCCGGCCGTGGCCGAGGCCTTTGCGCTGGCCCAGTCCGGCGTGCCCGGGCCGGTGTTCATCGAATGCCCGGTGGACCTGCTGTACGACGAGGCGCTGGTGCGCCAGTGGTACGCCGACGCCGCCGGCAAGGCGGCAGCCTGCCCGACCGCGCGCTGCGCTGGTACCTGAACCGGCACGCGCAGCTGTATGTTCGCCGGCAGCCAGGACACGGCGGCGCCGGCGCCGCAGCCGGTGGCCACGCCGCAGGCCGGCGACGGCGCGCTGCAGAAGGCACTGGCCGCACTGCGCCGCAGCGAACGGCCGCTGATGGTGATCGGCAGCCAGGCCGTGGTGCAGTCCGGCGAAGCCCGATCCGCTGGCCGCGGCGGTGCGCCAGTTGGGCATCCCCGTGTACCTGTCGGGCATGGCGCGCGGCCTGCTGGGCCGCGACGGCGTGCTGCAGATGCGCCACCAGCGCCGCAACGCGCTGCGCGAGGCCGACTGCGTGCTGCTGGCCGGCGTGCCCTGCGACTTTCGCCTGGACTACGGCAAGCACGTGCGCCGCAGCGCCACGCTGATCGCAGCCAACCGCAGCGCCAAGGACGCGCGAGCTGAACCGCCGACCCGACATCGCCGCGCTGGGCGATGCCGGCGCCTTCATCCCGCGCGCTGGCCGGCGCGCTGGGCGCCGTCGGCGGCCTGGGCCGGCTGGTGCGACACGCTGCGCCAGCGCGACGCGCAGCGCGAAGCCGAGATCGACGCGCAGGCCGCGCTGCCCGGCGAGCACGTCAACCCGCTGGCCTTCTTCCGCGCCATGGAGGCCGAGGCCGGCGACGACGCCGTGTTCGTGGCCGACAGCGGCGACTTCGTGGCCACCGCCAGCTACGTGCTGCTGCACCCGCGCGCGCCGCTGAGCCTGGCTGGACCCGGCGCCTTCGGCACGCTGGGCGTGGGCGCGGGCTTTGCCATCGGCGCGGCCACCGCGCGGCCGGGCAGCGAGGTGTGGATCGTCTGGGGCGACGGCGCCTGCGGGCCTGGCCGAGTTCGACAGCATGGTGCGCCAGGGCATCCCGGTCATCGCGGTGGTGGGCAGCGACGCCGGCTGGACGCAGATTGCGCGCGAGCAGGTGAAGATGCTGCACGACGACGTGGCCACGGTGCTGGCGCGCAGCGACTACCACCGTGTCGTGGCCGGTTTCGGCGCCGAAGGGCTGCTGATCCGGCATGCCGACGAGGTGCGGCCGACGCTGGCGCGGGCGCGCGAGCTGGCGCGTCAGGGCAAGGCGGTGCTGGTGAACGTGTGGCTGGACAAGACGGAGTTCCGCGAGGGGTCGTTGTCGATGTAGCGACACGCCGGCGTCGCTGCCATGGGCAGAACGCCCGGCCACGGTCAAGCGACTCGCCGGCCACGCCAGCCGACGCCCGCCAGGCAGCGGATGGCGTGGCGAACCGAACGACCGCCGCTTCAACGCAGCGCCCCCAGCCAGTGCCTGAGCGGCGAGGCCAGAACGACCAGCCCCAGCACGTTCAGCAGCGCGGTGGCCCAGAAGATGCGTCTGAACTCCGGCGGCGCTCTTGCGCAGCAACTGCTGAGCGAAGCAACCGCCCGACCACCCGCCGGCCAGCGCCAGCATGTGCAGGCTGCGCTCCGACGCACGCCAAGCGCCCCTGAGCGCAGCGGACTTGTCGGCGGCATAGGCCCCGTAGGTGAGCACGCTGAGCACGACATAGAGCCCCGCCACCCAGAGCGGCAGCCGCCAGAGGGCCGCCAGCAGCATGTAGACGACCAGAAAGGCCAGAATGGCAAACAGCGTTGCGGTGCCCCACTGCGCGCGGCGGGCCCGCGCGCTGGGCCGGGGTGCACGGCGCACTGGCTGCAACTGCACGCTGCGCGCCCGCTTGCCCTTGGGGCCGCGCTCGACTTCGAAGCTGACGGCCTGGTTCAGCTGCGGCCGGCCGGCGCCACGCGGCCAGGCCGACACGTGCACGAAGATCGGCTCGCCACCCTGGGTGGACTCGATGTAGCCGAAGCCCCGTTCGTCGTTCCAGGAGGTCAGCGTGCCTTCGAAGCGCATGACACCTAGGCTGCGCCCTGCCGCGCTGCCTTCAGCATGGCCTGCTCCACGGTCGATCGCTGGGCAAAGTTGCGGAGCTTGACCACGGGCATGCCTTGGAAGTTGTCACGTTCACAGACGACACCGACAAATGCAACACCGGCCTGGCGCGACGCTTCGTAGTCACCCATCGAGTCACCGAAGAAGACCACGGTCTGATCCGGATGCCCTGTCGCGATGGCGCGCAGTGCATCGGACTTGGGTGTGTCGCCCCCATAGACCGCCGCCAGATGCCCGCCCAGCGCAAGGCGAGACACTTGTTGCTGAACCTCGGCCTCCGGCGCGGACGAGCAAACGTAGCGAGACGCCGGGTATTGAGCGATGAATGGCCCGACGCCCTCGACCATCGGTGCTACCGCGAGCTGCTGCTCCAACTGCGCGGCATAGCGATGCAGGTATTCGGAAAGCAGAGCCTCCGTTGGCTCGGCACGAAGGGCATGCTGCAGCAGATGCGCGAGTTTGGCCCTGCGCGGGACGCCGCCGTTCGACAGGATGAACTCGCTGATGGCGCCCTGCTGATCAGGGTGGTCTGCAAACAGCGAGAGCATGGCGGCATGCTTGACGTAGTTGGTCTTGACGATCACGCCGTCGAGGTCGAAGACCACGGCGCCGACGCTCATGGTGTTGGATTCCGCTTGACGTTGCAGTGAAGAGGGCGCTGTGAGCTGTTGCAAGACCACCGACAGATGCGCACATGCACGAGAACGAAGCAGATGCTACCCGCCTCTACCAGGATTGGGACCAGTGCTTTCACGGTAGACCCCTCCCCAACGCCCGCCAAGCCAACCCTGCCCCCACCAGCCCGCACAGCGTCATCACCGCCGCCAGCGCCGGCAGCCCGCCGCGGTCGAACAACCAGCCGCCCAGTGCCGGCCCACCCGCGGTGCCGGCGGTGTACGCCGTGACCAGCAGCCCCATCGCCTTGACCAGGCCGCTGCCCACCAGCCGGTGGCCCAGTTCGATAACCACCAGCGTGTAGACCGCGCCGCCCACGCCGCCGAGTACGAAGCCCACCGGCCACAGCACCTGCTGCGGCGCGCCGGCCCACACCCACAGCGACAGCGTGGCGCCCAGCACCAGCGTCCAGGCCAGCGCCATCGCGCGGCCCAGGCCGATGCGGTCGGCCAGCGCGCCGAAAGGTGCCTGCATCAGCGCACTGCCCGCGCCGATGGCCGCGCCGAGCCACGCGGCGGTGTCCAGCGCAAAGCCGAGCCGCATCGAGATCGATGGCAGCAGCGACGAGGTGCCGCTTTCCATCAAGCCGCTGGCCGCCGCCACGGCCACCAGCGGCACGGCAAAAGCGCGCCAGCCGTTGCGCGCATCGTCGCCCTGTGCCGCTGCCGCATGGGCATCGACGGAAGGTTCGGCCACGTGCAGCAAGGGCCAGGCGCAGGTGAAGCCGGCCGCCATCAACACCAGCGCCACGGCCAGCGGCGACACCCCAGCCCACAGCGACAGCGGCAGCAGCGCCGGCCCGGCCAGCATGCCCAGGCCGACCGAGGTTTCGAACAGGCCGATCAGCAGGCCGCGGCGCTCGCGCGGCGCGGCTTCGGCCAGCCAGGCCTCGCCGCTCACCCAAACCAGTCCGCCGCCTACGCCCATCACCGCCGCGGCGGCCAGCCAGCCGGCATAGGCGTCGTGCGGCAGCAGGCTGGCCACGGCCAGCGCCGACATCGCCATCGCCACCAGGAAGCAGCGCGCATGGCCGAGGCGCTGCACCACCGCATGGGCGGCAGTGCTGGCAACGAAAATGCCGCTCCAGAAGGCCGAGGCCAGTGCGCCCACCGCAAAGGCCGTCGAGCCCTGCGCGGTGAGCGTCAGCGCCAGCTGCGTCAGCACCACGAACTCGGCGGCGACGAACAGGAAGTACACGCCGGGGATCAGCCACAGCGTGGCCGCGAAGGCGGGGCGCGTCATCCAGCGCGCAGCGCCTGCACTGCCATCAACAGGCCGATCAGCACCGGCTGGTGAACCATGTAGAAGCTCAGCGACCAGCGTCCCAGCGCGGCCAGCGGCCGCGCCGCCGCGGGCAGCGGGCCACCGAGCACGGCGGGCCCCGCGCGCAGCAGCCATTGGCCGGCGGCCAGGCCGAAGCACATCACGCCCAGCCACGGCAGCAGCGGCACGTAGTCTTCGGTCACCGGCTTGTGCGTGACCAGGCCCACCCAGTTGGTCCAGCGCGAATCGAACCACGGGTGCTGGACCCACACGGGCAGCAGCACGCACAGCAACCCCAGCAGCCACAACCCGCCGCGCAGCGGCGCCGCCAGCCGCGCCAGCACCAGCATCACCGCAATGCCGTGCAGCACGCCGAAGCTGATCCAGCTCTTGGGGAACATGAAAGCCGAGCCCACGCTGACCAGCAGCGCGCAGCCGGCGATCTGCGCCCAGCGCCGCCAGAAGCGCGCCCAGGGCTGGCCGGCGTGCAGCGCCGCGGCCAGCGACAGGCCGGCGCAGAACAGGAACAGGCTGACGATGGCGCTGCGCTGCAGCGTCCACAGCGGGTCGGTATAGAAGTTCTGGCGCGGCTGCAGCCAGCCAGCAAAATGGTTCAGGTCGAACGCGAAATGGAAGGCCGCCATCCACACGATGGCCAGGCCGCGCAGGGCATCCAGGCGCTCGAGGCGCTGCAGGATTTGCGGTGGCTGCGGGGTGGGCTCTGGCATCGGCGGCGATGTTAGCCTGCGGCATTTGGGCCTTTGGCCGCCCTGCCCGCACGAGCCGTCGCCGCATGACCACCGCCAGCGCCAGCCACGCCCTGCCGCGCCGCAGCGCCCGACAGGCGCGGCTCGACGCACGCATGGTCGAGCTGTGGGAGCAGCGCATCACCTTCAACCAGATGCTGGGCATCAAGGTGCTGTCGCTGCGGCCGGGCGACGTGCGCCTGCGTCTGGACATGCGGCCGGCACTGGTCGGTCACTATGCCTACGGCCGGCTGCATGGCGGCGCGATCTCGGCCACGCTGGACACGATGGCCGGCATGGCGCTGCTGGTGGAACTGGCCGAGAAGCATGCCGACGAAGGCGCGGACCAGATCCTGCACCGCTTCAACCGCATGGGCACCATCGACCTGCGGGTGGACTACCTGCGCCAGGGCGTGGGCCAGTACTTCATTGCCCGGGCCGAGGTCACGCGCCTCGGCGGGCGGCTGGGCTCGGCGCAGATGCGTCTGGAGAACGAGCACGGCACGCTGGTCGCCACCGGCGCGGCCTCGTACGTGATCGCTTGAGCCGGCGCAAGGCGCCGGCCGTCGCTTGTGCCGATGATGCCCGGCAGGGAGGGCATCCGATGAGCAAGCGCATTCTGTTGATCCAGGGCCACCCCGACCCGAAGGGCGGGCACCTCGGCCACACATTGGCGCAGGCCTATGCCGACGGCGCTGCCGCGGCCGGCCACGAATTGCGCCGCATCGAGCTGGCGCAGCTGGACATTCCGCTGCTGCGCAGCGCCGAGCAGTGGGAACAAGGCGCGCTGCCGCCCACGCTGCAGCCGGCGCAGGACGCCATCGGCTGGGCGCAGCACCTGGTGTTGTTCTTTCCGCTGTGGCTGGGCGACATGCCGGCCTACGTCAAGGCCTTTCTGGAACAGGTGGCGCGGCCGGGTTTCGCCTTCCACAAGGACGACAACGGCGGCTTCGGCAAGAAGGGCCTCAGCGGCCGCTCGGCGCGCGTGGTCGTGACGATGGGCATGCCGGCGCTGCTGTACCGCTACTACTTCCGCGCCCATGCGGTGCGCGCACTGGAGCGCAACGTGCTGGGCTTCGTCGGCATCGCGCCGGTCACCGAGACGCTGATCGGCATGGTGCAGACCCTCGCCGCCGCCGGCGTCGCGCGCTGGTGCGCCAAGCTGCGGCGGCTGGGGCGCCAGGCCGAATAGCGGCATAGCATCCGGGCTTTTCGTCATCACGAAAGGCCCCGCATGGATCTGCAACTGCAAGGCAAACGTGCGCTGGTCACCGGCGGCAGCCGCGGCATCGGCAAGGCGGTGGCGCGCGTGCTGGCCGAAGAAGGCGCCGACGTCGCGCTGCTCGCGCGCGACGCCGCACGGCTGTCCACCGCCGCGGCCGAAATCGCCACCGCCACCGGCCGGCGGGTCATCGGCGTGGCCGGCGACACCACCGACGACGCGCTGACCCGCCAGGCCGTGGCGCAGGCGATGCAGCAGCTGGGCGGGCCGATCGACATCCTGGTCAATGCCGCGGCCGAGCCGGCCGGCTTTGCCGCGCCGCCGACGCTGGAACGGATCAGCGCCGACTACTTCCATGCCGAGATGGACACCAAGGTGATGGGCTACATCCGCTGCGCGCGCGAGGTGGTGCCCGGCATGCGTGCCAGCGGCTGGGGCCGCATCGTCAACATCAGCGGCCTGGCCGCGCGCCAGAGCGGCAGCGCGGTGGGCAGCATGCGCAACGTCGCGCTGGCGGCGCTGACGAAGAACATGGCCGACGAACTGGGGCCGGCCGGCATCCAGGTGAGCGTGGTGCACCCGGGGCTGACGCGCACCGAGCGCACTGCGCCGCTGATCGCGGCGCGTGCCCAGGCCCAGGGCCTGAGCGAAGCCGAGGTCGAGGCGCAGATGGCCGCCGGCAATTCGATCCGCCACCTGGTGGATGCGGAGGAAGTGGCCTTCGTCGTCGCCTTCCTGTGCTCCCCACGTTCGCGGGCGATCAACGGCGATGCCATTGCCGCTGGCGGCGGCACGCCACGCGCGATCCACTACTGACGGCCACCGCAGAGGCCATGACCTCGCAGGTCATGGCCGCAGCGCAGGCGCTGCGCTATCGTGCCCGCATGCACAGCCTTCCACCCGTCGGCGCGCAACTGCGCGAATGGCGCCAGCGGCGCCGCCTGAGCCAGCTGGACCTGGCCGGCCATGCCGAAGTCTCGACCCGGCATCTGAGCTTCCTGGAAACCGGCCGCGCGCTGCCGAGCCGCGAGATGGTGTTGCGCCTGGCCGACCGGCTGGAGGTTCCGCTGCGCGAACGCAACCGGCTGCTCACGGCCGCCGGTTATGCGCCGCTGTACCGCGAGCACGCGCTGGCCGATCCGGCGATGCAGGCGCCGGCGCAGGCGGTGGAACGCGTGCTGAAGGCGCACGAGCCGTATCCGGCGCTGGCCGTCGACCGGCACTGGAACATGGTGGCCTGCAACCGCATGGTGCCATTGCTGCTGTCCACGCTGCCGCCGGAGATCCTGGTGCCGCCGTTGAACGTGCTGCGACTGAGTCTGCGTCCCGATGGCCTGGCGCCGCGCATCGTCAACCTGGCGCAGTGGCGCCACCACCTGCTGCACCGGCTGCAGCAACAGGTGCGCGCCAGCGCCGACCCGGTGCTGGCGGCGCTGGCCGAGGAACTGCGCGCCTTGCCGGTGCCGGAGGGCACGGAACCCGCGGCCGCCCACCCGGACACCAGCGTCTACGTGCCGCTGCGCCTGCGCACCACAACAGGTGTCTTGAACCTGATCAGCATCATCACCGTGTTCGGCACGCCCACCGACATCACCCTGTCCGAGCTGGCGCTGGAGACCTTTTTCCCGGCCGACGAGGAAACCGGTGCGACGCTGCGCGGTCTGGCCGATGCGGCCGGCGGCGCCGGGTCCGTCGGGTAGCATCCGGGCGCTTTGCGGCCCGCACCCAGGGCCGCACGAACCACGGAGTCGCGAATGCAGGTGCTGTGCCTCGATATGGAAGGCGTGCTGGTCCCGGAAATCTGGATCGAGTTCTCCAAGCGCACCGGCATTCCAGAGTTCCAGCGCACCACGCGCGACGAGCCGGACTACGACAAGCTGATGCGCTATCGCCTGGCGCTGCTCGACCAGCACGGGCTGAAGCTGCCGGACATCCAGCAGGTGATCGACGGCATGGGCCCGCTGCCCGGTGCGCGCGAGTTCCTGGACGAGATGCGCACGCGCTATCAGGTGGTCATCCTGTCGGACACCTTCTACGAGTTCGCCGACCCGCTGATGCGTCAGCTGGGCCGGCCCACGCTGTTCTGCCACCGCCTGCTGACCGACGCCGACGGCCGCGTGCGCGACTACCGGCTGCGCCAGCCCGATCAGAAGCGGCGCGCGGTCGAGGCGCTGAAGAGCCTGAACTTCCGCGTGATGGCGGCCGGCGACTCGTACAACGACACCGGCATGCTGCTGGCCGCCGACGCCGGCTTCTTCATCCACGCACCGGCGGCCATCGCGGCGCAGTTCCCGCAGTTCCCCGAAACGCACAGCTATGCCGAGCTGAAGGCGGCGGTGGACGGGTCGGCCGCGGCCTGACGGTCGAGACCGAGCCCGCCGCCTCGCTCAAGCCGGCGCGATGTCCTCGTGGATGCACAGGCAGTTGCCTTCGGTGTCCATGAACCATGCCGCCTTTTCGGCGCCGAGCACGCAGACGTGATCGACCGTCTTCAGCCCGGGAAAGTCGTAGTCCTCGAAGACCACGCCCGCGCTTTCGAGGGTCTCGATGGCGGAGGCGATGTCGGGCACGCGGAAGCTGATGGCGGTATGGTCGGCCTTCGTCCCCTCGGGCTTCGGGAACAGCGCCAGCGTGCTGCCGCCGGCCGCGTAGACGAACTTGCCGTCGGGCCTGAAGCCGCCCGGCGTCAGCCCCAGGCGGCCCTCGTAGAACCTGCGGGCACGGTCCATGTCCTTGACGGGCAACATCGTGGTGACAGCGGCATCGGACAGCATGGTGGCTCCTTTCGCTCGATGAGGCCCCGCCGCGCCGGGCGGCGATGGCAGGCCTGCAGCTTATTCCTGCTCGGGCCGGCATGCCAGTCTGGCGTCCCTGCGACATCGGCGGTGCCATGGCCGCCATGACGTCACCGATCGCGCTCGACCTGCTGACGGCCGCCCGCGAACTGTCCGACACGCTGCGCGCGCTGCGCTTCGCACCACCGGTGGCGCATGTCTACGACCCGCTGCAGTACGCGTTCGCACCCTATCGGGCCTACGTCGAGCGCTTCGGTGCCACGCGCAAGCGCATCGTCTTCCTCGGCATGAATCCGGGGCCGTTCGGCATGATGCAGACCGGCGTGCCCTTCGGCGAAGTGGCAGCGGTGCGCGACTGGATGGGCATTGGCGAGCCGGTGGAGCCGCCGGCTCGGCAGCATCCGAAGCGGCCGATCGAGGGCTTCGACTGCACACGCTCGGAGGTCAGCGGAAGGCGCCTGTGGGGCTGGGCGGCACTGCGCTTCGGCACGGCCGGGGCCTTCTTCCGCGACCGCTTCGTGCTGAACTACTGCCCGCTGGTGTTCCTCGAGGCTTCGGGGCGCAACCTCACCCCCGACCGGCTGCCCGCGCTTGAGCGCCGCGCCGTCGCCGCCGCCTGCGACCGCCACCTGGCCACGGCACTGTCGGTGCTGCAGCCCGAATGGGCGATCGGGATCGGTGGATTTGCCGAACGCTGCCTGCGCACCGTGCTCGAAGGGAAGCAGGTGGATCCGGCGGTGGCGCGAAGTCTGCACGTGGCGCAGATCCTGCACCCGAGCCCGGCCAGCCCGGCAGCCAACCGCGGCTGGTCCGAGTCGGTGGACGCCAGGCTGGCGGCCATCGGCCTGGGACCCTGACCCCGCGGCTCAGTCCAACGCCCGCCGCGCGTTGTGGAACATGCGCATCCACGGGCTGTGGGCCAGCGGGTCGCCGCTGCTCCAGCTCATCTGCAGGTTGCGGAACACCCGCTCCGGGTGCGGCATCAGCACGGTGAAGCGGCCGTCGGCGGTGGTCACCGCCGTCAGGCCGTCGGGGCTGCCGTTGGGGTTGGCCGGATAGGCCTCGGTGGGCCTGCCCGCCGAATCGACGAAGCGCATCGCCCGATGCACCGCCGCCGCATCGCCGCGCTGCGAGAAGTCGGCGAAGCCCTCGCCGTGCGCCACCGCGATGGGAATGCGGCTGCCGGCCATGTCGGTGAAGAACAGGCTCGGGCTGGCCAGCACCTCCACCTGCGACAAGCGGGCCTCGAACTGCTCGCTGCGGTTGCGCGTGAACTTGGGCCAGGCCTGCGCGCCCGGGATCATCGGGCTCAGCGCGGCCATCATCTGGCAGCCGTTGCACACGCCCAGCGCCAGCGTGTCGGCGCGGCCGAAGAAGGCGGCGAACTGTTCGGCCAGCACGGGGTTGAACAGGATCGATCTCGCCCAGCCCTCGCCGGCACCCAGCGTGTCGCCGTAGGCGAAGCCGCCGCAGGCGACGAAGGCCTGGAACATGTCCAGCCGCGCACGCCCGGCCTGCAGGTCGCTCATGTGCACGTCGTAGGTGTCGAAGCCGGCCTGCGCCATCGCGTAGCTCATCTCCAGGTGGCTGTTGACGCCTTGCTCACGCAGGATGGCCACCTTCGGCCGGGTGCCGACCAGCGGCGGCGCCGGCAGCGCTTCGAAGCTCAGGTGCAGCTGCAGACCGGCATCGTCGTCGGCGCCGGCGGCGGCGTGTTCGGCATCGGCGCAGTCCGGGTTGTCGCGCAGCCGCGCGATCCGCCAGCTCACCTCGTCCCAGGCCTGCTGCAGGTCGCGCAGCGCGGCGCTGAAGACCGGCTTGACGTCGCGCCAGACCTCGATCAGCCGCTTGTCGTTCGTCTTGCCGATGGCATGGCTGTGGCGGCCCAGGCCGTGCCGGCGCAGCGTGGCGAAGACGGCGTCGCGCTGCGCGCGTGGCACCTGCAGCACCACACCCAGTTCTTCGTTGAACAGCGCCTTCAGCGTCAGCTCGTTGCGCCGTTCGCCGACCTGCGCGGCCCAGTTCTTGGAATCGCCGTATTCGGCACGGCTGTCGGCGATGCCGTCGCTTTCGGTGACCAGCAGGTCGACGTTCAGGCTGACGCCCAATTGGCCGGCAAAGGCCATCTCGCACACCGCCGCCCACAGGCCGCCGTCGCTGCGGTCGTGGTAGGCCAGGATCTGCCCGGCCGCGCGCAGCTCGGTGACCGCCGCGGCCAGCGACTTCAGTGCCCCGGGCTCGTCCAGGTCCGGCACCACGTCGCCGAAGCGTCCCAGGCACTGCGCCAGCATCGAGCCGCCCATGCGCATGCGCCCACCGCCCAGGTCCACCAGGATCAGCGTGCTGTCCACCGGCTGCAGCTGCGGTGTCAACGTGCCACGCACGTCGTCCAGCGTGGCGAAAGCGGTGACGATCAGCGACACCGGCGCGGTGACCTGCCTGCCTTGACCCGCGTCCTGCCAGCGCGTGCGCATCGACAACGAATCCTTGCCCACCGGCACGCCGATGCCCAATGCCGGGCACAGCTCCAGCGCCACCGCCTTGACGGTGTCGTACAGCGCGGCGTCCTCGCCGGGTTCGCCGCAGGCGGCCATCCAGTTGCAGCTGAGCTTGATGCGGTCCAGTTGCACCGGCGCGGCCAGCAGGTTGGTGATGGCCTCGCCGACCGCCATGCGGCCCGAGGCCGGTGCGTCCAGGCTGGCCAGTGGCGTGCGCTCGCCCATGGCCATCGCTTCGCCGCGGGAACCGGCATAGTCGGCCAGCGTCACCGCGCAGTCGGCCACCGGCACCTGCCACGGACCGACCATCGGGTCGCGGTGGCTCAGGCCACCCACCGTGCGGTCGCCGATGGTGATCAGGAAGCGCTTCGACGCCACCGTCGGATGGCGCAGCACGTCGAAGGCCGCCTGCTGCAGCGTCACGCCGGTCAGGTCGAGCGGCGATTCGGTGCGCGCGACGCGCATCACGTCGCGCAGCATCTTCGGCGGCTTGCCGAGCAGCACGTCCATCGGCATGTCGATGAAACGCTCGCCCCTGGGGCCGTCCTCCAGCACCAGTTCGCGGTCGTCGCTGACCACCCCGACCACGGCGAAGGGGCAGCGCTCGCGCTCGGCCATGGCCTGGAACAGCGGCAGGCTGTCCGGCGCGATCGCCAGCACGTAGCGCTCCTGGCTTTCGTTGCACCACACTTCCTTCGGCGCCAGACCGCTTTCTTCCAACGGCACCTTGCGCAGGTCGAAAGTGGCGCCCTTGCCGGCGCCGTCCACCAGTTCGGGGAAGGCATTGCTGATGCCGCCGGCGCCGACATCGTGGATCGCCAGGATCGGGTTCACTTCCCCGAGTGCCCAGCAGTGGTTGATGACCTCCTGCGCGCGGCGCTGAATCTCGGGGTTGCCGCGCTGTACGCTGTCGAAGTCCAGCGCCGCCGTGTTGCTGCCGGCGGCCATCGAGCTGGCCGCGCCGCCGCCCATGCCGATGCGCATGCCGGGGCCGCCCAGCTGGATCAGCAGCGTGCCGGCGCCGAAGGGCAGCTTGTGCGTCTGGCTGGCGCTGATCGCGCCCAGCCCGCCGGCGATCATGATCGGCTTGTGGTAGCCGCGGCGCACATCGGCCACGTCCTGCTCGAAGACGCGGAAGTAGCCGCCCAGGTTCGGCCGGCCGAATTCGTTGTTGAAGGCCGCGCCGCCCAGCGGGCCGTCGATCATGATCTGCAGCGCGCTGGCGATGTGCTCCGGCTTGCCGACGGGCGCATGTTCCCAGGGTTCGTCGGTGTCGGGCAGGTGCAGGTTAGACACCGAAAAGCCCGTCAGCCCGGCCTTGGGACGCGCGCCGCGGCCGGTGGCGCCCTCGTCGCGGATCTCGCCGCCGGCACCGGTGGACGCGCCCGGAAAGGGCGAGATCGCCGTCGGGTGGTTGTGCGTCTCCACCTTCATCAGCACATGGGCGACCTCGTCGCGCGGGCCGTACAGCGGTGCGTTGGTGTAGCCCTGCGGCAGCCAGCGCTGCACCGGTCCGCCTTCCATGACCGCGGCGTTGTCGTGGTAGGCCACCACGGTGTGCTGCGGCGAGGTGGCCTCGGTGTGCCGGATCATGCCGAACATCGAGTGCGGCTGGTCCTGGCCGTCGATGCGGAACTGCGCATTGAAGATCTTGTGGCGGCAGTGTTCGCTGTTGGCCTGGGCGAACATCATCAGCTCGACGTCGCTGGGGTTGCGGCCGAGCCGGCCGAACGCGTCGACCAGGTAGTCGATCTCGTCGTCGCTGAGCGCCAGGCCGAAGCGGCCGTTGGCCTCGCGCAGCGCCGCGGCGCCCTGCCCGAGCACGTCGACATGCTCCAGCGGCGGCGCCGGCTGCTCGTCGAACAGGTGCCGTGCGGCCTCGCGCTCGAAGGCCACGCTTTCGGTCATGCGGTCGTGCAGCAGCGCGGCGCAGGCCGCCAGCTCGTCGGCCGTCAAGGCCTTGCCGGCACCGAGCAGGCTACGCTTCAAGCCGAGCCGGACCTCGGTGACGCGCTCGATGCGCTGGACGGCGAGCCCGCAGTTGTGGGCAATGTCGGTGGCCTTGCTGGCCCAGGGCGAGACCGTGCCCAGGCGCGGCATCACGACGATCAGCGTCGGCCCGGCGTCCGGCGCGGACGGGTCGCCATAACGCAGCAACGCCTGCAGCTTGTCGTGCGCCGAGGCGTCCAGCGCGGAGCTGCAGCGCACCCAATGCACGTGTTGCGCCGAGATCTGCTCGATGCGCTCGTTCACCGCCTGCAGCGCGGCCAGCAGCCGGCGGGCACGAAAGGCGGACAAGGCGTTGCCGCCTTCGAAATGAAGCAGTGTCGTGTGGGGGGCGGGCATGCGGTCGCTCGGACGGAGGGCGAAGCGGGGGGCGCCGGACGGGGCCCGTGGGGCCATCGACGCGCAAGCCCGGCATTCTAGGGGCCGGATGGGATAATCCGTCCCATGGCCACCACATACAAAACCGGCAACGAGATCGACGGCATGCGCCTGGCCTGCAGGCTGGCCGCCGAGGTGCTGGACATGCTGACACCGCACGTCAAGGCCGGTGTCACCACGCTGCAGCTCGACAAGCTGGCGCTGGACTACGTCGTCAACGTACAGGGCTGCGTCTCGGCCACGGTGGGCTATGCCCCGCCGGGCTATCCGCCCTTTCCCGGTGCGATCTGCACCTCGGTCAACCATGTCGTCTGCCACGGCATCCCGAACGACAAGCGCCTGAAGGCGGGCGACATCGTCAACATCGACGTCACGGTGATCCGCGACGGCTTCCACGGCGACACGAGCCGCATGTACTACGTGGGCAAGCCCGGCATCCAGGCGCAGCGCCTCACCGAAACCTGCTTCGAGGCCATGTGGCAGGGCATCCGGACCGTGCGCCCCGGCGCGCGCCTCGGCGACATCGGCCAGGCGATCCAGGCCTATGTCGAGGAGCGCAATTTTTCCGTGGTGCGCGAGTACTGCGGACACGGCATCGGCCGCGTGTACCATGAAGACCCGCAGGTATTGCATTACGGCACGGCCGGCAGCGGCCTCGAGCTGAAGCCGGGCATGACCTTCACGATCGAACCGATGGTGAACGCGGGCAAGCGCCACGTCGCGCTGCTGAAGGACGGCTGGACCGTCGTCACCAAGGACCATTCGCTCTCGGCGCAATGGGAACACACGGTGCTCGTGACGGAGGGCGGCGTCGAAGTCCTCACCCTCGGGGCTGCCGACCGACATTGAGGGTGCCCTGATGCCGCCTGCCGGCACGCTCGAAGACGACATGCCGATCGCGGGAGCGCCGCTGCAATGGCCCCTGCTCGAGCGCCTCGGCAAGCGTCTCGCGGCGGACCCCCACTCC
Source organism: Rubrivivax sp. (assembly GCA_044225625.1). Taxonomy (GTDB): domain Bacteria; phylum Pseudomonadota; class Gammaproteobacteria; order Burkholderiales; family Burkholderiaceae_C; genus Rubrivivax. The sequence goes on from JBGAII010000014.1 coordinate 43,879, forward strand.
CCGGCGCTCTACCGCGATGCGCTGCGCGAGGCGCACGCCGAACTCGCGGCGCGCTTCCACGCCGAGGAGCCGGTCGAGTCGATCGTGCACGCGCGCGCGCAGCTGATCGACTGCGTGCTGCGTGCCGCCTGGCAGGCGCACCTCGGCGGGCACGCCGGCCACTGGGCGCTCGTCGCGGTCGGCGGCTACGGCCGCGGCGAACTGCACCCCTGCTCCGACGTCGACGTGCTCGTGTTGACCGCCGCGCCACTGGCCGCCGCCGAGCGCGGCCCCGTCGAAGGCCTGCTCGCCTTCCTGTGGGACATCGGCCTCGAGGTCGGCCATAGCGTTCGCAGCATCGCCGAGTGCGCCAGCGAGTGCGCCGCCGACGTGTCGGTGATGACGACGCTGGTCGAGGCGCGCTGGATCGCGGGCGACGCGACGCTCGCCGGGGAGTTGCGCGAGGCGCTGGACCCGCGGCACCTCTGGCCGGTGCGCGAGTTCTTCGAGGCAAAGGTGCGCGAGCAGGTGGAGCGGCACCTGAAGGCGAACGACACCGCCTATAACCTCGAACCGAACGTCAAGACCGGTCCCGGCGGCCTGCGCGACATCCAGACGATCGCCTGGGTGGCCAAGCGGCACTTCGGCGCCGGGTCGCTCGACGAACTCGTGACGCACGGCTTCCTCGCGCCGTCGGAGCTGCGCAAGCTGAAGCAGGCGCAGGCCTTCCTCTGGCGGGTGCGCTGCGGTCTGCACCTGATCGCCGGCCGCCGCGAGGATCGGCTGCTGTTCGACCACCAGATCCGCCTCGCGAAGAGCTTCGGCTACGAGGACGCGTCCTACACGCTCGCGGTCGAGCAGTTCATGCAGCGCTACTACCGCACGGTGATGGACGTGAGCCTGCTGAACGAGCTGCTGCTGCAGCTGTTCCGCGAGGCGATCCTGACCGAGGACGCGCCGCCGCGACCGCTCAATGCGCGCTTCCAGGTGCGCAGCGACTACCTCGAGACGGTCCACGAGGACGTGTTCGCCCGTTCGCCGTCGGCGCTGCTCGAGCTGTTCGTGCTGCTGCAGCAGCACCCGCAGGTGCGCGGCGTGCGAGCCGAGACGATCCGGGCGATCGGGCGCTCGCTCTGGCTGATCGACGAGGAGTTCCGCCAGAACCCGCGCCACCACCGCCTCTTCCTCGAGATCCTGCGCGCGCCGGTCGGCGTCACGCACGAGCTGCGCCGCATGAACACCTACGGCGTGCTCGGCCGCTACATCCCCGCCTTCGGCCGCATCGTCGGGCGCATGCAGTACGACCTGTTCCACGCCTACACGGTCGACGCGCACACGCTGTTCGTCGTGAGCAACCTGCGCCGGCTCGCGATCTCCCGCTACGACCACGAACTGCCGCAGGTCTCGGCCGTGTTCCGCGAGCTGCCGAAGCCCGAGATCGCCTACCTCGCCGCCCTCTTCCACGACATCGCCAAGGGCCGTGGCGGCGACCATTCGGAGCTCGGCGCGGTCGACGCCGAGGCCTTCTGCCTCGAGCAGGGCCTCACGCGCTACGACGCGCGGCTCGTCGCCTGGCTCGTGCGCCATCACCTCGCGCTGTCGGTCACGGCGCAGAAGCAGGACATCTCCGAACCCGAAGTGATCAATGCCTTCGCCCGCTTCGTCGGCGACGAGACCCACCTCGACTACCTCTACACCCTCACCTGCGCGGACGTGCGCGGCACCAACCCGAAACTGTGGAACTCGTGGAAGTCGTCACTGTTCCACAGCTTCTACGAGCGCACGCGGCGCGCGCTGCGCCGCGGGCTCGAGGCACCGATCGACCAGGACGAGCTGGTGCGCGACACGCAGGCGGCGGCGCGCCAGGCGCTGCACGCGCAAGGCCTGCGGGACGCGCACATCGATGCGGTGTGGACACGGCTGTCGCCCGGCTATTTCCTGCGCAACTCGGCCGACGAGGTCGCCTGGCACACGCGCCTGCTCGCCGACCGCGATGCGCGCGCCGAGGACCCGGTCGTCGCGCTCGATGCCGCGAGCGTGCGCGGCACGACCGCGATCTTCACCTTCGCGCCGCACCGCTTCCACGGCTTCGCCCGCACCACCGCCGTGCTCGACCAGCTCGGCCTCAACATCGTCGATGCGCAGATCGTGCCCACCGAGGACGGCTTCAGCCTCGACGTGTACCACGTGCTCGAGGACCATGGCGCGCCGATCGCCGACGGAGAGCGGCTCGCCGAGATCGAGCAGGCACAGGGCGTCGCTGCGCCTGCCCGAGGGAGCGCCGCTCGCGGTGCACCGATGCGCGCGCCGCGGCAGACGCGCATGTTCCACACCCCGACGCAGATCGGGCTGCAACTGACGAGCGGCACAGCCGCACGGTGCTCGAGCTGACGGCGGGCGACAGGCCGGGCCTGCTGTGCGATGTCGGCAAGGTCCTGATGGAGGAACGCGTGCACCTGCACAACGCCAAGATCATGACGGTCGGCGAACGCGCCGAGGATGTCTTCTATGTCACCGACGCGCTCAACCGGCCGCTCGACGCGCCGGCCGCCGAGCGGCTGCAGAAAACACTTCGCCGAAGCGCTCGGCCAGGCGCAACGCATGAATCCGCGCATCGCCGCCCTGCACAGCTACCCGTTCGAAAGCTCCCGCGCTGAAGGCGGCTGCGTGCTGCTCGCGGGCTCGCGCACATCGCCATGTCGATCGGCGAGCCGAAGCACGCGCCGCCGGCGTTCGTGCTCGAGGCGCTGCATGCGCACCTCGATGCGCTCGGCAGCTATCCGTCCACCGTCGGCCTGCCCGCGCTGCGCGCGGCGGCCGTTCGCTGGCTCGAGCGGCGTTTCGCGCTCGGCGACGGGGCGGTCGACGAAGGCCGCATGGTGCTGCCCGTCAACGGCACGCGCGAGGCGCTGTTCGGTTTCGTGCAGGCCTGCATCGACCCAGGCCGGCCGGCGCTCGTGGCGATGCCGAACCCCTTCTACCAGATCTACGAGGGCGCGGCGCTGCTCGCGGGAGCGACGCCGTACTTCCTCGACACGACCGCGGCGACCGGCTATCTGCCCGACCTCGACGCGGTGCCGGACCGTGTGTGGCGCGACGTGCAGGTCCTCGTGCTGTGCTCGCCGGGCAATCCCACCGGCGCCGTCATGCCGCGCGCATACCTCGAGGCGGCGCTCGCGCTCGCCGAGCGCCACGACTTCGTCATCGCGGCCGATGAGTGCTATGCCGACCTGTGGCTCGATGAAGCGCACCCGCCCGCCTCGCTGCTCGAAGCCGCGCGCGCCAGCGGGCGCGGTCGCTACGAACGCTGCATGGTTTTCCACAGTCTCTCGAAGCGCTCGAGCGTACCGGGCCTGCGCTCCGGATTCGTCGCGGGCGACCCGCGCCTGGTGGATGCTTTCCTGCGCTATCGCACCTACCACGGCTGCGCCATGCCGCTGCCGACGCAACTTGCGAGCATTGCCGCCTGGAATGACGACGCCCACGCGGCGCAGAACCGCGCCCTCTACCGGGAGAAGTTCGCGCGGGTGGTGCCGCTGCTCGCGCCGGTGCTCCACGTCGCGGCACCGGCCGGCGGCTTCTACCTGTGGCCGGACGTGGGCGGGGACGACGAAGCCTTCGCCCGCGAACTCTTCGCCCGGCAGAACCTCACGATCCTGCCCGGCAGCTACCTCGGCCGCGCCGCGCAGGGCACCAACCCCGGCGCGGGACGCGTGCGCATTTCGCTGGTCGCGGGTGTTGAAGAATGCGTCGAGGCGGCCGCGAGGATCCGGGACTTCGTCGAAAAGCGCTGAGCGGCCGCGGCGGCGCCAGGCGGCACCGGCATTCCGTGATGGCCGTCGCGGTCCCCGCCCGCTGGCTGGCCGCAGAATGGACTTGCCATAATTTGGCCTCACGGAGGAAGGGCTTGCCCGCGCAACAGTTCGACGCCGCGCCCTATGCGCAGATCGTGCGCTCGCTGTTCGCGCGCACGCGCCGCGTCGTGCTCTACGGACCCGACGGCAGGCTCTGGTGGAGCGAGGATGGCGCCGATGCCCTCGACCTGCGCGCACGCCTCGATCACGTGCTCGAGCTGTTGCGGCAGCGGGACATACCCGCCGCATTGACGCTCGCGCGCAGCATCGACGACTCCGCGGGACTGCTGCTGCCCGTCGGCGAGGATGCCAACGCGCCAGGCGCCTGGCTCGGCCTTCTCGGCCCGCCGTCGCGCCTGCCCTCCGATCCCGACGGCGCCGCGCTCGGCCACACCCTGCGGCCGGTGCTGCAACTGCTGGCGCGGGATGTCGCCGCAGCCGCTCAATTGCGGCGCCAGCGGATTGCCAGCCTGCAGGCCGCCGAGCAGACTGCGGAACTTCGCTGGCTGCTCGCGACCTCGAGCCACGCGGGGCGCAATGCCAGCGCCGACCGGCTCGAGGCGACGCTCGAAGCCTGCGCCTCCCACCTCGGCTGCGACGGCGTGATGCTGTGGCTCGCGGATCGGCAGCTCGAGCGCATGGCGCTGCGCAAGCCGCTCGCGGCGCCCGAGCTCGACACGCTGCGACGCCTGGCCCGCGGCTCACTCGCCAGGGAAGTCATGGCGCGCGGCCGCGCGATCATCGTCGGCAAGTTGCGCGAGACTCCGGAGGGACCGCTGCTGCCGTGGACCGTCATCGCGGCACCCGTGCTGGCCGACGGCGCCCCGCTCGGCCTCGTCATGGCCTTCGCGCAGCGTGAGGCCCGCCACCTCTCGCCACGCGACGCGCGCCGACTCGAACGGATCGTGTCGCGCATCGTCGCGGCCACCGAGATGGAGCATGACCCGCTCACCGGCCTGCCGGCGCGCCATGTATTCGAGGGCAGGTTGCGCAGCGTGCTCGCCACGGCGGGCGCCAGCATTTGCGTCGTGTACGTGGACCTCGACCAGCTGCACGTGACCAACGACCTGTTCGGCCTCGCCGCGGGCGATGACGTGCTGCGGCGCGCTGCGGCGCTGTGGCGCGACCACGCGGGCCAGCGCATCGAGATGGCGAGCCGCTTCGCCGGCGATCGTTTCGTGGTCCTGCTGCGCGACTGCACGCTCAACCAGGGCCGGGCCTGGGCGGAAGCGGCGCGCCAGGCGATCGAGGCGCTGCCGCCGCCGCCCGAGCGCGCCGGCCTGCGCGTGACCGCGAGTTTCGGCGTGGCCGCCGCGCAGGACGGCGAAGCGGCCGACCACGTGCTCGCGACGGCCGAGACGGCCTGCAAGGCGGCCAAGGATCGCGGCAGGAACCGCGTCGAAGTGTTCGCGCAGACCGATGCGAGCCTCGTGCAGCGGCGCGACGACCTCGCGATCTTCCGCGACCTGATCGATGCCTTCGAGCGAAACCGCTTCGTGCTCTACGCGCAGCCCATCGAATCACTGTGGGACCCGACGCGCCCGCGCCGCCATGAAATCCTGATCCGCCTGCGGGACGCGGGCGGCGAGCCGGTGGCGCCGTCGCGCTTCATTTCGGCCGCGACCCGCTACCAGTTGCTGCCGCAGCTCGATCGCTGGGTGGTGCGACGCGCCCTCGAGATGCTCGACCCGCACGCCGCCGCCCTGCGCGCGCGCAACGTCGCATTCAGCATCAACCTGTCGGGCCAGTCGCTCGTGCAGCCGGACTTCGCCGATTTCGTGCGCACCGCGCTCAAGGGCGCCGCGACGCCGGCCGAAGCGCTCGTGTTCGAATTCACCGAAAGCGCCGCGATCTCCGACATGCCGGCCGCGCAGCGCTTCATCGAGCGGGTCGGCGCGCTCGGCGCGCGCTTCGCGCTCGACGACTTCGGCACCGGCTTCTCCTCGCTTGCCTACCTCAAGTCGCTCGCGGTCTCGGCGCTCAAGATCGACGGCTCGTTCGTGCGCGACCTGTTGACCGACGCGCGCTCTGAGGGGGTCATTCGCGCGGTGCTGCAGATCGCCGGGCAGCTCGGCCTCGACACGGTGGCCGAGTACGTGGAAACGCCCGCCATCGCCGAGCGCCTGCGCGCGCTCGGCGTCACTTACGGCCAGGGCTTCGCCTTCGGTGCGCCGGTGCCACTCGAATCCGTACTGGCGGATTTCGCCGGTCCGCGACATT
>JBGAII010000223.1:0-5239 GCA_044225625.1 Rubrivivax sp.
CCATCTGCGGCCCGGGACGCTGCAGTTGCCGGCGTTGCCGCCGCTGTCGCTCTACGTGCACCTGCCGTGGTGCCTGAAGAAGTGCCCGTACTGCGACTTCAACTCGCATGAAGCGCGCGGTGAGTTCCCCGAAGCGCGCTACCTGGACGCGCTGCGCGCCGACCTGGAAGCGGCGCTGCCGCTGGTCTGGGGCCGGCCGGTGATCAGCGTGTTCATCGGCGGCGGCACACCCAGCCTGTTTTCGCCCGAGGGCATCGAGCGGCTGGTCGCCGACATCCGCGCCCGGCTGCCGCTGGTGCCGGACTGCGAGATCACGCTGGAAGCCAACCCCGGCACCTTCGAGCGCGAACGCTTCCGCGCCTTCCGCGCGGCCGGCGTCACGCGCCTGTCGATCGGCGTGCAGAGCTTCGACGACGCGCGCCTGCGTGCCATCGGCCGGGTGCACGACGCCGCGCAGGCGCGGGCCGCGGTCGACGAGGCGGCGCAGGCCTTCGAGCAGTTCAACATCGACCTGATGTATGCGCTGCCGGGCCAGGATCTCGCGCTGCTGCGGGCCGACCTGGACACCGCGCTGTCCTTCGCGCCGCCGCACCTGTCGGTCTACCACCTGACGCTCGAACCGAACACCTTCTTCGCCTCGCACCCGCCGCCGCTGCCCGACGAGGACCTGGCGGCGCAGATGCTGGACCTGATCGTCGAGCGCAGCGCGGCGGCAGGGCTGCAGCGCTACGAGGTCTCGGCCTTCGCGCGGCCGGGCAAGCGCTGCCTGCACAACCTGAACTACTGGCACTTCGGCGACTATCTGGGCATCGGCGCCGGCGCGCACGGCAAGCTCAGCTTTCCGCACCGCATCCTGCGCCAGCAGCGCTGGCGCGAACCGGTGCGCTACATGGCGCAGGCGCTGGCCGGCACCGCGCTGTCGCAGGAGGCCGAGGTGGCGCGAGCCGATCTGCCCTTCGAGTTCATGCTGAACGCCTTGCGCCTGCGCGAAGGTTTCCCGCGCGCCCTGTTCGGCGAGCGCACCGGCCTTCCGGCCTCGGCCATCGAGGCGGCGGTGCAGCAGGCGGTGCAGCGCGGGCTGCTGCACGCCGACCTGCAGCGCCTGCAGCCGACCGAGCGCGGCTTCGACTTCCTCAGCGACCTGCAGGCGCTGTTCCTGCCGCGCAAATAGCCGCCTTTGGGCACGCATCTGCGCCGATTCCTCATGCAGGCCCGCTGCTAGACTCGGCGCCCGATGGCACGCACTCCGCCCGCGTCGAAACCCGCAGCCCGAGGCTTGCAGCTCGACCAGGCGCTGCAGTTGCTGCGGCTGGCAGGGCACGAACTGCCCGCCGACCCGCCGGGCAGCGAAGCCTGGCTGCAATCGCTGATCGACTCGCTGGTCGACCTGTCGAGCCGCGATGCGCTGACCGGCCTGGCCAACCGCCGCAGCTTCGAGCTGGCGCTGGCGCGCGAGATCGACCGCGTCGCCCGCGTCGGCGAGCCGGCGCTGCTGCTGGTGCTGGACATCGACCACTTCAAGCAGGTCAACGACACGCACGGCCATGCCAGCGGCGACCTGGTGCTGAAGGCGGTGGCCAAGGCGCTGCTCGAATGCGTGCGTCCGATGGACATGGTGGCCCGCGTCGGCGGCGAGGAGTTCGCGATCGTCATGCCCAATTGCCCGGCCACCTTCGGCGAGACGGTGTCCGAGCGCGTGCGCCGGCGGATCGAGGCGATGCCGGTGCCGATCGGGCCGCGGCGGCAGATCCGCATCAGCGTCAGCATCGGCGGCGCCTTTGCGCCGCAGTGGGTGCGTTCGTCGCCGGCGCTGTGGATCGAGCGGGCCGACGTGCAGCTCTACCGCGCCAAGGCGCAGGGCCGCAACCGCGTGTGCCTGGAGCCGTCGGCGGTGACGGTGGTCAGCGCCGAGGAGAAGGCGCTGCTGTTCGGAATTTCGCAGTTTCAGGATATCGAATGAGCGCAGCGCCGGGCCGTCCCAAGCAAGCGAACGCCCCCACGGGGGGCCAGGTGCGCAGCGCCTGGGGGGCAAGCATATGAGCGCAGCGCCGGGCCGCCCCAAGCAAGCGAACGCCCCCACGGTGGGCCAGGTGCGCAGCGCCTGGGGGGCCAGCATATGAGCGCAGCATCGACCAAGGGCCGCACGGTGGCCGGCAAGGCGATGGCCGGCGCCCGCGCGCGCATCACGGCCGTCACCAGCGGCAAGGGTGGCGTCGGCAAGACCTTCGTCAGCTGCAATCTCGCGGCGGCGCTGGCCCGGCAGGGCCGGCGCGTGCTGGTGCTCGACGCCGACCTCGGGCTGGCGAACCTGGACGTCATGCTGAACCTGGCGCCGAAGATCACGCTGCACGACGTCTTCACCGGCAAGAGCGCGCTGGAAGATGCGATCCTGCCCGCGCCGGGCGGTTTTTCGGCGCTGCTGGCCGGCTCCGGCATGGTCGAGTATTCGCGCATGACGCCCGAGGTGCGCGACCAGCTGCTGAAGGTCATCGACACCGTGGCGCCGCGCTACGACCACGTGATCCTGGACACCGGCGCCGGCATTTCCGACGTGGTGCTGTATGCCGTCTCGCTGGCCGACGACGTGCTGGTCGTGGTCACGCCGGAGCCGACGTCGATGACCGATGCCTACGCCACCATCAAGGTGCTGGCGACCACGCAGTCGCGAACCAAGGTGCAGGTGGTGGTGAACCAGGCGCGCCGCCACGGCGAGGGCCGCACCGTCTGCCAGCAACTGCAGCAGGTGGTGGACCGCTTCGTCAACCCGGGGCTGCCGAGCCCGGTGCGGCTGGACCTGCTGGGCCAGGTGCCGCTGGACATCGCGGTGCGCGATTCGGTCGCCAGCCGCCAGCTGCTGATGGAAACGTTGCCGGGCTGCCCCGCGGCACTGGCGGTGGCGGCGGTGGCGACGCGGCTGCTGGACTGACGGCCCGCGCGGTTCAGCGCGGTGTGTTCCGCCGCTCCAGCAACACGATCAACGCGCCGGCCCCGCCCTGTGGCGCTGCCGCCTGCGTGAACGCGATCACCTCGCTGCACTGCGCCAGCCAGCGCTGCACCTTGGCCTTCAGCACCGGCTCGCGGCCCGGCGAGCCCAGGCCCTTGCCGTGCACCACGCGCACGCAGCGCTGGCCGCGCTGCAGCGACTGGCGGACGAAGGCGGCGAGCGCGTCGCGCGCCTCGTCGCGGCGCAGGCCGTGCAGGTCGATCTGCGCCTGGATGGCCCACTGGCCGCGGCGCAGCCGCGTCAGCACCTCGTCCTGCACGCCGGGCCGGCGGAAGCTCAGGCCATCGTCGGTGAGCAGCAGCGATTCGACGTCGACCTCGTCGGACAGGGCCTCGCGCAGCGCGGCGCGCTCGTCGGCCTCTCGCTGTCGTGGCAGCGGCTCCGGCCGCGGCGCGTGGCCGTGCATGCGGCCCGGGTCGGGCTGAACTTGCACCGGGCCGACGGCGCGGGCGAAGGCGGTGCGCTCCAGCTCCAGCCGGCGGCGCTCGGCCTCCTCGGCGGCGCGGGCCTGCGCGATGTCTGCGGCGCGCTGGCGCAGCGTGTCGCGCAACGCGGCCAGGTCCTGCAGGCTGCGCGCCTTCATCAGAGCAGCCCCCGTTCGGCGAAGGACAGCACCGTGCCGCGGCCGACGATCAGGTGATCGAGCACGCGCACGTCCACCAGTTGCAGTGCGCTCTTCAGCGTCTGCGTCAGGAACTCGTCGGCGCGCGAGGGTTCGGCCAGACCCGAAGGGTGGTTGTGCGCCAGGATCACCGCGCCGGCGTTCAGCTGCAGCGCGCGCTTGACCACCTCGCGCGGGTAGACGCTGGTCTGCGACAACGTACCGCGGAACAGCTCCTCCAGCGTCAGCAGGCGGTGCTGGCCGTCGAGGAACAGCACCGCGAACACCTCCTGCGGCCGCGCGCCCAGGTGCAGGGCGACGTAGTCCTTGACCTTCTGCGGCGCATCGAACACCGGGCTGTCCTGCAGCGGCTGCGCCAGTGCGCGCCGCGCCATCTCGATCACCGCGGCGATCTCGGCGCGCTTGGCCGGCCCCAGGCCCTTGATGCGCCGCAGGTCCGCGGCCTCGGCGCGCAGCAGGCCGGCGAAACCGTCGAACTCGCGCAGCACCTGGGTCGCCAGCTCGAACACGCCCCGGCCGGGCAGGCCGGTGCGCAGCAGCAGCGCCAGCAGTTCCACGTCGCTCAGCGCCGCACCGCCGCGCGCGAGCAGCTTCTCGCGCGGGCGCATCTCGGCGGGCAGGTCCTTCAGCGACATCCGGTGACGGTGGCCTCGTAGAATCGGGGCCAGTCTATTCGACCCGCCCGGTCCCCCGATTTCCGTGAACCTCGTCCAGCCCGGCTCCTTCCTGACGCTGCACTACCGCCTCAGCGGGCCGGACGGTGCCGACGTGGTCAACACCTTCAACGACAAGCCGGCGACGCTGTCGCTGGGCACGGGCCAGCTTGCCCCGGCGGTGGAGCAGCGGCTGATCGGTCTGGCCGAAGGCACGCGCCGCAGCTTCGAGCTCGCCCCGGGCGAGGCCTTCGGCGAGCGCAACCCGGACATGCTGCAACGCGTGGCGCGCAGCCTGCTGCGGCAGCTGGGCGACCCGGAAGAGGACTACGCGACCGGCGACGTGGTGCAGTTCCCCACGCCGGACGGGCAGGGCGCCTTCGCCGGCGTGGTGCGCGAGGTCGGGGACGACTGGCTGCTGTTCGACTTCAACCATCCGCTCGCCGGCCAGGCCGTGAGTTTCGAAGTGCAGCTGATCGGAGTGCTGTGATGCCGCAGGTGCAGCTCGAAGAGGTGGTGCTGGCGGAGCCTCGCGGCTTCTGCGCCGGTGTCGACCGTGCGATCGAGATCGTCGAGCGCGCGCTGAAGAAGTTCGGCGCGCCGATCTACGTGCGCCACGAGATCGTCCACAACACCTACGTGGTCAACGACCTGAAGTCGCGCGGCGCGATCTTCATCGAAGAGTTGGCCGACGTGCCCGCCGGCGCCACGCTGGTCTTCAGCGCGCACGGCGTGGCCAAGGCGGTGCGCGACGAGGCCGCGGCGCGCGGCTTCCGCATCTTCGACGCCACCTGCCCGCTGGTCACCAAGGTGCATGTCGAGGTGGCCAAGCTGGCCAAGGAAGGCTACGAATTCGTGATGATCGGCCACAAGGGCCATCCCGAGGTCGAGGGCACGATGGGCCAGCTGCACGAAGGCATCTACCTGGTCGAGGACGCCGACGACGTGCGGAACGTGCAC
>JBGAII010000224.1:0-5518 GCA_044225625.1 Rubrivivax sp.
AGGCCATGCGGGTCGGGCCCATCGGCCCGGGCGCGCTGCCGGTCGGCTCGATCGGGTTGCGCCGTGCCGGGTCGCCAACGGCCTTCAGGTCGGCACCGGCACAGAACTGCCCGCCGCCGCCGGTGAACACCGCAACGCGCGCATCGGCATCGGCTTCGAAGGCCTCGAACGCTGCGCGAAGCGCCAGCGCGGTCGGCCCGTCGACCGCATTGCGGCACTCGGGCCGGTGCAGCGTGATCGTCAGCACCGCACCGTCGCGCGTGCTGCGTACTGCGTCGGTCATGCTGTCCCCCAAGCGCCTGCCGGATCGACGGCCGGCGGGGGCACGGGCCGACGCGGGACGGCCGGACGCCGGCTCATTGCTGTTGCTGCTGCATTGCCAGGCTCTGCAGCATCTGCGCCATGCGCTCGTGGAGCTTCTGGATCGCCTTCAGCGGCCGCACCATCACCTTGAAGCGCGTGATCCGGCCCTCGGCGTTCCAGTGGATCATGTCGATGCCGTTGATCTCGATGCCGTCCACCGTGCAGGCGAACTCCAGCACCGCCGAATCGCTGCCGATCCATTCACCGAGGTAGTGGAAACTGCCGTTGTTCAGCACCTGCAGCGCGGCCTGCAGGTAGGCGCGCGTGATCGTTCGGCCGACCTGCGGCGTGTGCACCACCGGCGAGAGGAACACCACATCGTCGGCCAGCAGCGCGTCCAGCGCTGCGGCATCGCGGCTCTTCACGACCTGGTGCCAGCGTTCGATCGTCTTCGCGCTCATCGGGCGTCTCACGGGAAAGGGAGCGAAGCATCGTAGCATCGGCCGATCCGCCGACGACCCCTGCAACGATGAGCACCGAACCCGCCCTGGAGCTGCTGAATGCCAACCCGCCCGCGGTGATCCGCACGCTGCGCGGCCGCGTCGCCAGCTGGACACCGGAGCGCAAGGAACTGCGCATGGAGTTCGAGATCGGCGCGGAGTTCTGCCACACGGTGGACATCGTGCAGGGCGGCTTCGTCACCGCGATGCTCGACGCGTCGATGGCGCACGCCGTCATCGCCTCGGAGCCGCAGCACACGGTTCACGTGTCGTCGATCGACATCAACGTCAGCTTCCTGCGCGTGGCCCGCGCCGGCCGCTTTGCCGCGATCGGCAGCATCGTCAAGGCGGGCCGCACGATCGCCTTCCTGAAGGCCGAGCTCTACTCGGACAAGGGCGAGCTGGTGGCCACGGCCACCAGTTCAGCCCATCTGTCGCGAGAACACAGGTAGCTGCGTCAGCGCTTCGCCGGGCAGGTGTTGATGCCCAGCAGCGTGTAGGCCGGGCACCAGCCCAGCGCACCGGTGACGATCGGCACCACGCCGATCCAGCCCCAGACGCCGATCGTGCCGCTCAGCGTCAGCGCCACCAGCACCAGGCCGACGAGGATGCGCAGCGTGCGGTCCAGGCCGCCTTCGTTGGTCTTCATCGTTCTCTCCTCTTGGCGAAAAGCCGCAGTCTGCGGCGCCGGTCCCGGCACCGGCATGACCTGCGTCAAGGCCGGCGCTACACGACCCGCGCCCGCAGTGCGCAATGGCCGCGGCGTCGTAGCCCAGTTCGGCCAGGATCTCGTCGGTGTGCTGGCCCAGCGACGGCGCCGGCCGGGTGAACACGGCACCGTCGGTGGACAGGTCCACCGGGTGCGGCGCCAGCGGCACGTGCTGCGCACTGCCGCTGACCGGCCGCTGTTGCAGCAGCCCCGTCGCACGGATGTGCGGGTCGTCGAGCGTCTGCTGCGGGCTCAGCACCGGCGCCGCCGGCAGCTTGGCTTGCGCCAGCAGCGCCAGCACCGCGGCTGCGCGTTGCGCACCATGCGGCCATCAGCGCGCTGATGTCGGCGCTGTGATCGCCGCGCCGATCGTCGTCGGCGAAACGGGGGTCGTCCACCAGTTCGGGCCGGCCGATCAGCCGGCACCAGCGCTCGAACATCGGCTGGCCGATGGTCTGCACCACCAGCCAGCCGTCGCGTGCGCGGAACAGGTCGCTGGGCGCAGCGGCGAAGCCGCGGTTGCCCTGCGGCACGCGGTCGCGTGCGGTCACGGCCTGCTCGATCAGCACCGCGTTGTTGATGATCAGCGCGCTGCGCAGCAGCGACCCCTCCACGTGCTGCCCGTGCCCGCTGCGCTCGCGCGACCACAGCGCCGCCAGCGTGCCCATCGCCAGCGCCTGCGCGGTGCTCACGTCGACATAGGGCGCGGCGGCGCGCACCGGCGCGTCGGGCTGGCCGGAAAGGTAGGCCACGCCGCTGATCGACTGGCCGACGGCGTCGAAGCCCGGGCGCTCGCTGTACGGGCCGCCCGGCCCATAGGCGCTGCCGGTGGCCAGCACGATGCGCGGGTTCAGCGCCTGCAGCGTCGCATAGTCCAGCCCCCACTGCCGCAGCGTCGCCGGCGGCAGGTTGGCGACCACCACGTCGGCGCCCCCGACCAGACGGCGCACGATTTGCCGGCCGGCGTCTGCGGTCGGGTCCAGCGTCAGCCCGCGCTTGTTGCGGTTCATCTGCAGGTACAAGCCGCCCTCGCCGCCGTCGGTGACCTGCGGCACGTAGCGGTCCTCGCCCCCCTCGACGCGCTCGATGCGGATGACATCGGCCCCCAGGTCGCCCAACAGCGCGGCGCAGTAGGGGCCGGCGATGAAACGGCCGAAATCGAGCACGCGGACGCCGGACAGCAAGGCCATGGGTCGGTCCTCCAGGTGGGTGGGCCAGTCTAGCGTGCCGGCTTGCGCCTTGACCGAGCGCAAGGTGGGCGGCAGTGGCGGCGGCACAGAATGCAGTCCTTTGCACCTGACGAGGAAGAGACGCACCGTGAGCACGCACCTCACCGCCGGACAGCGCGCGCTGCTGGAGGCAGAACTCGTTGGCCGCCAGCGCGATCTGGACCGCCAGCTGGCCGAACACCAGGGCGGCCTGTCGCGTGCCGAGCATGCGCGCGAACTGCTGAACCAGGACAGCGACGACATCTCGCACCGCGAAGCCGACCGCGAGCTCGACATGGCGCTGAACGACCGCGAGCTGGCCGAACTGGGCGCCGTCAGCGCGGCGCTGCGGCGGCTGAAGGAAGGCGGCTACGGCCTTTGCACCGACTGCGGCGAGGGCATCGCCTTCGACCGGCTCAAGGTCGAGCCCTGGGCGTTGCGCTGCATCGCCTGCGAGTCGCGCCGCGAGCGGTCTGCCCGCGGCTGAGATCAGATCGAATTTCAAACGGAAGACAACGATGACGATGTTCCATGCGGTGGCCTGGGTGGACCACCAGAGCGCGCAGATCCTGCAGTTCGATGCCGAGCACATGCAGGCGCAGAAGGTGAAGGCCCATTCGCACCACACGCGCCAGCACGGCAGCAGCGTGCGCACCGAGCACGAGTTCTTCGCCGAGGTCTGCGACGCGCTGGCCGGCATCACCGAAGTGCTGGTGGTCGGCCCGAAGACCGGTCTCGCCGACTTTCGGCACTACGTCGAAAAGCACCGCCCGGCGGCCGGCCGGCAGATCGTCGGCTGGGAGGCGCACGACCATGCCAGCGACAAGCAGCTGGTGGCCCTGGCGCGCGACTTCTTCCTCAAGTACGACCGCATGAGCGGCACGCCCACGCCGACCTGAGCGGCGCGGCTGCGCGGCCTGCCTGGCCGTTGCCGATATGCTCCGCGGCACGCCCATCGTGCAGGAGATCGAGGCATGGCAACGCAGGCTCGGGGGAAGCGCACCGCTTCAAAGGCAGGTTCCGACGGCAAGGCCAAGGGCGGCGCCAAGGCCAGGGGCGCCGCCAAGGCCGAGGCCATGGCACCGGAGCCGCCCAGGCAGGTGCTGCATCGCGGCGCGGTGAATGCGGCCTACCTGGACAAGCCGGCGCACCTGCGCACCCGCGACGAACGCGTCGAAGCCGGGCGCGCGCTGCGCGTCAGCTGTCCGCGCGAAAGCCACGCAGGTTTCAGCCCGGCCTCGGCCCGGCCGGACCCGATCGAGCTGCTGATGCGCAGCAGCGAAGGGCGCATCGAGCACCTGGTGCCGATCCGCTACGGCCGCATGCTGGCCTCGCCCTTTGCCTTCTACCGCGGCGCGGCGGCGATCATGGCGGCCGACCTGGCGGACACGCCGTGCACCGGCCTCGGCGTGCAGGCCTGCGGCGACGCGCATCTGATGAACTTCGGCGCCTTTGCCACGCCGGAGCGGCGCATCGTCTTCGACATCAACGACTTCGACGAGACCTATCCCGCGCCCTGGGAATGGGACCTGAAGCGGCTGGCGGCCAGCTTCGTCATCGCCAGCCGCCACAACGGTCACAAGGGCTCCGAAGCCCGCGCCGCCGCCGCCGCGGTGGTGACGAACTACCGCGACCGCCTGCGCGAACTGGCCGAGATGCCGGCGCTGTCGGCCTGGTATTCGTACCTCGATTACGAAAAGCTGATCGAGATGACCGAGGACGACGAGCTGAAGCGCCGGCGCCGCAAGCTGCTGGACAAGGCGCTGCAGCGCGACGCTGCGGCCGAGTTCGTGAACCTGGCGCACATCGACGGAGGCCGGCCGCGCATCAAGGACGCACCGCCGCTGATCTACCATTCCGACGAGCAGCTCGACCCCGGCTTCGACGAACGCGTGCGCGAACACATCGCGCGCTACCGCAATTCGTTGCCGGTCGAGCGCCATGTGCTGTTCGACCGCTACGAGCTGGCCGACGTGGCGGTCAAGGTGGTCGGCGTCGGCAGCGTCGGCACGCTGTGCGCGGTGGCGCTGTTGTTCGCGGCCGAGGACGACCCGCTGTTCCTGCAGGTGAAGGAGGCACGCGATTCGGTGCTGGCGCCGTACGTGCACTACAAGGGCTTCGCGTCGAACGGCGAGCGGGTGGTGCTGGGTCAGCGCCTGATGCAGGCGGCCTCCGACGTGTTCCTCGGGCACCTGGTCAGCCCGACCGGGCAGCATCTGTACGTGCGCCAGCTGCGCGACGTGAAGGTCAAGCCGATGGTCGAGATCTTCAATCCGCAGAACATGCTGGGCTTCGCGCGCAACACCGGCTGGGCCCTGGCGCGCGCGCACGCGCGCTCCGGCGATGCGGCGGTCATCGCCGGCTACATCGGCAAGGGCGACGTGCTGGCCGATGCGATCGCCGAGTTCGCCATGGCCTATGCTGATCAGAACGAGCGTGACCATGCCGCGCTGGTGGCCGCGGTGCGCGCCGGCCGGATCGAGGCCGAGAGCGACCAGGATTGAAGCGGGGCATTCGCCGCGGCGTCGGCCGCCGCGCCTAGGTGTCGTCCCGCGGAGCGGCGTCGGCGACCGCAGCCCGGTAGGCATGCCAGGATGCATGGCCGATGACCGGCCCGATCACCAGCAGGCCGGCGAACCAGGGCAGCAGCGCCAGACCGACCAGCACGGTGATCAGCGCGCCCCAGAAGAGCATCACGCCGGTCTGTGTCAGGACGAGGCGCATGCTGGTCAGGCCGGCGGTGATGGCATCGGTCTGGCGGTGCAGGATCATCGGGATCGAGATCACGCTGACGGCAT
>JBGAII010000015.1:0-984 GCA_044225625.1 Rubrivivax sp.
GGATCGAAGACCACGCCCGGCTGGCCGTAGCTCGGCGCCTCGGCCAGACGGACATTGCGCGGAATGACGGTGTCGAAGACCTTGTCGCCGAAGTGCCCCTTCAGCTGTTCGCTAACCTGGTTCTGCAGCGTGATGCGCGGATCGAACATCACGCGCAGGATGCCGATCACCTGCAGTTCGCGGTTCAGGTTGGCATGCACCTGTTTGATGGTGTTGACCAGGTCCGACAGGCCTTCGAGCGCAAAGTACTCGCACTGCATCGGCACGATCACGCCGTGCGCGCTGCACAGGCCGTTGAGCGTGAGCAGGCTCAACGATGGCGGGCAATCGATCAGAATGAAGTCATAGTCGTTTGCCACGGCCTGCAGCGCACCACGCAGACGCTGGTCGCGTCGGTCGAGCGACACCAGTTCCACTTCGGCACCGGCCAGTTCGCGATTGGCCCCCAGCAGGTCGTAGCCGCCCTGCTCCGAATGCACACGTGCTTCGGCCACGCTGGCCGATTCCAGCAGCACGTCGTAGACCGAGAGCGCCAACGCGCGCTTGTCGATGCCCGAACCCATCGTGGCATTGCCCTGCGGATCGAGGTCGACCATCAGCACCCGCTGCCCGGCCAGCGCCAAGCCGGCAGCGAGGTTCACCGTGGTGGTCGTCTTGCCGACGCCGCCCTTCTGGTTGGCTATACAAAAGACTCGCGCCATGGGTCAGGCGTGTGGCAGAAAGATCGGGTGGGGGGCAGGCGGCACTGGCGCGGAGGGCTTGCCGAGGGCGGGCCCGGCAAAGAAGCTAGGCATCGATGTGCGAGGTTAACCCAGTTTCGGAGGAGGACAGCCGCATCCACACCAGGCAACGCTGCGCGTCCAGGCCGGGCACCTGCAGTGGTTCCACGTGAAACACCTCGACCTGCGGCGACAGGGCTGCGATTTCATCGTCCGGCCGTTTGCCTTTCATGGCGACCCAACAGCCATCGGCCGCGAGGCAGGG
>JBGAII010000015.1:1000-13278 GCA_044225625.1 Rubrivivax sp.
TGGGTCAGCGACGTGAAGTCGGCCAGCGACGCAAAGGCCCGGCAGGTCACCAGATCGAAGCCGCCCTGGCCCAGCGCTTCGACCCGGGCATGCTCAGCTTGCAGGTTCTTCAGACGAAGCTCCGCGATCACCTGGCGCACGAAGGACATCTTCTTGGCCACGGCGTCGACACACACCACGGACCAGTGCGGCCGCATCAAGGCCCAGACCACGCCGGGCAGCCCAGCCCCACTGCCCACGTCAAGAATGCGCACCGGCCGCGAGCCGACGCGGCGGTCGAGCGACGGCAGCGCCGCCAGACAATCGAGCAGATGCTGCGACAGCATCTGCTGCGGATCGCGCACCGCACTCAGGTTGTAGGCGCGGTTCCATTTGAGCAGCAGGTCCAGGTACTGCAGCATCCGTTCAACCACGGCATCGTCCGCACTCAGGCGCAGCGCCGCCAGACCGGCCTGCAACGGCTGCCGGCGCGGGTCGTGCGGAACAGTGCCGGCAGCCAATCAGGCGGCGTCCGGCAGATCGTCGACGGCCGGTCGGCCGCCGGCCACCGCAAAGCCGGACAGCCGCTTCTTCTTCAGGTGGACCAGCAACAGCGAGATCGCCGCCGGCGTCACGCCCGAGATGCGCGAAGCCATGCCGAGGGTCGGTGGCCGGTGGCGCGCCAGCTTTTGCCGCACCTCGAAGGACAGCGCGTGGACCTGGCTGTAGTCGATGTCGGGCGGCAGCGGCAGATCCTCGAAGTGCCGGGCACGCTCGACTTCTTCACTCTGCTTGTGGATGTAGCCCGCGTACTTCGTCGCGACCTCCACCTGCTCGATGACCGCATCGGCCAGCCGCACACCCAGGTCGGCGGCGAGTGTTTCACGTGAAACCACAACGCCATCACCCGCCAGAGCGGAAAGCTCGGCCAGGGTGGCGAAACCGACGCCCGGCCGGCGCAGCAGTTCCAGCTGGCTGTACTCGTGATCCAGCGCCTTGCCCAGCAGCCGCTCGGCCTCTGCGGCCGGCACCCGGCCAGGATGCACCCAACTCGTCTTCAGCCGTTCCGTCTCCCGGGCGATGGCATCGCGCTTGAGGTTGAACGCTGCCCAGCGCACATCGTCGACCAGACCCAGTTCCCGGCCCAGATCGGTCAGACGCAGGTCGGCGTTGTCTTCACGCAATTGCAACCGGAACTCGGCCCGACTGGTGAACATCCGGTACGGTTCCGTCACCCCCTTGCTGACCAGGTCGTCGACGAGCACCCCCAGATAGGCTTGGTCCCGCCGCAGCCGCAGTGGCTCCCGTCCCTGCACTTGCAGAGCGGCATTGACGCCGGCATACAGACCCTGCGCCGCCGCCTCTTCGTAGCCGGTGGTGCCATTGATCTGGCCGGCGAAGAACAGGCCTCGGACCGCCCGCGTCTCGAAGCTGGTTTGCAGCTCCCGCGGGTCGAAATAGTCGTACTCGATGGCGTAGCCGGGTCGCAGGATGTCGGCGTTTTCCAACCCGACCATCGAGCGCACGGCAGCGATCTGGATATCGAAGGGCAGCGACGTCGAAATGCCGTTCGGATAGATCTCGTGCGTCTCGATCCCTTCCGGCTCCAGGAAGATCTGGTGCGCGTTCTTGTCGGCGAAGCGGTTGACCTTGTCCTCGATGCTCGGGCAATAGCGCGGCCCGGTGCCCTCGATGACACCGGTGAACATCGGGCTGCGGTCGAAGCCGGAGCGAATGATGTCGTGCGTGCGCTCGTTGGTGTGCGTGATCCAGCAAGGCAGTTGCCGTGGATGCTGCGCGGCGTCGCCCATGAAGCTGAACACCGGCACCGGGTTGGCGTCGCCATGCTGCTCCGCCAGGCGCGAAAAATCGATCGAGCGTCCGTCCAGGCGCGGTGGCGTGCCGGTCTTCAGCCGCCCCTGCGGCAACTTCAGCTCTTTCAGCCGCGCCGACAGCGTCGCCGACGAGGGATCGCCGGCGCGGCCGGCGCTGTAGTTCTGCAGGCCGACATGCACGCGTCCGTCGAGGAAGGTGCCGGCCGTCAGCACCACGGTGCGGCTGCGAAAGCGAACACCGACTTGCGTGACGACGCCGGCCACACGCTCGCCGTCGACGATGACGTCGTCGACGGCCTGCTGAAACAGCCACAGGTTCGGCTGGTTCTCCAGCCGGCGACGGATCGCGGCGCGGTACAACACCCGGTCCGCCTGGGCGCGCGTGGCACGCACCGCCTGGCCCTTGCTGCCGTTGAGGATGCGGAACTGGATGCCGGCCTCGTCGGTGGCCGCGGCCATCGCACCGCCCAGTGCGTCGATCTCCTTGACCAGGTGGCCCTTGCCGATGCCGCCAATCGACGGGTTGCAGCTCATCTGGCCCAGCGTCTCGAGGCTGTGTGTCAGCAGCAGCGTGCGGCAACCCATGCGGGCGGCCGCCAGCGCCGCTTCGGTGCCGGCATGACCGCCGCCGACGACGATCACGTCGAACTCGCGTGGATAGAACACGGTGGGCGCTCTGGAGAAGGGTTAGACCGGCCAGCGGATGTTCAGCGCGCAGGCTCGCCGCGGCGGCCCGAAAGGGTGAATTTTAGGCTTCGCGCTCGGCGTTCGCAGCGTGGCCCACGCTGCGCAGGTCCTGCGAGATGCGCCCGCCGCTCAGCGCCACCACACGGCCTGCGCTGGCAATCGTCTCGGGCCGGTGGGCGACGATCACCCGCGTCAGCGCCAGCTGCCGCACCGCCTGGTTGACCAGCCGCTCGCCTTCGACATCCAGCGCGCTGGTAGCTTCGTCCAGCAGCAGGATCTTCGGCCGCTTGTACAGCGCGCGCGCCAGCAGGATGCGCTGCTTCTGCCCGCCGGATAGGCTGGAGCCCATATCGCCGATGAGAGTGTGATAGCCCATCGGCATGGCCTCGATTTCGTCGTGCACCGAGGCCACGCGCGCGCAATGCACCACCCAGTCCATATCGGGCTGCAGGTCGAAGAAGCTGATGTTGTCGGAAATCGAACCGGAGAACAGCGGCTCGTCCTGCATCACCACGCCCACCATGTCGCGCCAGGCGCGCAGGCCGAGCTGCGCCAGAGGAATGCCGCCGATCAGCATCTCGCCGGATTGCGGCGCGTGGATACCGAGGATCAGCTTCAGCAGCGTGGTCTTGCCGCAGCCCGACGGGCCGACGATGGCCACCGATTCGCCCGGCTCGATGCGCAGGCTCACGCCAACCAGCACGTCGGGCTCGGCGTCGGAGTAGGCGAAGCTCACGTCGCGCAGTTCGATGGGCGGTATGCCGGCCATCTTGCGCCCATGGCTGGCCGCCTCTTCCTGCTCGGGCGCGGTGAGCACGATGTCGGCCAGACGTTCGCCCTGCAGGCGCAGCATCTTCAGCTCCACCACCTTGTCGATCAGGCCGCTGACGCGCGTGGCGAACTGCTCCTTGTAGGCCATGAAGGCGAAGAGCATGCCGACCGAGAACTTCTGGTCCAGCACGAGCAGCGCGCCGATCCACACCACCGCCACACGCTCCAGGCCGAACAGCAGCCGGTGCAGCACCGCGAACAGCAAATCCAGCTTGCGCGTCGCCAGGTCGGCATTCATCGTGTCCACCACCAGGCTGGTGAAGCGCGACTGCCGGTCGGCCTGGGCATTGAACAGCTTGATCGCCTGCACGCCGCGCAGCGACTCGAGGAAGTGGCTGGACTTCTTCGACTCGTGCACCAGCGCTTCCTCGGTGGCGTCGCGCAACGGCCTGAAGAAGGCCCAGCGCAGCAGCGCATAGGTCGCCACCGCGCCCAGCACCACCGCCGTCAGCGTGCCGCTGTAGACGAACATCATCGCCAGCGTCAGCACCACCAACAGGCCGTCGAGCACAGCCTCGATGAAGCTGGTGGTCAGCGTCTTCTGGATCTCGTGCACCGCCGAGAAGCGCGACCAGATGTCGCCGATATGGCGCTTCTCGAACCACTCGACCGGCAGGCGCATCAGGTGCGCAAACACGTTCGCCAGCCACTGCAGGTTCAACGTCGCCGACAACACCAGCACCGACCACGAGCGGATCGCGGCGGTGCCGGCCTGGATCAGCACCAGCAGGCCGAAGCCGATGCCCAGCGTAGCCAGCAGATCGCGATCGGCGCTGACCAGCACGTCGTCCACCACCCACTGCATCAGGAAGGGGCTGAGCAGCATGAAGGCTTCCAGCGCCAGCGCCAGCGCGAAGATCTGCGCCAGCGAACGCTTCAGCCCGGTGATGCGGCCCAGCATCTGCCGCGGTGAGACATGCTGCTTCTCGACCTTGGGCACGAAGTCGGCCGCCGGGGTGAGTTCCAGCACCACGCCGGTGAAGTGGCGGGACACCTGCTCCAGCTTCAGTCGCCTCAGGCCATGGGCCGGGTCGTGGATGGTGGCCACGCCGCGGCTGACGCCGACCAGCACGACAAAGTGGTTCATGTCCCAGTGCAGGATGCACGGGTGTTCGAGCTGGCCCAGGTCCTCGATCTCCGCACGCAGCGCGCGCGCGTGCAGCTTCAGGTCCTCGGCCATGCGCACCATGTCGAGCAGGTTCACGCCCTTCAGCGACAGCGAGAAGCGCTGGCGCAGCGTCGGCAGATCGGAGCGGTGGCCGTGCGCCGCCGCCACCATCGCCAGACAGGCCAGGCCACATTCGGCACCTTCGGTCTGCAGGATCACCGGAACGCGGCTGGCGCCAAAGCCGAGCCGCAGCCCACCCCAGCGGCCAAACCGGCCGTTCATACCCGCCCGCCCACAAGGAGCGTCGTGTGAGTGCACACTGTCATATTCTGTTCGTCAGGCCCAGCACAGGCTCGAACAGCCATTCGATCAGGCGCCGCCGCTCCAACAGCACATCGGCCTCCATTCGCATACCGGCCACCAGCGGCTGGGTGCTGCCGAAACCATGCAGCTCGGGCGAGTCCATCGCCACGGTGATGCGGAACATCGGTTCGCTGCGGCCGTCACCGGCACTGGCCGGACCGGAGAGTGGCAGGCCTGCCAGCTCCGGCGCCGCCAGCGGTGTACGCGACACGCGCAGCACGTGCCCGTTCTGATGGCCGAACTTCTGGTACGGGAAGGCTTCGAAGCGCAGCCGGACCTCCTGGTTCGGGCGCACGAAACCGACGGCACCCGACGGCGCAAAAAGATGCGCCTGCAGCTTCGCGCCGGCAGGGACCAGCGTGGCCATCGCCGACGCCGGCGACACGCTCTGGCCGGGCTCGGCAAGTACCGAGCTGACCGTACCGTCCTGCGGCGCGCGCACCACGATCTGGCGCTGCGCATCCTGCTCTGCCGCCTCGCGTGCCAACGCCGCCAGATCGCGCTCGATCGCTCCCTGACGCGACTTCAACAGCACCGGCAGACCGCGCAGTTCGCCTTCGAGCATGGCGCGGTCGCGCGCCAGCGCCGCACTCTGCCGATCCAGCGCCTGCGCCTGGGCCTGCAGGCCGATTACCTCTTCCTTCTTCGTCTGCACCTGCGCCGGCGAGATGAACTGTTCACGGCTCAGCGATTCCAGCCGTTCCAGCGCCTGCTGCGCCAGTGCCAGGCGCTGGCGGTGCAACAGCGCCTCGGCCTCGATCTGCTGCTGTTCGCGCTTCATCTCGTCCATGCGCCGCTGAAGCGACAACAACTCTCCGTCGGCGAGCTGGGCCTGCTGGCGTGCAGCCTCCTCGAGGCTGCGCTTGCGCTCGTCGAGGCTGCGCTGCACACGCGCCTGGACCTCGGTGCTGAGCGTGCCACCTTCCAGGCCGAGGACGAACATCAACTCGCCGGCACGTACTGCCTGCCCCTCCTGCACATGCCGCTCGAGCACCCGACCCTGAACAGGCGGCACGAGCCGGATGACGCCGAGATCGGGCACCAGCACGCCGCCAATGCGCGCCTTGCGCGTGTACTCGCCGAAGAACAGGAAGCTCAACACCAGGGCCAGCGCGCAGAGCACGCCGATGGTCAGCAGTGTCAGCGACAACGGGCGCACGAGCTGCACCTGACCGAGCCAGTTCTGCCGCTGGGCCTCGGTCACCTCGGGGCGGAAGAGCGCTCCCATCGTTCAAACAGGCGTGGGGGCGCAAGCACATGCCTCACGTCCCCGCAGGGTACGCGCGCCGGTCGAAAGCTCCGCTGCTCGCATGCTCAGCCAGAAACGAAAAAGCGGACCGGGGGAACCGGCCCGCAGACATCATGGCAGGCCATAAAGCCTAACCATAATGCCAAACGACCTAGGGACACATCACCAAGTACCCCTAAGCGTCGTGATCAACGCCTGCTTGGCGGGATTTACTTCGGCAGCCAGCCACCACGCGGCAGGCCACCCGACACCTTCTTCAGCTCTTCCAGGTCCAGCTCGACCGGGCCGGTCTTGTTCGGTTGCTTCTTCTGCGGAACGACGTCTGCGGCAGTCTTGTTCTTCTTGGGGGCAACTGCTTTCTTCATGAGGACTCCTTCTGGTTCGGCCAATGCGTTTGTCGGCGCACGGCTGCATTGCATCAGCGGACGTGAAGAAAGGACACTGTCAGCTCTTACAGGGTGCACGGCAGCACAGGCGCGTGCGCACCGGACAGAGCCTGATGGGGCACTCGGCAGCCGGCGTCCGGCGCCGCACTCAATGGATCAGACCGAGGCGCAGCGCCTTCAGCACCGCGGCATGCTTGCTCACGCAGCCGAGTTTGTGCATCGCGTTGTTGACGTGCAGCACGGCCGTACGCTCGCTGATGCCGAGGATGGCGCCGACCTCCCAGGCGGTCTTGCCTTCCATCGTCCAGTGCAACGCCTCGAGTTCGCGCGGGGTCAGCGACGGCTTCTCCGGCTGCAGCGTCTGCGGCAGCAGCAGCCGCAGCGCCGTCTCCTGCGCGTGGACCGCGAACAGCTGCAGGTCCGCCACCACACGCTGCAGCTCGGCAGCGTCGCTGGGCAAGGGCTTGTCACGATCGACGCCGAGCACGAAGTGCCGGCCCTCGGGCAAGTGCAGCGCCATCGCAATGCCGGTGTTGTAGCCGAACTGCGCCTGCTCCTCCCACAACTCACCCATTCCCTGACCGGTGTAGGTATGCTGGTCCCAGATGATCGGAACACTCTGCCTGCGGCAGTGTTGCATCACGGGATCCTTGCGCATCAACACAGCGTCACGGAACGTGTTGGTGAACTCTTCCGGCGTGTTGTCGACACTGATGAACTCGGTGCCGGCGACACCATGCTCCACCACGGTGACGGCGGCCACGGTGTCGAAGCCCAGTCGCTGGGCGAAGCGGATGACTTCGTCGCGGAACTCGTCCCGGTCCTTGGCCTTGAGCACCGAGGAATAGCCACCCGGCAGCATCAAGAGACTCCGTGCGACCGCGTCATGCCACAGCCCCGACGAGGCCTCGGCCCCTGACAGGGTTTACAGCTTTCAAGGCGCCCGACGTTCCGGAAGCATTCCGGCATGTTCAGCACCCTGAGTCGATCCGACAGCTTGCACATGACTCCTACCACACCTTGGTCGATTCGGGCGTGGCCCCCTGTATTGTGGCAGGCCGGCCGCGAATCGCAATTGCGCTTCCACCACCTGAGCACGCGTGTGACGCTCGCTGGCGACCGCTCTTCGCGCTCGGCCGGCCAGACCATCTGGGGCAGCCTGTCCGACGAGGGCGAGGCCGGCGTCGCCTGGGACTGGGTACAGGTGTCGCACGACATCGTCGCGATGGCCGACCCCATGTCCGTCATCACCAACCTGCGCCTCGTCGGCGAAGAAGGCGAGGTGCTGACCGCACTCGAATCGGCGCGCTTCCTCAACGAGATCGTGCACGCACTGCCCTGGCAGAACGAGGTGCAGCGCGCGCTGCAGGTGGAACACGCCTGACCCTGCGCAGGCTAGGGGCCCACGGCCGAACGACGCAGGCTGCGCGCCACGAACCACAGGCATCCTGCGCAAAGCAGCGCTGAGACGGCCAGCGGCAGCAGAAGTTCCCAGCCGGCGATCGGCTCCGCCTTCAGCACGCGGCCCATCAGCGTGACCTGCGCCAGTGCCGGCACCCAGAGGTGCCACGGTGCCTCGCCCGACTGGTCGAACAGGCTCAGCAGCGGCAGCAAAGACACCACGAGCACCAGCCCCGCGGCCCCGGCCTGGGCTTCCTTGACGCTGCGGCTGCGGATCGCCAGCGCCATCAGCAACGCAGACAGCGCGGCCGCCAGCGGCAGCAGCAAGGCCAGGAACATGGCACCTTCACGAACGCCGAAACGGAACATCGCCGCCAGCGTCTCGCTGCGCAGCAGCCATTGGCCGGGCAGGAAACTCAGACAGCTGAGCAGCGCGATCATCATCGCCACCGCGGCCACCGCGGCCCACTTGCCCAGCACGATGGTGCCGGAAGAGACCGGATGGATCAGCAGCGGCTCGAGCGAACCGCGCTCGCGCTCGCCGGCGGTCGTGTCGAGCGCCGCGTTGAGTGCGCCGTAGAGAACGGCCATCAACATGAAGAAGGGCACCAGGGACGCCCACTGCGCGGCACGCGCCGCCGGGCTGGCGAGGTCGCGCTCGTCGATGTCGATGGCCTGCAGCGCCAACGGTGACGTACCGCGCCAGGCCAGCCGCAGCATCGCCTGCTCCTGTGCAAAGCCTTGCAGCAGGCGCGACACGCGCGCCGCGCCGGCCTGGGCGCGTGGGTTGGCCGAACTCAGCACCAGTTCGACGCGTGCCGGCTCGCCGCGCAGCAGCGCGCTCTCGAAGTCCTCGCCCACGACGAGCACCGCTTCGCCGAGGCGCTTGTCACGCAGCTGCGCCTCATAGTCGGCCGGTGCGGGGCGCAGTCGGTAGGTCTGACGCTCGATGTAGTTGCGCAGTGTCGGCGCATGGCCGATGCCGGCCACCACCACTTCCCGCGCGTCAGCGCGCGCCTCGATGCCGGCCACCAGCGTCGACATCAGCCACAGCACCAGCGGCCCCACCGCCACCGAGCTGAGCACGATGGTCAGCAGCGTGCGGCGGTCGCGCAGCGCGTCGAGCAGCTCCTTGCGGAAGACGATCCATGCGGCGCTCATGGCGCCTCCCGCGCGCCGACGCCGAAGGCCAGCCGTACGAAGCAGCTCTCGAAATCGCTGTCGCCGGTCTGTGCGCACAGCTCGGCCACGGTGCCACGCGCCACGGCGCGGCCGTGCGCCATCACCAGCACCTGGTCGCACAAGCGCTCCACCTCCTGCATCAGGTGCGTGGAGAAGACGATGCACTTGCCGTGCTCGTCGCGCAGCCGGCGCAGCACGTCACGCAAGGCGCGCGTGGCCGGCACGTCCAGGCCATTGGTCGGCTCGTCGAGGACGATGTTGTGCGGGTCGTGCACCAGCGCGCGCGCCAGCGCCGTCTTCATGCGCTCGCCCTGGCTGAAGCCTTCGGTGCGGCGTTCCAGCAGCGCTTCCATCTGCAGCGTAGCGGCCAGGGCGTCGACGCGCGCCTGGGCACGGGCTTCGCTCAGGCCCTGCAGGCGGCCGTGATAGACGATGTTCTCGCGCGCCGTCAGCCGCGGGTACAGGCCGCGCGCGTCGCCGAGCACACCGATGCGCGCGAGCGCCGACCCACGCTGCGTGGCCACGTCGATGCCATCGATCATCACCTGGCCGGCGTCGGGCACGATCAGCCCGGCGACGATGCGCAGCAACGTGGTCTTGCCGGCCCCGTTGGGCCCGAGCAAGCCGCTGATGCAGCCATCGCCCGCGACCCAGCCCAACCCGTCGACGGCCTGCACGGCGACGCCGCGGGCCGGCGCGAATCGCTTGCCGATGCCACGCAGCTCGATCATGGCGCCGGCGCGCTCAGCGGCGGCACGAAGAACGCGGGGCGCGGAAGGTCGCGGGCGCAGCCGGTATCCACCCGCATGGCCGCAGCGGCATCGCCGGCGTCGACGAAACGGAACACCGTCTCGCGCACACATGGCAGCGCCAGCAGGCCATGGCCCGCCTGCGCCACCACTTCATGACGTGCGTTGGCTCCGAGCGCGCGTGCCATGCGTTCGCCATGCCGCGGCGGTGCCGCGGGATCGACGCCACCCGACCACAGCAGCACCGGCACCGGCGCCGGCGGCGTCGTGCGGAAGCTGTCGGGAACCGCGGCGCGCGGCCACGTGGCGCAGACCTGGCGATACAACGGCGCCAGCCCCTCACCGAAGTCGGGTGCCGCAGCGGGCGCCGCGGTCTGTGCCGCCGGCACGTCCTCGGCGCACAGCACGGAGAAATGCATGCCCTGCGCGATGCCGCGCGAAGCGCCCAGCGCACTCGCCAGCCCGACCAGCGGGGCGAATTCGCCCTTCGCCGCTGCGGCGATGGCCGCCGGCAGGCCGGCGCTCGTCGCCGGCGTGTACAGCGCCGCCCGCACCAGCGCCAACAGCATCTCGCGGTCCAACGACAGCGTCTCTCGGCGCCCGCTCAGCGGATGCGGCACGCTCACCTCACGCGGCAGCGTGGCCAGCAGCGCCATCCAGGTGCTGCGCAAGTGCGGAAAGCGGCTGCGGCAGCGCACATCGGCCTCGCAGGCCGCAAACATCGCGTCGAAGGCCGCCTGAGCATCCTCGGCCGAGGCCTGCGGCAGTCGCATGTCCGGCGGCACCACACCGTCGAGCACGACCCGCCGCACACGCTGCGGAAACTGGCGGAGGTAGTCCAACGCAACCCGCGTGCCGTAGGACGCGGCCACCAGGTTGATCTGCGTCACGCCCAATGCGGCGCGCACGGCGTCGAGGTCGGCGGCGGCGATCACCGTGGTGAACTGGCGCAGATCACCCTGCGGGAGGGCCTGCAGCAGGGGCAGGCAGGCCAGCGCCCGCTGGGCCTGGCGCTGCGGGTCGATGGCGTCGCGCAGCGGCGCATCAGGCGCGGCGTCCGGGCAGTCCAGCGCGGCGCTGCGACCGGTGCCGCGCTGGTCCACCAGCACCAGGTCGCGCCGCTGGCCCAGTCTGGCGAGCATCTGGCCCACCGGCCCGGCCAGCTCCATCGCGCTCTGGCCCGGCCCGCCGGCGACGAAGAAGACCGGATCCGGCTTCTTCTGCCGCGCCAGCGCCGGCAGCACGGCGAAATGCAGGTCGATGTGCGGCCCCTGCGGCCGCGCCGGATCCAGCGGCCGCGACAGCGTGCCGCACAGCGCGTCGTGTTCGACGCCCTGCAGCCGGCAGGTCTGCAGGCCCTGCGCCGCCGCGGCGGCAGCCAGCCCCCACGACAACAGGCAGACGCCGACCGCCCTCGGCACGCGGCCGACTACCGCGTCAACCCAGCAGCCGCTGCAGCTCACCGCTGTCGATCAGCCGCTTCAGTTCGTCGGCGCCGCCGATCAACATGCCGTTGACGAACACCATCGGGAACGTCGGCCAGCCGCTCCACATCTTCAGCGCGTTGCGCCGGCGCCATTCGCCGAAGTAACTGCCGTAGGACAGGTAGTGGTAGGGCACGCCGGCCGCGTCCAGCGCACGGCGCGCCTTGCGCGGGAACGGGTTCTGCGCCATGCCGACCACCACCACCTTGTGCTGCCGCAGGGCGGCCTGCACCTCCTGGACGATGGCGGCATGATGGCTGGCCACCTTGTCGCGGATGGACGGGTGGATCTGAGATTCGTCGAGTACGCTGCGCGGCATGGCTCCTCCGGGTCGCATAGCGTAGCGCAGCCGCGTCGGCGCGCGGCGCCTGCAGCCGACGGCCCTTTCGCGTACGATTTCCGGCCCCGATCGACCCTACCTCTCCCACGGAGACCCGATGAAGCTCTACTACAGCCCCGGCGCCTGCTCGCTCAGCCCGCACATCGTCCTGCGCGAAGCGGGCCTGCCCTTCACGCCGGTGATGGCCAGCACCAAGACGCACAAGCTGGCCGATGGCACGGACTACTACACCATCAACCCGAAGGGCTACGTGCCGCTGCTCGAGCTGGACGATGGACAGCGTCTCAGCGAAGGCCCGGCCATCGTGCAATACGTCGCCGACAAGGTGCCGGAAAAGAAACTGGTCGCGCCCTGGGGTTCGATGGAACGCTACCGGCAGATCGAATGGCTGACCTTCATCGGCACCGAGATCCACAAGAGCTTCAGCCCGCTGTTCGTGCCCACCACGCCCGAAGAGACCAAGGCCGCCTCGCGTGCCCGCCTGCTGTCGCGGCTGGAGTGGGTGAACCAGCAGCTCGAAGGCAAGCAGTACC
This sequence comes from Rubrivivax sp., assembly GCA_044225625.1. Classification (GTDB taxonomy): domain Bacteria; phylum Pseudomonadota; class Gammaproteobacteria; order Burkholderiales; family Burkholderiaceae_C; genus Rubrivivax. Next base: position 13,128 of record JBGAII010000015.1, read on the forward strand.
TGATGGGCGACAGCTTCTCGGTGCCCGATGCGTACCTGTTCACCGTCACCAACTGGGCCAAGTTCGTCGGCCTGGACATCTCGGCCTTCACGAACCTGGGCGCCTTCATGCAACGCGTGGGTTCGCGCCCGGCGGTGCAGGAAGCGCTCAA
>JBGAII010000015.1:13344-48560 GCA_044225625.1 Rubrivivax sp.
GCTCAAGTAACAGGTCAGTGATGCCCGGCCGCGGGGCTGCCTTCGTCCTGGCCGGGCTGGCCCTTTCGGCAGCCCTGCATGCGGCACCGGAGCGCCCGACGCTCGGCAATGCCGGCGCGCTGTTGAAGGGCCCGTCGCCCGCACCGGGCCTCTACGACGCCACACTGTGCGTCGCGGTGGCCGCGGCCGCACCGAACTGCGGGCCGGTCACGGCCGACGTCGGACCGGCCGGCCAGGCGGTGGTGCGCGTCAGCGACATCGCCTATCGGCTGGAGATCTACGGCGAGCAGCTCGGCATCTCGCTGTTCCATGGCACGATGCAGATCGACGGCTTCTTCGCGCCCTACCAATGGAACGGTGCGCAGCTGGAATTCCGCGACACCGAGAAGGGCACGCGCTACGAGCTGAAGCTCGGACCGCGGCGCTTCGATACGCCCTGAGCACGGCTCAGCGCAGGTGCGCGGCCGCCAGCAACTCGCGCGTATAGGCCTCGCGCGGCGCGTCGAACAGCGCCAGCACCTCGCCCTGCTCGACCACGTCGCCGTCCTTCATCACCAGCACGCGGTGCGACATCGCGCGCACCACCGCCAGGTCGTGGCTGATGAACAGGTAGCTCATGCCATAGCGCGCCTGCAGTTCGGCCAGCAGCCGCAGCACCTGCTGCTGCACCGACACGTCCAGCGCCGAGGTCGGCTCGTCGAGCACCAGCACTTCGGGCCGCAGCACCACCGCGCGGGCGATGGCGATGCGCTGCCGCTGGCCGCCCGAGAACTCATGCGGATAGCGCTGCAGCACCTGCGCGACACCGCTGCGTTCGCTCAGCCCCACCTCGTCGAGCATCTGCAGCACCAGCGCGTCGCGCTCGCCGCCCGACAGCTCCGGCCGATGCAGCGCCAGACCTTCGCCGACGATCTGGCCGACCGTCATGCGCGGCGACAACGCGGCGAACGGGTCCTGGAAGACCACCTGCATACGCCTGCGCATGGCGCGCAACGCCGCGCGCTCGGCGTTGTCGATGCGTTGTGCATCCAGCCGCACCTCGCCCGAGGCGATGTCCTGCAGCGCCAGCAGCGCCATCGCCAGCGTGGTCTTGCCGGAGCCGGATTCGCCGACGATGCCCAATGTCTCCCCGCGTTTGAGCTGCAGCGTGGCATCGCGCACGGCAATGAAGTGGCGCTTGCGGAACCAGCCGTCGGCAATCGGAAAGCTGACCTGGACGTTGCGCGCGTCCAGCAACGGCGCGGCGCCGTCCGGCACCGGCTGCACCACACGCTGCGGGTGGCTGGCCAGCAAACGCTGCGTGTAGGCATGCTGCGGGCGGGCAAAGACCTCGGCCGTGGCGCCGGTCTCGACCAGGCGGCCACGCTCCATCACCCCGACGCGGTGGGTGAAGCGGCGCACCAGGTTCAGGTCATGCGTGATGAACAGCAGCGCCATGCCCATCTCGCGCTGCAGTTCGTCCAGCAGCGCCAGGATCTGCGCCTGGATGGTGACGTCCAGCGCGGTGGTGGGCTCGTCGCAGATCAGCAGTTGCGGCTTGCAGGCCAGCGCCATCGCGATCATCGCGCGCTGGCGTTGCCCGCCGGACAGCTGGTGCGGATAGGCATCGACCTTGGCCTCGGGGTCGGGGATGCCGGTGCGCGTCAGCAGTTCGATGGCGCGGGCGCGGGCCGCGTTGGGACGCAGCGCCTCGTGCAGCGCCAGCACCTCGACGATCTGGTTGCCCACCGTGTACAGCGGGTTCAGCGCCGTCATCGGCTCCTGGAAGATCATGCCGATGCGCGCGCCGCGGATGCCGCGCATCTCGCGCTCGCTCTTGGCAGTGAGCTCGTCGCCGTCGAAGCGAATGGAGCCGGTGGTGGTGGCCGCATCCACCAGCCGCAGCACCGACAGCGCGGTGATCGACTTGCCCGATCCCGACTCGCCGACCAGCGCGAACTTCTCGCCGGCAGCGATCGAGAAGGACACGTCGTCGACCACCGTTGAGCTGCCGAAGCGCACGCTCAACCGCTCGATGTCCAGCAGCGCGCTCATGACTTTCTCGTGTCGAAGGCGTCGCGCAGCGCGTCGCCGATGAAGGTCAGCGCCAGCATCGTCAGCACCAGCAGCACGAAGGTGGGGAAGATGATCCACCACGCATCGAGGTTGTTCTTGCCCTGGCGCAGCAGGTCGCCCAGCGACGGCACGGTCGGCGGCACGCCCAGGCCCAGGAAGTCCAGCGAGGTCAGCGCGACGATGGCGCCACTCATGCGGAAGGGCAGGAAGGTGATCACCGGTGTCATCGAATTGGGCAGCACGTGCCGCCAGATGATCTGGCCATTGCTCAGGCCCAGCGCACGCGCGGCCTTGACGAATTCGAGACTGCGGTTGCGCAGGAATTCGGCGCGCACGTAATCGCTCAGGCCCATCCAACCCCAAAGCGACAGCAGCACCAGCAGCAGCAGCAGCGAGGGCTCGAAGATCGACGCGAAGATGATCAGCAGGTACAGCTCCGGCACCGCGCCCCAGATCTCGATCAGCCGCTGCAGTACCAGGTCGACCCGGCCGCCGAAGTAGCCCTGCAAGGCCCCGGCGGCGATGCCCAGTACCGTGCCCACCAGCGTCAGCGCGAAGGCGAACCAGATGCTGACGCGGAAGCCGTAGAGCAGCCGCGCCACCATGTCCTGGCCCAGGCTGTCGGTGCCCAGCCAGTGCAGCCGGCTCGGCGGCGCCGGGCTGGCCACGGCCTCGAAGGGATTGGTGGTGTTGGCGCTGTAGCGGTTGATCGTGAAGAAGGCCCAGTTGCCCGGCTTGGCGAACTGATCGGCGATCAGCGGGTCCGACCAGTCGGTGGGCGTCTCGAAGTCCCCGCCGAAGGTGGTCTCCGGATGGTTCTTGAACATCGGGAAATACAGCTGCCCGTCGTAGCGCGCCACCAGAGGCCGGTCGTTGCTGACCAGTTCCGCGAAGGTGGCCAGCACCAGGAAGACCACGAAGCACCACAGCGAGACATAGCCAACGCGGTTGCGCTTGAAGCGCGCCCAGGCGCGCTGGTTCGGCGACATCGGCCTGGCGGCCGGCGGCGCCGCGGCGGGGATGGAAGGCAGCACGGCGCTCATGTCGAAGCCCTCACTTGCCCACGGCGCCGAACTGCACGCGCGGGTCCACCGCCACGTACAGCAGGTCGGACACCAGCTTGACCACCAGACCGATCAGCGTGAACAGGTACAACGAGCCCAGCACCACCGGATAGTCGCGGCGCACCACCGATTCGTAGGACAGCAGGCCCAGCCCGTCCAGCGAGAACAGCGTCTCGATCAGCACCGAGCCGGCGAAGAAGGCACCGACGAAGGCTGCCGGAAAGCCGGTGACCAGCGGGATCATTGCGTTGCGGAAGATGTGCTTGTAGAGCACGCTCTGCTGCGACAGGCCCTTGGCACGCGCCACCAGCACGTACTGCTTGCGCATCTCCTCGACGAAGGTGTTCTTGGTCAGCATCGTGGTCACCGCGAAGCTGCTGATCACCAGGCAGATCAACGGCAGCGTCAGGTGCCAGAAGTAGTCGAGGATGCGCGCCGGCCAGCTCAAGTCTTCCCAGTTGTCGCTGGTCAGCCCGCGCAGCGGAAACCACTCGAAGAAGCTGCCGCCGGCAAACAGCACGATCAGGAAGATGCCGAGCACGAAGCCGGGGATCGCATAGCCGATCAGCACGATCAGCGAGGTGAAGACGTCGAAGCGCGAGCCTTCGCGCACTGCCTTCGCCACGCCCAGCGGCACCGAGATCAGGTAGCTGATGACGAAGGTCCACAGCCCCAGGCTGATGGACACCGGCAGCTTCTCCTTGATCAGCGTCCACACGTCCTTGTTGTGCAGGAAGCTGCGGCCGAGGTCGAAGCGCAGGAAGTTGCCCAGCATCTCGAAGTAGCGCTCGTGCGCGGGTTTGTCGAAGCCGTAGAGCTTCTTCAGTTCGGCGATCTGCTTGGCGTCGCTGTCGCGGCCGGCCTTGTACAGCCCGCCTTCTCCGCCCTTCTGGCTGGCGCGGGCCTCGGCCATGATCTGCTCGATGGGCCCGCCGGGCACGAACTGGATGACGACGAAGGTGATGGTCAGCGCGCCCAGCAGCGTGGGCACCATCAGGGCGATGCGCTTCAGGATGTAGAACAGCATGCGTCGTCAGCCTCGTGCTCTTGTTCTTGGTCAGCGCTTGGCCGGGTCCTTGATCCACCAGGTCTCCAGCGGCCAGGCGGCGAAGCCGGAGCCCGTGTCGATGGTGAAGTAGCGCGGCCGCTGGGCCGGCATGCCGAACCTGTTCCAGTAGGACGACTTCTCGTCCGAGGCATACAGGTCCGGCACCTGCCAGTGGCTCCACATGATGACGCGGTCCAGCGCACGCGCCGCGTCGCGCAGTTCGTCCAGCGTCTGCGCCTCCGACATCAGCTTGATCAAATGGTCGGCGGCCCGGCTCTTGACGCCGCGGAAGTTGTTGTTGCCCTTTTCGTCGGCCGATTTCGAGCCGAAGGCGCTCTGCAGCCCGGTGGCATCAGGCAGCGTGAAGTCGCCGCCGGCGATGGCGATCATGTCGAAGTCGTATTCCTCGAGCCGACGGCGGTACAGCGCAAAGTCGACATTGCGCTCCTTCATCGTGATGCCGAGTTTTTCCAGGTTGGCCTGCCAATCGGCCATGCGCCCGCCGCCCTCGCCCGGGTTCAGGAACTCGAACTCGAAGGCCTCGCCCTTGGCATTGCGCAGCTTGCCGTCGGGTGCCAGCTTCCAGCCGGCCTGCGCGAGCAGGTCACGCGCCTTCAGCAGGTTCTGACGCAGCCGCTTCGGGTCGCGCCCGGTGCCCGGCGCCACGTACGCCGGGCCGAAGACCGCCGGCGGCAGTTCGGCGCGGAAAGGCTCCAGCAACTTCAGCTCACCCGGCGTCGGCAGGCCCTGCGCGGCGAACTCGGAGTTGTTGAACTGACTGTTGGCGCGCTTGAAGAGACCCAGCCGGTTGCTGGTGTCGAAGTCGTAGGTGTAGCCCAGCGCCTCGCGCACGCGGATGTCCTGGAACAACGGCCGGCGCATGTTCATCATGTACGCCTGCAGGCCCTGACCTACCGAGGTCTCGAACAGGTCCTTGCGGATGCGCCCGTCGTCCCACTTGACGCCCTTGTGCTGGCGAGCCCAGGCGCGGCCGCTGTATTCCTTGAAGATGTCGAACTCGCCGGCCTTGAAGGCTTCGCGCGCGACGGCCTGGTCGGCGTAGTAGCGGTAGACCACGCGGTCCCAGTTGAACATGCCGCGGCGCACGCCTTCGTCGCGCGCCCAGTAGTTCGGATCGCGCTTGAACTCCAGCCGGCGGCCGGAGTCGGCCTTGGCGATGGTGTAGGGCCCGCTGGTGATCGGATATTCGCTGACGATCTCGTCGAAGCGTTTGGGTTGACCTTCAGGTGTCAGTGCCCACTTGCGAGAAAACACGGCCAAGCCGCCGACGGTGAACAACATGTCGTTCGTGCGTTCACGCAGGTCGAAGCGCACGCTGCGCTCGTCGAGCACCACGACCCGCTCCACGCCGGCCAGCGTTGCGCGCAGGCTGGGCGCCGCGTACTTGCCCGACATCGACTCGAAGCTGTACTTCACGTCGGCCGCGGTCACCGGGTCGCCGTTGGTGAAGCGTGCCTTCGGATTCAAGCGGAAGCTGATCGAGGACTTGTCCGGCGCCACGGCGATGGCCTCGGCCAGCAGGCCGTACATCGTCTGCAGTTCGTCGCTGCCCAGCACCGTCAGCGACTCGAACATGAAGATGCTCATGCCCGCCGGCGCGTTGCCCCTGACGGTGAACGGATTGAACTTGTCGAAACTCGAGCGCCGATCCGGGTTGCGCAGGTTGATCGTGCCGCCCTTGGGCGCGTCGGGGTTGACGTAGTCGAAGTGCGCGAAACCGGCTGGGTACTTCGGCTGGCCGAAGGCCGCGTAGGCGTGGGCCCAGGCGGGGGCGGCGGCGCTCCGGGTATCTTGGCTCGTTTCCGCACCGGCGGCCATGCTCCCGCCCCCGATGGCCAGCAGAGCAAAAGCGCCCAGCGCCCAGCGCAACGCCGCCGTGCGCAGCGGCAGGAAACAGCAACACAGAAACTTGTCACCGAGCAGCATGGCCGGATGCTACTCACTCCCGGCCCGCACCCAACATGACCGCCTGCGGGTGGACAGTGACGGCGAGCGTTACATGTGGCGCCAGGAAGATCTGCCGATTCGCCCCGCGAACGCGGGATGTTTGTGCGGCGCACAACGACCAATAATCCGGCTGCCTAGCTACCAGAGTCGCGTTGTCATGTCAGCAACGCAACTCGCAACGAACGAACCGGAGTTCTCCATGATCCGCAGTCTGGCCTCGAAGTTTCTGCTGACCGGCCTCGTCGCCGGATTGGGTGCGCTTGCCGTCGCGCCGAGCGCCGAAGCCGCCACCGCCCGGCTGCGCTTCACGCCGCCCTATGGCCAGCCCTTCCCCGATCTGGAATGGTTCGGCGAGGCGGTCATCGACGACGGCGGCTGCAGCGCGGTCGGCTCGGTGTTGAACTTCTCCGACTGCGGCGGCAGCTTCAAGTTCGTCAGTGCCAGCGTATCGTTCGCCAATGTGGCGAACCCGAGCGTCGCTCTTGAGACGCTCAACTTCACGCCCAGCAGCGCGCAGGTCGCCTTCGTCGAGCGGACCACCACCAACCCGAATACCTGGTCCTCGGTGTATTCGAGCCCGTTCGCGCCGCTGCAAAGCTCCATCAGCGAGACGCTGTACAACGGCAGCAATGCGTACTTCAGCCTGATCTTCGTCGGCGACCATGCGCAGCTGTACTGGTTCAAGAACGATCCGGGTGCCGCGACCTTCGACCCGTTCAATTTCCCGTACGTCAAGCTGCCCAACGCGATCGCCTATCTGGGCTGCTACCAGACAGGCGAGAACCGGTTTTTCGGCAACAAGTGCGGCATCTCGTCGGGTGGTGAAGACGGCGCCGCCGGAGCGCGGCTGTCGATCACCGTCGTGCCCGAGCCTTCCGCCTACCTGATGGCGCTGGGCGCCCTGGGCGTGCTGGGCTTCATGGCTCGGCGCCGCCAGCCCAAGGCCTGATCCCAAGGCACCCTTCAGGGGTGCGCTTCCGATGACGGCGCCTGCGGGCGCCGTTTTTCATGGCGGTGGTGACGCCTGAAGCGCTTCCGGCAGAGTCAGCGAAGCTCGGATCGCGTCATCGATCTCCCATTGGTCCCAGGCTTCGTTCCATGCCGCCACGAAGCTCTCGTCGCCCAATGGTGCCCGCAGTGCGTCGATCTGCGCCTTCCAGCGCTCGTCGGCGGCAGGCCGGCGCAGCAAGCTCATTCGCTGTCGTGTCAATGTCGCCACGGCCGCGATGCGGACCGCTTCTTCGCTCCGGCCCGCAAGGCGGGCAAGCCCGGCAAACGCCTCGAGGCAGCCAATCAGCTCCTTCCACATCTCGGTGCTCTGGAATGCCCGCAGTGCCTCGACGAGTCGTGGCCGTGCCGCCGCATACCTGTCCGCGGCCAGATCGACTTCGCCCAGCCGCCAAAGGGCCGTTGCTTCGCCGCGCTTGTCCGCCCCTTCGCGGCAGACCTCGAGCGAGCGCAGGAAGTGCTGCATCGCCTCCGCAGGCGCGCCGGCGTCGAGCTCGACCTCACCGAGCAGAAGCTCCAGCTCGCCCTCGATCTCCGGGCTTTCGATCTCGGCGACGAGTTCCAGGCCGCGCGCCAGATCGGCCTTCGCCTGCGCCAGATCGTTTTCGTGCAGGGCAATCTGACCCAGGTTGCACAGCGCGATCACCTCATTGAGCCGCTGTCCCTGCTGGCGGAATATCTCGATCGCCTCGACCTCGTCGGCCCGTGCGCCGGCGGTGTCACCGGTCGCCAGTCGCGCCGTCGACAGCGTGGACAAGGTGACGGCGATGTTCTCCGGATCCCCGAGTTCACGATGGAGTGCCAGGCTGGTCTCGAGCATCTGCAGCGCCTCTGCATGATCGCTCTGGTTGACCGCCAGCGCCGCGCCCACGTACAACGCGTTGGCTCTGGCCAGTGCGAACTCCTGCACCGCCGGCAGCTCGAGCGACGCCTTCACCAGCCGGCGACCTTCGGTGATGTAGCCGCGCAGGATCCAGAACCCCTGCAGCTGCACCGCCAGCTTCACCGAAATGATGGGGTCCACCCCACCATCCAGAGCCAGGCTCATGGCCGCGCGAAGATTGTCGAGCTCGGTCTCCAGCCGCTTCAGCCAGCGCGCCTGCTCCGGGCCGTCGATGCCGTCACGGGCCTCTACGGCCAGCTGGAAGTAATACTCGTTGTGGCGCACCGCCACCGCCGCAGCCTCGTCACCGTCGCCCTTCAGCTTGTCGGCCGCGTAGTCGCGGATGGTCTCCAGCATCCGGTAGCGTGTGCCGTCGTCGCGTTCCTCGGCCATGACCAGCGACTTGTCGACCAGCGAGCCCAGCAGGTCCAGCACCTCGAAGTCTTCGATCGGCTCCGTACCGCAGACCTTCTCGCCGGCTTCCAGATCGAAGCCGCCGACGAACACTGCCAGCCGACGCAGCAGCAACTTCTCGTTGTCCTGCAGCAGTTCATAGCTCCAGTCCACCAGCGCACGCAGCGTCTGCTGCCGCTCCTGCAACACCCGGCTGCCACCGGTCAGGATCTTGTAGCGGTCGGTCAGCCGCTTGTTGATGTCGGCCACGCTCATCGCGCGCACCCGCGCGGCCGCCAGTTCCAGCGCCAGCGGAATGCCCTCCAGCCGAGCCACCAGTTCCGCGACGGCGGGTGCCTCGCGCTCGTTCAGCTCGAACGCCGGCTTGTGCGCCTGGGCGCGTTCGACGAACAGCTGCACCGAGGGCGTGGCGCGCAGCACCTCCAGGCTGGCCAGCCGGTCCGGCACCGGCAGCGGCAGGATCGGGTAGGTCTTCTCCCCCGGCACGTGCAGCGGCTCGCGGCTGGACGAGATCATGCGCACGTTCGGCGCGTTCTTGACGATGGCGTGTGCCAGGTCGGCCGACGGCTTGATCAGGTGCTCGCAGTTGTCCAGGATCAGCAGCGCCCGCTTGGTCTTCAGGTGCGCGCTCAGCGTGGCCAGCATCGGCCGGCCGGGCTCTTCGGCCACGTCCAGTACGCGCGCCGCTTCGGCGGCCACGAGTGCACCGTCGGTCAGTGGCGACAGGTCCAGGAACCACACGCCGTCCGGATACAGCGCCAGCTGTTCGGCCGCCACCTGCAACGACAGCCGCGTCTTGCCCAGGCCGCCCATGCCCAGCAGCGTGACCAGCCGCGCCTGGCCCAGCATGGCCTTGACTTCGTCGATCTCGCGCTCGCGGCCGACGAAGCTCGTGCCCTGATGCGGCAGGTTGTTCGGGATGTCCTTGACCGGCATCCACCAGTCGCCGGTCTTGACGACGCGGAAGACCTTCTCACTGTCGCTGGGCGCGACGAAGCGGTCTTCAGGAAAACCCACCTCGAAGAGTTCGAGCGGGTCGGCCACGCCCTTGATCTGCCAATGCCCGTGCGACTGGGTCTTCAGCACGGTCTTGCCCAGGTCTTCCCGCGCCTCGGGCGTCAACAGGGTCTGGCCGCCGCGGGCCAGCGACATCACACGCGCCGCGGTGGGCTTGGCCAGGCCGTCCACCTCCAGCGGCTTGGCGCCGCGCGCCACGTCCTCGGGGCTGTTCTCGCGCAGGATCACCGGGCCGACGTGCAACCCGGCCCGTGCCTTCAGCGGCACATGCAGGTCGGCCAGCGCATGGTGGTAGTGCAGCGCGTAGTACACCGCGTCGGCTGCCGTGTCGAACATCAGCAGCATGCCGTCGGTCTTGTCGATCTCCCGCCCGCGCCACTGCGGCAGCAGGTCCCGCGCCACACGGTCGTGCGCAGCCCAGACCTCCGCCATGGCGTGGTCACCGATCGCCTCGGACAGCTTGGTGCTGTCCACCACGTCGGTCAGCAGCAGCGCGCGAAAGTCAGCCATTCGCTCCCTGGTGAATCGGTTCGCCATGCATGGTGGGCAAATCCGAAGGTCCGCAGCCGGCCCGCCCATCGGCGTCGGGCGGCCTGCCTCCATGGCCGGCACGGCGCCCCGCCGGCGGCAGGTCGGCAATGCTACGCGTCAACCGTGACGAAGTGTTGCCGCTGGCCCATGTCGGCTGGCGCGCTCAATCGACGGGCGCGACGCCCTCTCGCACCGGGTCGCGCGGTGTGCCGGCGAACTGTGCCAGCGCCACGCCGGCCAGCGCCAGCGCGGCGCCGACCAGCTTGATGCCGGTGTAGCTCTCGCCCGTCAGCGCCCAGGCCACCAGGCCGGCCACCGGCGGCATCAGGTACATGAGCGGTGCGCTGCGCGCGACACCCCGCACCGCATTGACCCAGCCCCAGACCATCCAGCCGAGGAAAGCCGAGATCAGCACCGCATACAGCATGCCGGCCCAGACCGCCGGGCCGAGCCCACGCCAGTCGACCTGCAGCCCTGCCGGCAGGCTGATCAGCACCACCGGCGCGCTGCCCAGCAGCACCGCATAGGTCATGACCACCACACCCCCGTGGCGCTCGATCAGCGGCTTGGCACTGACCGTGTAGTACGAAAAGAAGAAGGCCGCCACCAGCAGCACCGCGTCGCCGGCCGAGGCCGACCACTGCGCGCCGAGCAGCTTGTCGGACAGGAACAGCAGGACCCCGGCCAGGGCCACCGCCACGCCGGCCACCTGGCCGCGCGTCAGCCGTTCGACGCCGGTGGCGCGCAGGATCAGCAGCGTGAACAGCGGGCCGCAACCCAGGATCAGCGAGCTGGAGAAGGCCGTCGACCAGTGGATGCCGTAGGTCACCAGCCCCACGTGCAGCAGGTGACCGACGATGCCCAGCTTCAACAGGTCCCGCAGGTCCTGCCGCGACACCCGCGGCCAGTGCAACCCATAGCGCCCGCACAGCAGCAGTGCCGCAGCCACCGGCATCAGCAGGTAGCGCGCCAGCAGAAAGCCGCTCGGGGACATGGCGCTGAAGACCATCTTCTGCACGCTGAAGTTGCTGCCCCAGACGAGGATCAGCACCAGCGCCACCCACAGTGCCTTGCGCTCGCGGGCATGGCGGTGCGTCAGGTCGGCCGTGGCCGGCTGGCTGGAAGTGGGGGTGAGCATGTCAGTCGCCAGCGGCGCCCGGCACGTCGGCCTGCGGATCGCCCAGCCAGCGCTGCGCATCGTCGCCGTCCTCATTGTCCACCGGCCGGGCCCGGGCCAGCGCCATCCACAGGCCGAAGCTCATGCGCATCGGGCGCTTCGGCGCGGCGCGAGCCACCTCCAGCCCCTCGACGCGGGCCAGCATCACGCCGCATTCGGGCGGAATCTCCTGCGGCTCGGCGATGCCGGCGCGGATCACGTACCAGCATTCGCTGCTCAGCTGCAGGTAGGCGCCGCGCTTGGCAAGCTGCCGCAGGTCCGACAGCAGGTCGGCGCGCGTCACCTTGACCTCGTGCACGATCGGCTCGACATAGGCCTCCACCGAGGTGTTGCGGATCGAATAGACATCGGGCATGGCCATCGCCCAGGGCGCGTCGCCCACGCGTGCGCGCAGGCTCAGGCCTCGCCAGACGATGCGGCCGGCACGCTGCATCGCCAGCGCCACGCGCGCCACCAGCTGCTCGTGGGCATCGCGCGCGGCCCGGTTCTTCTGCAGCGACTGCGCCAGCACCGCGATGCCGGCGTCGGTGACACGCAGGCATTCGCGGCCTTGCGCATCGCGCAGGCGCTCCAGCAGGCCCGCGGCCAGCAGTTCGACCTCGACCATGTCCTGGCAGGGCCAGCCGGCCGAGCGCCAGACCTGGCGCAGGCGGCGGGTGTGCATGCCGGTCAGCCCGTTGCTCATGCCGCCGAGCGTAGCCGCACTTCAACCGGCCGCAACGACATGTTCAGGGCGGCTGCACCCGTGGCGACGCGCGGCGTGCCACGATGACGGCCATGAACCACACCTCTGCTCCTATCCACCTGACCCGGCCGCGCAGCCTCGAGCGCCTGGTGGCCGGGCAAGCCACCAGCGACGGCGCGGGCGTGAAGCTCACGCGCGTGCTGACGCAGAACCTGCAGCGCCGGCTCGACCCGTTCCTGATGCTCGACGCCTTCGGCACCGACAACCCGGGCGACTACATCGGCGGCTTTCCCGACCATCCGCACCGCGGCTTCGAGACCGTGACCTACATGCTCGATGGCCGCATGCGCCATCGCGACTCGGCAGGCCACGAAGGCGTTCTGTCCAGCGGCGGCGTGCAGTGGATGACCGCCGGCCGCGGCGTCATCCACAGCGAGATGCCGGAGCAGGAAGCCGGCCGCATGGAAGGCTTCCAGCTGTGGCTGAACCTGCCGGCCAGGGACAAGATGTGTGCGCCGTGGTACCGCGACATCCCGGCCGCGGAAATCCCGCGCCTGACGACCGCCGAGGGGGTGAAGGTCGGCATCATCGCCGGCAGCAGCCACGGCGTGGCCGGCGCGATGCAGCGCGAAGCCACGCAGCCGCTGTACCTGGATCTGGAGCTGCCCGCGGGCGCCCGCTTCGAGCAGCCGTTGCCGGTGGCGCACAACGCCTTCGTCTACGTCTATCGGGGCAGCCTGGTGGTCGACGGCCAGAGCGTGCCGCGCCAGCGCATGGCGATCTTCGCCAACACGCCGGGCAGCGACGGCGTGCGCCTGCAGGCCGGTCCGGAGGGCGCGAAGGCGATCCTGATCGCCGGTCAGCCGCTGAACGAGCCGATCGCGCAGTACGGTCCCTTCGTGATGAACCGCAACGAGGAGATCTTCCAGGCCGTCGAGGACTTCCGCGCCGGCCGGCTCGCCTGAGCCGGCGGCGCGGCGCGCTCAATCGACGACCTGCACCCCCTTCCAGAAGGCCACGCGGCCCTTGATCTGGGCCGCGGCCTCGCTCGGCTCGGGGTAGTACCAGACCGCGTCCGGATTCATCTCACCATCGACCAGCAGGCTGTAGTAGTGCGCCTGCCCCTTCCAGGGGCAGCTGCTGCGGTGGTTGCTGAAGGTGATGTATTCGCGCTTCAAGCTGCCTTCGGGGAAGTAGTGGTTGCCTTCCACCACCACCGTGTCGTCGCTTTCGGCGATCAGCTTGCCGTTCCACAGGGCTTTCATCGATTCGTCCTTACGCGGCGAGACACCCCGCCGTACGGCAGGAAGCTTAAGCCCGACGGCGTGGCGAACTGCACTGCAGCCCGCCGGCATTCATCCCGCGCTGCAGCAAAGCCACGGCCTGCCGCTTAGCATCGGCGCATGTTCCTCGTCAGCAGCGCGCTGGCGCACACCGGCGCCCCCTACTCCGATGCCGCACGTCTCGCCTGGGCGCTGGTCACGCGTCTGGGCGAAGCACAGATCCTGCTGCCGGCCATGCTGGCGGCCCTGCTGTGGCTGGTGCTGGCCGCCCGGGCGCTGCCAGTCGCGCTGTGGTGGCTGGCCGGAACGGCGGCTGCAGCCGTGCTGACCACGGTCACCAAGGTGGCCTTCTTCGGTTTCGAGGTCGGCTATGCGCCGCTGGACTACACCGGCATCTCCGGCCATGCGATGTTCGCTGCGGCCGTGATTCCGGTGCTCGCCGGCCTGCTGGCCGGCGGCGCCACGCCGCGCTGGCGGCGCGGCGCGATCGTGGCCGGTTATGCACTGGCTGCTCTGATCGCCTACTCGCGCATCAAAGTTGGCGCACACTCTTCGTTCGAAGCCCTGACCGGATTCGTCCTGGGCAGTCTCGCCAGCGCCTTGCCGCTGAACGCCCGTCACCTGCCCGACATGCGTGCGCCGGCCTGGCTCGCGGCCGGCCTGGTGCTGTGGATGCTGAGCCTGCCGCTGGGCGCGCCGCCCTCGCTGACCCACGGCTGGGTCGTGCGCCTGTCGTTGGCTGTCTCGGACCGGGCCACGCCCTACAGCCGGACTGCAATGCACCGCGACTACCAGCGCGAGCTGAAGCGCCGGCAGGGGACGCAGCTGTCAGCACGCGCCACGCTGCGCTGGCAGTGACGCCGCCGCCGGCGCGCCCGACTGCCAATCCAGCCACCAGCCCAACGGCACCTCGTTGGCCACACGCTCCGGCGTCAGGTGCTCCGTCACCTGCAGCCCGGCGTGCAGTTCGTGGCTGGAATCGAACCAGCCGCAACCCAGCAGCAGCGCATCGTCCTGCGCTTGTTCATCGGCATCACTGCCGGCAGTGACCCAGTCGGGCGCGGCACGTCGATGTGCACGAACGGGCGCGGCCGCACACCACCAACGCAGGCATCGGGGCAGGTTCATCGGGCACTCCTCGCAGGCAGGTCTGACATGGCGCCATCGTCCTGCGCCGGCGTGTCCCGGCCAATCGCCCGCACGGCGGGTCCGCGGGGGCCTGCCTTCGGGCTCCCCCTTCCGGGGGGTCAATCGGCGGCGCCGCCAGGCGTCGCGTGCTGCTGGATCAGCCGCAGCAGGATGCGCTTCAGCTGCTGCGCGTCGGCCGCACCCAGCGCATCGACCACCACCGCCTCGTGCGCACGCGCCTGCGTCACCAGCCGGGCCGCGAGCTTCATCCCCTGGGCGCTGAGGCGCACACGGGTGATGCGGCGGTCCTGCGTATCGTCGGCCCGCAGCAGCAGACCGGCCTGCGCCATGCGCGCAGCCACGCGCGTCAGCGTCGACTGCGGCACCAGCACGATGTCGGCCACTTCGCCGATGCTGGACACCTGCCCGTCGGCCAGCGTGGCCAGCACTCGCCACTGCAGCACCGGCAGCCGCGTGCGCCGTACGACGCCGTGGAACTCGGCCGAGATCAGGTGGCTGGCACGCGCCAGCAGATAGGCCAGATAACCGTCGATGAAGGCCGCCTCGGCGGCCGCCGGTACCGCGGCGGCGGCCCCCGCGGCCCGGACCGCCGAGCTTCGGCCGGTCGCGGGATCCTGAAGCCTTTCCGTGCGGGTAGCCATGGGCTTTACAAATGCATTTGCATATGTTCAGATGTCAACTATATGCCGTGACCCCGCCCGGCACAAGCACCCGCGAAGCCCACCTGATCCACGATGGCCGAACGTTCATTCGCCGAGGAAGTGAAGAAGCTGCGCCTGGGCGCGGGCGAGACCTTCGCCGGCGAGGGCATCCTGGCCGTCACCAAGGCGCTGCTGCAGTCGGGCGTGGCTTACGTGGCCGGCTACCAGGGCTCGCCGATCTCGCACCTGATGGACGTGCTGGCCGACGCGCAGGACATCCTGGCCGAGATGGGCGTGCGCTTCGAGACCAGCGCCAGCGAGGCCACGGCGGCCGCCACGCTGGCGGCCAGCGTCAACTACCCGCTGCGCGGCGCGGTGACCTTCAAGTCCACGGTGGGCACCAACGTCGCGTCGGATGCGCTGGCCAACCTGGCCTCGGGCGGTGTCACCGGCGGCGCGCTGGTCATCGTCGGCGAGGACTACGGCGACGGCTCCAGCATCATGCAGGAGCGCAGCCACGCCTTCGCGATGAAGTCGCAGATGTGGCTGCTGGACCCGCGGCCGCACCTGCCGAGCATCGTGCGCGCGGTGGAGCAGGGCTTCGAGCTGTCGGAGGCCACGCACACGCCGGTGATGCTGCAACTGCGCATCCGCGCCTGCCATGTGCACGGCCGCTTCATCGCCAAGGACAACCGCCGCCCGGCCTTCGGCATCGACGATGCGCTGGCCGCGCCCAAGCGCGATGTCGACCGCATCGTGCTGCCGCCGGCCAGCTTCCTGCACGAGCGCGAGAAGGTCGAGCAGCGCTGGCCCGCGGCGCAACGCTTCATCCAGGAACGCGGGCTGAACGAGTTCTTTGCCGAAGACGCCGCCGACGTCGGCATCGTTCTACAAGGGGGGCTCTACAACTCGACCCTTCGTGCGCTGGAGCGGCTGGGCCTGGCCGATGTGTATGGCCGCAGCCGCGTGCCGCTGTACGTGATGAACGTCGCCTACCCGCTGGTGGACGACGAGCTGCTGCGCTTCTGTACAGGCAAGCGCGCTGTGCTGCTGGTGGAGGAAGGCCAGCCCAACTTCATCGAGCAGGGCATCGCCAGCGTGCTGCGCAGCCACGACCTGCAGACCAAGCTGGTCGGCAAGGGCCCCTTCCCCATGGCCGGCGAGTACAGCCCCGACGTGCTGCACAAGGGCCTGCGCGCCTTCTTCGCCGAGCATCAACCCGCGTGGCTGCCACCGTCGCCGCCCAAGGTGATCCCGATCCAGCCGATGACGGTGCACGCCCGCCCGCCGGGCCTGTGCACCGGCTGCCCGGAGCGGCCGGTGTTCGCCGCGCTGAAGCTGGTGCAGCGCGAGCTGGGCGAGCACCATGTCAGCGCCGACATCGGCTGCCATTTGTTCTCGATCCTGCCGCCCTTCCACATCGGCAACACCACCATGGGCTACGGCCTGGGCGCGGCCGGCGCGGCGGCCTTCAACACGCCATCGAGCAAGCGCGCCATCAGCATCATGGGCGACGGCGGCTTCTGGCACAACGGGCTGACCAGCGGCATCGCCAACGCGGTGTTCAACAAGAGCAACAACCTGACGCTGGTCATCGACAACAACTACACCGCCGCCACCGGCGGGCAGGACATCCCCTCGTCGCGCGCGGCCAACCGCACGCGCAGCACCTGGCACCCGATCGAGCGCGCGGTGCGCGGCGTCGGCGTCGACTGGGTGAAGACGATGCGCCGCACCTACGACGTGGCCGGCATGCGCGCCGCCATCCGTGAGGCGCTGACGACTTCAGCGTCCGGGCCGAAGGTCATCGTCGCGCAGAGCGAATGCATGCTCAACCGCCAGCGGCGCGAGAAGCCGCTGGTGAAGAAGGCCATTGCCGCCGGCCGCCGCCATGTGCGCGAGCGTTTCGGCGTGGACAGCGACACCTGCACCGGCGACCATTCCTGCATCCGCATCAGCGGCTGTCCCTCGTTGAGCATCAAGCCCAACCCCGACCCGCTGCGCAGCGACCCGGTGGCCACCGTGCTCGACAGCTGCGTGGGCTGCGGCATGTGCGGCGAGGTGTCGCACGCTGCGGTGCTGTGCCCGTCCTTCTACCGCGCCGGGCTGGTCAGCAACCCCACGCGCTGGGACCGCCTGCTGGCCGGGCTGCGCCAGGGCGTCATCGGCGCGCTGCAGCGCCGCCGCGCGCGCCGGCTGGCGGCGGTGGCCTTCTGAAGCCATGGACACGAGCCCGCAGCCGATCAAGATCGCCGTGCTGGCCATGGGCGGCGAAGGCGGCGGTGTGCTCGCCGACTGGATCGTCGACCTGGCCGAGCAGGCCGGGTACATCGCACAGACCACCTCGGTGGCCGGCGTCGCACAGCGCACCGGCGCCACCATCTACTACCTGGAACTCTTCCCGCGCGCCGCGGCCGAAAGCGAGGGCGCCGAGCCGGTGCTGGCGCTGATCCCCACACCCGGCGACGTGGACGTGCTGCTGGCCTCCGAGCTGATGGAAGCCGGCCGCGCGGTGCAGCGCGGGCTGGTGACGCCTGACCGCACCACGCTGATCGCCTCCACCCACCGCGTCTATGCCATCGCCGAGAAGACGGCGATGGGCGATGGCCGTACGGATGCGGCGCAGATCGAGGCCGCCTGCGCGGCCGCCGCACGGCGCTTCGTGCGCTTCGACATGGCCGCACTGAGTGAGCGGCACGGCAGCGTCATCAGCGCCGTGCTCTTCGGCGCGCTGTGCGGCAGCGGCGTGCTGCCCTTCGGCCGCCAGGCCTTCGAGGACACCATCCGCCGCGGCGGCGTGGGCATCCAGGCCAGCCTGGCGGCCTTTGCCGAAGGTGCGGCGCGCGCTGCCGGCGACGCTGCGCCCGACCCGGCACCGGCCGTCGCCGCGCCGAAGCCCGCCCCCGCCACTCACCCGAACCCCCAGGTGCAAGCGCTGCTGCAGCGCCTGCACACCCAGTTCGCGCCGGCGCACCAGGCCGTGCTGGCCGAAGGCCTGCGCCGGCTGGTCGACTACCAGGACCCGGCCTACGCGCAGACCTACCTCGACCGCATGCAGGCCCTCGCCGCGCACGGCCACGATGCGCTGACGGCGGAGGCCGCGCGCCACCTGGCACTGTGGATGAGCTACGAGGACACGGTACGCGTCGCCGACCTGAAGACCCGCGCTGCGCGCTTCGAGCGTGTGCGTGGCGAGGTGAAGCTCGGGCCCGACCAGCTGCTGCAGATCAACGAGTTCATGCACCCGCGGCTTCAAGAGATCTGCGGCCGCTGGCTGATGAATTCCGGCGCGCCGCGACGCCTCGTCGAGCGCTTCACCACCCAGGGCCGCGTCGTGCAGACCAGCTCGCTCGGAGGCTTCTTGCTGCTGTACGGGCTGGCCGGGCTGCGCCGCTTTCGCCGTAGCAGCCTGCGCTACGAGCAGGAGAACGCGCGCATCGAAGCCTGGCTGCAGGCGGTGCATGCCACCGTGCCCGCGGATCCCGCGCTGGCGCTGGAGATCGTGCGCTGCCAGCGGCTGGTCAAGGGTTACAGCGACACGCACGAACGCGGCGTGCGCCATTTCGAGCGCGTGATGGCGGCAGCACCCAGGCTGGCCGGCCGCGCCGATGCCGCCGCCACGCTGGCCCGCTTACGCGCGGCCGCGCTGGCCGACGAACACGGCAAGGCGCTGGACGGCGCCTGGGCCGCCGCCGCACTGTAGAAACGAAGGAGCGGAACATGGACCGATATGCCGGACCGACCGAGGACCTGAAGGCCCGCATCCTGGCGCTGGTGCAGCCGGACCGGGTGCACCGCGACCTGTACATCAGCGAAGAAATCTTCCGCCTGGAGCAGGAGCACTTCTTCGCCAACACCTGGAACTACGTCGGCCACGGCAGCCAGATCCCCAAGCCCGGCGACTACCTGACGGTGGAGATCGGCAACCGCCCGCTGATCGTCGTGCGCCAGGGCGACGGCAGCGTGAAGGTGCTGATGAACCGCTGCGCGCACAAGGGCTCGCGGCTGGTGTCGCAGGCCTGCGGACACACCGGCAAGTTCTTCCGCTGCCCGTACCACGCCTGGACCTTCCGCACCGACGGCTCGCTGCTGAACACGCCGGTGAAGGAGGGCTACGACGGCACGGCGATGCGCGAGTGCGAATCGGGCAAGGGCCTGGTCGTGCTGCCGCACGTGCGCGAGTACCGCGGCTTCCTGTTCGCCAAGATCAACGACGTCGGCCCCGGCTTCGAGGAGTACTTCGGCGACTCGCTGTCGAGCATCGACAACATGGCCGACCGTTCGCCCGAGGGCGAGCTGGAAATCGCCGGCGGCTGCCTGCGCTACCTGCACAACTGCAACTGGAAGATGTTCGTCGAGAACCTGAACGACACCATGCATCCGATGGTGGCGCACGAGTCCTCGGCCGGCACCGCCGTGAAGATGTGGATGGACAAGCCCAAGGACGCACCCAAGCCGATGGCCATCGAGCAGTTCGCGCCCTTCATGTCGGACTACCAGTTCTTCGACGACATGGGCGTGCGCGTGTTCGACAACGGGCACAGCTTCAGCGGCGCCAAGTTCAGCATCCACAGCAAGTACTCGGGCGTGCCGGCCTACGAGGAAGCCATGGTCAAGGCCTATGGCGAGCAGCGCGCGCACGACATCCTGGGCCTGACGCGGCACAACACCGTGTACTTCCCGAACCTGACGATCAAGGGCGCAATCCAGGCCATCCGCGTCGTCAAGCCGCTGGCGGTGGACAAGACGCTGATCGAAAGCTGGACCTTCCGCCTGAAGGGCGCGCCGCCGGAGCTGCTGCGGCGCACGGCGATGTACACCCGGCTGATCAACTCGCCCTTCTCGGTCGTCGGCCATGACGACCTGCATGCCTACCGCGGCATCCAGGAAGGCCTGCACGCCAGCGGCAACGACTGGATCAGCCTGCACCGCGACTTCGACCCGGCCGAGGTGGGCCAGAAGGACCTGACGGTCAATGGCCTGAGCGAGATCTCCATGCGCAACCAGTACCGCGCCTGGGCCAAGTACATGACGCTGGACATGTGAGGGAGCGCACGATGCTGACCCCCGAAGACGTCACCGCGGCCCAGCTGATCGAGCGGGTGCTGCACGAGGCGCGCCTGCTCGACGCGCACGACTACGACACCTGGAACTGCTTGTTCACCGACGATGCGTTCTATTGGATTCCGTTGCAGCACGACCAGCCCGACGGCATCGACCACACCTCGCACATGTACGAGGACAAGCTGCTGCGCGAGCTGCGCATCGAGCGGCTGAAGAGCCCGCGCGCCTTCTCGCAGCAGCCGCCCAGCCGCAGCCACCACCTGCTGCAGATGCCCAGCGTGGAGACGATCGACGCGGCCGCCAACCACTTCGTCACGCGCACGCAGTTCCACTACAGCGAAGCGCGCGGCGACGAGATGCTGATGCTGGTGGGCACCGCTTTCCACCACTTCCGCGTCGAGGGCGGCGAACTGCGCTTCACGCTGAAGCGCGTGAACCTGCTCAACTGCGACGCGGCGCTGCCGTCGATCCAGCTGTTCATCTGAACGTGGCGCACACCGTCTTCCAGGCCTTTGCCGAACGCGCGCGCCGGCAGCCCGACGCCGACTTCCTGTGCGTCGAGCCGGTGACGGCGCAGGCCTACGGCATCGCTGCCGGCACGCTGCGTTATGGTGAGGTGCTGGCGCAGGTCGAAGCTCTGCGTGACCGCTATGCCGCAGCCGGCTACGGCCACGGCCACCGCGCCGGGCTGCTGCTGGAAAACCGGCCGGCCTTCTTCCTGCACTGGTTCGCGCTGAACGCGCTGGGCGTCAGCGTGGTGCCGATCAATGCCGAGCTGCGCAGTGCCGAGCTGCGCTACCTGCTCGAGCACAGCGAGCTGTGCCTGGCCATCAGCCTGCCCGAGCGCATCGCCAGCCTGCGCGAGGCGGCCGCCTCCAACAACGATCCCGCCGCCGTGCCGGTGCTGCTGCCGCCGGACCACGGCGGCCCGGTGCCGCCCGCGCCGCGGCCCGCACCGAAGGCGACCGAGCCGATCACCCGCGCCAGCGAATGTGCGCTGCTCTACACCTCGGGCACCACGGGCCGGCCCAAGGGCTGTGTGCTCGGCAACGACTACTACCTGCTGGCGGGAGAGTGGTACGCCACCATCGGCGGGCTGTGCACGCTGCGCGACGCGAACAAGAGCCCCCAGGCGCTTGCTTCGCAAACGCCGCCCCCCGAGGGGGCGGAGTCGGCTTGGAGCGGCCCGGCGCCGACTCAGGAGCGCATGGTCACGCCGCTGCCGCTGACGCACATGAACGCGATGGCCTATTCGGCGATGGCCATGGTGATCACCGGCGGCTGCCTGGTGCAGCTGGACCGCTTCCACCCCGGCAGCTGGTGGCAGACGGTGCGCGACACGCGCGCCACAGTCGTGCACTACCTGGGCGTGATGCCGGCGATGCTGCTGGGCGCCGCGCCGTCGCCGACCGACCGCGACCATGCGGTGCGCTTCGGCTTCGGCGCCGGCGTGGACCGCCGGCAACAAGCGGCCTTCGAACAGCGCTTCGGCTTCCCGCTGCTGGAGGCCTGGGCGATGACCGAAACCGGCGCCGGCGCCGTGGTCATCGCCAACCACGAGCCGCGCCAGGTGGGCATGAGCTGTTTCGGTCGCGCCGAACCCGCCGTGCAATGGCGCCTGGTCGGCGACGATGGCGGCGACGTGCCCACCGGCCAGCCCGGCGAGCTGTGGGTGCGCGCCGCGGGTCCCGACCCGAAGCGCGGCTTCTTCAGCGAATACCTGAAGGACCCCGAGGCCACGGCCGAGGCCTGGGCCGATGGCTGGTTCCACACCGGCGACCTGGTGCGCGCCGACGAGAACGGCTATCTGTACTTCGTCGACCGCAAGAAGAACGTCATCCGCCGCAGCGGGGAGAACATCTCCGCGGTGGAGGTGGAAAGCGTGCTGGCCCAGCACCCGCGCGTGGCCGCGGTGGCGGTGGCCGCGGCACCCGACGAAGTGCGCGGCGACGAGGTGCTGGCCTGCATCGTGCGGCGCGACCCCTTGCCCGACGAAGACCTGCAGTCACTGGCCGCGCAGATCACGCAGCATGCGCTGCAGCAGCTCGCCTACTACAAGGCGCCGGGCTACGTGGCCTTCGTCGATGCGCTGCCGCTGACCCCTTCGCAGAAGGTGCAGCGTGCACAGTTGAAGGCGTTGGCCGCGTCGCTGCCCGGACAGCCGCATTGCGTGGACACGCGTGTGTTGAAGCGACGCCAACCATGACCCGGCGCGGCTACGAAGGCATTGCGGTCGCCGTGCCCGTGACCGTGCCGTACGAGCGCTATTCGACGCGCGGCGCGCCCTGGTTCCTGGGCCGCGTGCTGGCCGCGCTCATGGCCGAATCGGGCATCGCCAAGGACCAGATCGACGGCTTGTGCGTGTCCAGTTTTTCGTTGTCGCCCGACACCGCGGTGGGCCTGACGCAGCACCTGGGCCTGAGCCCGCGCTGGCTGGACCATGTGCCGATGGGCGGCGCCAGCGGCGTGGTGGCGGTGCGCCGCGCCGCGCGCGCGGTACAGGCCGGCGATGCCGACATCGTGGCCTGCATCAGTGGCGACACCAACCATGTCGATTCCTTCAGGCTGATGCTGGGCAGCTTCAGCGCCTTTGCGCGCGACGCCACCTGGCCCTATGGCTCGGGCGGGCCGAACTCGATGTTCGCCTTCATCACCGCGCACACCATGCGCACGCGCGGCGCGCGGCGCGAGGACTTCGGCAAGATCTGCGTGGCGCAGCGGCAGAACGCGCTGGGCATCCCGCACGCGATGTTCAAGAAGCCGCTGACGCTGGACGAGTACATGGGTGCGCGCGTGATCGCCGACCCGATCCACCTGTTCGACTGTGTGATGCCCTGCGCCGGCGGCGACGGCGTGCTGGTGATGAGCGAGGCACGCGCCCGCGATCTGGGCCTGCCCTTTGCGCGCGTGCTGGCCGCCACCGAGCGCCACAACGCCTGGCGCGACGACCCGATCATGGTACGCGGCGGCTGGTCGGTGGACCGCGACGAGCTCTTCGGCATGGCCGGCGTGAAGCCGCAGGACCTGGACTTCGTGCAGTTCTACGACGACTACCCGGTGATCGTGATGATGCAGTTCGAAGGCCACGGCCTGTGCGGTGAAGGCGAGGGCGCGGAGTTCGTTCGTGCGAACTCGCTGGACTGCAAGGGCACGATGCCCACCAACACCAGCGGCGGGCAACTGTCGATGGGCCAGGCTGGGGCTTCTGGCGGTTATCTGGGGTTAGTGGAGGCGGTGCGTCAGCTAACCGATCGGCCCTTGGGTGCGGCCGTGCCCGATGCGAAGGTGGGGCTGGTCAGCGGCTTCGGCATGATCACCTACGACCGTTGCCTTTGTACCGGTGGGTTGATCCTGGGGCGGGCGTGATGCGGTGCTTGCGTGATGTTCAGCGTGGCGCGCGGCGCGGGTCCGCGTTCTCCGGCCCACATCGCGGGCCAACGACTTCTGTTCGCGCAAGTCACCTCGTCCTCACCAACCAGGCTGGGACGGAGCCAGCGTACCGCGAACGGGGCCTGCGCCCGCAGACCCGCACCCCACGCCCTGCCACCGCACGATGTGTTCGGCCAAGCGCACAGCGAGCGGTCGTTGCAGCGCGGTGGTGGTACCCGCGGGCGCAGGCCCCGTTCGCGGTACGCTGGCTGGTGGCCTGCTTGGCAGGCGTTGATGAGGCGATGGCACGCGCCCAGAAACTGGTCGCCCGCGATGTGGGCCGGAGAACGCGGGTGCCGCCGGCGCTGCCGCAGTGGCTTCCCCACGCGCAGCGCACAGGAGCACCACAAATGACCATGCCCCTGATGCGCCCCAAGCGCAAGAACCCGGTGCTGCGCACGCGGCTGCCGACGCTGCCGCCAGGACAACGAGGACGCGTCGCGCTCGGCATGACGGCCGCCGCCGCTGAAGGCCGCTTCGAACTGCAGCAGTGCGACGACTGCGGCGCCGTGCAATACCCGCCGCGTGAAGCCTGCCACCGCTGCCTGTCCCCCCGCGCTGAAGTGGCGCGAACAAAGCGGCGAAGGCGAGCTGCTCAGCCAGACCACGCTGGCCCACAGCAACGACCTGTTCTTCCGCGAACGCCTGCCCTGGCGGCTGGGCCTGGTGCGGCTCGATGCCGGCGCCACGCTGATGCTGCACCTGCATGGCGACGTGCTCGATGCGCCGGCGCGCGTGAAGGTCGGCGCGGCTCTCGACTGCGCCGGCCAGGCGGTGCTGATCGCCTTTCCCGACAAGGAGACCCCCACATGGCCGACGACCCGATGCTGCGCGAGATGGGCTGCGACCCCGGTTCCGCAAGGTGCTGGTCACCGACGGCAAGTCCGCCGTCGGCCAGGCGTTGGTGCAGGCGCTGGTGAAGGCCGGCGCCGACCTGATCTGGGTCGGCCATGCCGAGCCGTGGAAGAGCCGCTGGGCTTCGAGGCCATCGCCGCATTGCCGCAGGTGACGTTGGTGCCGCTGGACCTGACGAACGGTCGCTCGGTCAGCGAGCTGGCGGGGGCTATCGCGGGCAAGGTGGACATCGTCGTCAACAACGCCGAGGTGCACCGCACGCAGGGCGTGGCCAGCCGGCGCGGCACCGACGTGGCGCGCGCCGAGATGGACATCAACTACTTCGGCCTGCTGTGGCTGGCGCAGGAGTTCGGCTCCGCGCTGAAGGCCGCGGTGCCGATGGCCAGAACAACGCCATCACCTGGGTGAACCTGCTGTCGATCTTCGCGCCAGCAACTTCCCTTCGCACGGCACCTTCTCGGCGTCGAAGGCCGCGGCCTATTCGCTGGCGCAGTGCCTGCGCGCCGAGATGCGGCCGGCCGGCATCCGCGTGCTGAACGTCTTCCCCGGGCCGATCGACGACGAGTGGAACCAGCTGATGCCGCCGCCGAAGGTGGCGCCGGCCGCGCTGGCCGCGGCCATCGTCAAGGGCCTGCGGACGGCGTCGAGGACCTGTACCCCGGCGACGTGGCTCAGGAATGGGTGGCGCGCTGGCGCGACAACCCGAAGGTGCTGGAACGCGAACTCGCGGCCGGGAGCGGGCTGTGAAAGGCGCCGAAATCCTCACCGCATTGGTCGGCGCTGCGCGCGGGTGATCCAGGTCATCGACTCGACGCAGACGCTGACGCCGGAATTCCCGCAGATCGCGCTGCCGCCCGAGTTCGGCCAGTGCTGGCCCTTCCGCATCGAAGAGGTGTCGAAGTACGACGAGCGCGGGCCCGGCTGGTACTGGGAACAACTTCTCCTGCGGCGAGCACACCGGCACGCACTTCGATGCGCCGATCCACTGGATCTCGGGCCGCGACCTGCCGAACAACTCGGTGGATTACCATCCCGCCGGGCCACTCGTCGCGCCGGCGGTGTGGTCATCGATCGCTCGGCGGCCGCGGCCGACCCCGACCATCTGCTCACCGTCGATGCCGTGCTCGCATGGGAGCAGACGCATGGCCGCATCCTCGCCGGTAGCTGGGTGCTGATGCGCACCGACTGGTCGAAACGCCATCGACCCCGAGGCCTACCAGAACTTCGACGAGACCGGCCAGCACACGCCCGGCCCCGATGCCGAGGTCGCGCGCTTCCTGGTCGCGCAGCGCGACGTGCTCGGCTTCGGCAGCGAGGCCATCGGCACCGACGCCGGCCAGGGCTACCACCTGCGGCCGCCCTACCCCTGCCACTACTACATGCACGGCGCCGGCCGCTACGGCCTGCAGTGCCTGTGCAACCTGGACCGCCTGCCGCCCACCGGCAGCCTGCTGATCTGCCCACCGCTGAAGATCGAAAAAGGCAGCAGCAGCCCCTTGCGCGTTCTTGCCCTGGTGAGCGTATGAACATTCCCAAACAACGCTTGGCCGTGGGTCACTGGCGGCAGCGCCGGCATCGGCGAGGCCATCTGTCGCCAGCTGCTCGATGCCGGCTGGGCCGTGGTGTCGATGGCGCGGCGCGCGCCGAGCTTCACGCACGAGCGCCTTCATTCGATCGAGGTCGACCCGGCAGACCGCACTCGCCACCGCTCAGGCCGCGGACGAGGCGGCCCACCGCTTCGCGCCCGACACGGTGATCCACAACGCCGGCGTCATCCTGCCCGCGCTGCTGCAGGACGTGAAGCTGGCCGACCTGGACACGCTGGTCGACATCCACCTGTCCACCGCGATCCTGCTGGCGCAGGCCTGCACGCCGGCGATGAAGGCCGCCGGCTTCGGCCGCATCGTGCTGCTGTCCTCGCGCGGCGCCTTGGGCCTGGCCACGCGCACCGCCTATGCCGCCACCAAGGCCGGCATGCTGGGCATGGCGCGCACCTGGGCGCTGGAACTGGCGCCCTTCGGCATCACCGTCAACGTCGTGTCGCCCGGGCCGGTGCAGACCGACATGTTCCACGGCGTCATCCCCGTGGGCGACCCCAAGGTCGAGCAGATCGCCGCCAGCATCCCCGTCAAGCGGCTGGGGCAGCCGGCCGACGTGGCGCATGCGGTGCGCTTCTTCTGTGCCGAGGAGGCCGGTTTCGTCACCGCAGCCAGGTGTTGTACGTGCGGTGGCACCAGCGTCGGGAGCCTGACCTATGAAGATTGCCGTTCTCGGCGGCGGCCACGGCTGCTATGCTGCCGCTGCCGATCTGCGCGATGTCGGCCACGAAGTGCGGCTGTATGCCGCGATGCCGCGGCGCTGGCGCCGGTGCAGCAAGGCGGCATCCGCATGAAGGACCAGAAGGGTCCGCGCGCGGTGCGCATCGCGCTGGCCAGCGGCGACATCGGCGCGGTGCTGCGCGGCGCCGAACTGGTGCTGATCCCGTCGCCGCCGTGGCACAGGACGATATCGTCCCGCGCGGATGGCGCCGCACCTGGTGGACGGCCAGGTGGTGTACCTGCCGCCGGGCACCTTCGGCAGCTTCACGATGGACCGCATCGTGCGCGCCAGCGGCAACGCGGCCGAGGTGACCTATGCCGAGACTGGCACGCTGCCCTGGCTGACGCGCAAGCACGGCGCGGCCGAAGTCGCCATCACCATGCGCGCCCTCCACCTGCCCACCGGCGTCTACCCGCAAGCGCGCAGCGCACACGCGCTGGCGGTCATCTCGAAGGCCTTCCCCGGCGTGATCGAGGACTGCGGCGATGCGCTGTCGGGCGCGCTGATGAACGCCGGGCCGATCATCCACCCGCCGCTGATCCTGATGAACGCGGCACCGCTGCAGCACTTCGAGCGTTGGGACATCCACAACGAAGGCACGCAGCCGGCGGTGCGCGCGGTGACCACCGCGCTCGACGCCGAACGCATGGCCGTGCGCGAGGCGCTGGGCTATGGCGCGCCGCACTTTCCGCTGGCCGACCACTACGACAACGACCGCTGGATGTACGGTGACGCGCACAAGAAGCTGACCGACAGCGGCGACTGGCGCGAGACCATCGACCTGCACACGCACCGCTACATGCTCGAGGACACGGCGATGGGCCTGGCCTTCCTGGCCTCGGTGGCACGTTATGCCAACGTCGACGCGCCGGTGGCGCACGGCCTGCTGGCGCTGGCCGGCGCGATCCTCGGCCGCGATTTGCGCCACGGTCCGCGCACCTTCCCGGCGCTCGGCCTGGCGATGCTCAGCCGCACGCAACTGACCGCGCTGCTGCGCGACGGTGCGGCATGACGACGGCCGAACGCATCGCCTGCGTCGGCGCCGGCCGCATGGGCCGTGGCATGGCCATTGCATTCGCCTACGCCGGCATGCCCGTGAATCTGATCGACCTCAAAGCGCGCAGCCCCGAGGCCTGGGCCCAGTTGTCGGCCGAGGCGCTGGCCGAAGTGCGCAGCAGCCTGCAGTTGCTGTCGCAACTGGGCGCCGTGCCAGCCGATGCGGTGGAACGCATTGCCGCTCGCATCACGCTCGTGCCCGACGCCGAGGCCGATGTTGCGCTGGCCGCGGCCACGGTCATCTTCGAAGGCGTGCCCGAAACGCTGGACGCCAAACGCGAGGCGCTGGCGCGCGTGTGCGCCGCGGCATCGGCGGACGCGATCATCGCCTCCACCACCTCGACCATCCTGGTCACCGACCTGGTGCCGCTGGTCACGCAGCCCGAGCGGCTGATCAACGCCCACTGGCTGAACCCGGCCTACATCATTCCGCTGGTGGAACTGAGCGTGCACGAAGCCACCGCTGCCGCGGTACGCCGGCGGCTGAGCACGCTGCTGCAAGGCATCGGCAAGCAGACGGTGGAATGCGGCCCGGCGCCGGGCTACATCGTGCCGCGGCTGCAGGCGCTGATCATGAACGAGGCCGCGCGCATGGTCGAAGAAGGCGTGGCCACGGCCGAGGACATCGACAAGGCCACACGCTACGGCCTGGGCCTGCGCTTCGCGGCGATGGGCGTGGTCGAGTTCATCGACTTCGGCGGCAACGACATCCTGTACCACGCCAGCCGTTACCTGAGCCGCACGCTGAGCGCCGAGCGCTACACCGCGCCGGCCATCGTCGACCGGATGATGGCCGAAGGCCGCAACGGCCTGAAGAGCGGCCAGGGCTTCTACGACTACCGCGGCATCGACGTCGCTGCCTATCGTCTGGACGTGCTGCAGCGCACGCTGGGCATGCTGCGGCATGCCGGTCAGTTCAAGCCCCCCGTCACCGAATGACCTCACCCCCACGGAGAACCCCGATGCAAAGACGCACCCTGATCGCCCACGCCTGCGGCCTCGCGCTGCTCACGGCCGCCGGCACCGCCCTGGCCCAGGAGGTGACACTGAAGGCGGTGAACGCCTTCCAGGAAGGCACCTACTTCGCGCGCGGCTTCGAGAAGTTCGTCAAGAAGGTCAACGACGAGGGCAAGGGCATCGTCCAGATCAACTACATCGGCGGGCCGAAGGCGATCCCCACCTTCGAGCAGCCCAACGCGCTGCGCAACGGCGTGGTCGACATGGCCAACACCACCTCGTCCTTCACGGCCGGTCTGGTGCCCGACGGCCTGGCGCTGAACTACACCAACCTGACGCAGGCCGAGATGCGCAAGAACGGCATCTTCGACCAGATCAACGCGAGCTATGCCGACAAGGGCCTGTACTACTACGCGCGCACCGGCGAGGGCGTGCAGTACTACCTGTACACCAACAAGAAGATCGACAAGGCCGACCTCAGCGGACTGAAGCTGCGCGTCGCGCCGATCTATCGCGACTTCCTGCAGAAGCAGAACGCCACCGTCGTGCAGATGGCGCCCGGCGAGGTCTACACCGCGCTGGAGCGCGGCGTGGTCGACGGCTACGCCTGGCCGATGATCGGCATCTTCGACCTGGGCTGGCAGGAGAAGACCAAGTACCGCGTCGAGCCCGGCTTCTACGCCATCGAGCTGGGCGTGGTCTTCAACCTGAACAGCTGGAACAAGCTCAATGCGCAGCAGAAGGCCTTCCTGCAGAAACAGGCCGAATGGCTGGAGGCGCAGAACGTCGAGATGGGCAAGGTCGACGGACCGGCCGATGCCAAGAAGCAGGCCGACGCCGGCATCCAGGTGATCAAGCTGGACGACGCGCAGTCCAAGATCCTGCTCAAGGCGGCCTACGACGGCGGCTGGGAGCAGATCATCAAGGCCAGCCCGGTCAAGGGGCCGAAGCTGCGCGAGCAGATGGCACCGAAGTAAGCCGATGAAGCCCGGCGCCTGGGGCCGCCTGATGCAGGGCTGCGGCATTGCCGCGGCGCTGGTCATCGGCCTGATGACCGTGCTGGTCGGCTACGACGTGCTGGCGCGCAACCTGCGCCTGCCCAGCCCCGGCGGCATTGCCGAGGCCAGCGAATACGGCCTGGCGCTGGCCACGCTGCTGGCCGCACCGTGGCTGCTGTGGAGCGAACAGCACGTGCGGCTGGACCTGCTGCAGATGAGCCTGTCGCCCGCGGCCTGGCGGCGGCTGTACCGCGCCGCCGCGCTGATCTGCCTGGCCATCAGCGCGGTGCTGGCCTGGGTTTCGGTGGCGGTCATCGCCGACCTGCGCCAGTCCGGCGCGGTGGTGATGAAGGCCTTCACCTTCCCCGAATGGTGGGTCTACGTGCCGGCGCCGCTGTGCTTCGGCCTGCTGGCGCTGGAAGCGGCGCGGCAGCTGCTGCTCGGGCCGAGGGTGGCGGCATCATGACCTGGTGGGTCACGCTGGTGGCGCTGTTTGGCGCGCTGACCGTGCTGCTCGGCCTGGGCCTGCCGGTGGCCTTTGCCTTCCTGGGCGTCAACCTGGTCGGCGCGCTGCTGTTCCTGGGCGGCGAGCCGGGGCTGATGCAGGTGGTGCGCAACGGCGTGGCCTCGGTCACCAACTTTTCGCTGACGCCCATCCCCTTCTTCGTGCTGATGGGCGAGATCCTGTTCCACACCGGCGTGGCGATGAAGGCCATCGACGCCTTCGACAACGTGATATCGCGCGTGCCGGGCCGGCTGTCGGTGATCGCCATCGTCGCCGGCACGGTGTTCTCGGCCATCTCCGGCTCGACCATCGCGACCACCGCGCTGCTGGGCGGGCTGCTGCTGCCGCAGATGCTGAAGCGCGGCTACGACAAGAGCATGGCCATGGGCCCGATCATGGCCATCGGCGGCGTCGACATGCTGATTCCGCCGTCGGCCATCACCGTGCTGCTGGGCAGCCTGGCCGGCATCTCCATCACCGGTCTGCTGGTGGCCGGCGTGGTGCCGGGCATCCTGCTGTCGGCGCTGTTCGTCGGCTACATCGTCATCCGCTGCTGGCTCAACCCGGCGCTGGCGCCCACCTTCGAGCAGCAGGCGGTCGTCGGCTGGGAGCGCTGGCGCCCGCTGCTGCTGTACGTGACGCCGCTGGTCGCCATCTTCGTCATCGTCATCGTCGCCATGTCGGCCGGCTGGGCCACACCCACCGAATCGGCGGCGCTGGGCGCGCTGGCCACGGTGGCGGTGTGCGTGGCCTACCGCTCGCTGACGTGGCGCGCGCTGCTCGATTCGCTGCGCGGCACCGCGGCCATCTCGGGAATGATCCTGTTCATCGTCATCGGCGCGACCACCTTCTCGCAGATCCTCAGCTTCTCCGGCGGCACCAACGGGCTGGTGACGCTGGTGCAGGGCTCGGGGCTGTCGCCGTTGGGCGTGCTGCTGGTGATGATGCTGATCCTGCTGGTGCTGGGCTGCTTCATCGACCAGGTGAGCACGATGCTGATCACGCTGCCCTTCTACATGCCGCTGGTGCAGCACTTCGGCTTCGACCCGCTGTGGTTCGGCGTGATGTACCTGATCTGCATGCAACTCGGCCTGCTGACGCCGCCCTTTGGCATGCTGCTGTTCACGATGCGCAGCGTCGCCCCGCCGACCATCACCACGCGGCAGATCTATGCCGCGGTCACGCCCTATGTGCTGTTCGGGCTGTTGATGCTGGTGGCGGTGATGGCCGTGCCGGGACTGGCCACCNACTTCTACATGCCGCTGGTGCAGCACTTCGGTTTCGACCCGCTGTGGTTCGGCGTGATGTACCTGATCTGCATGCAGCTCGGCCTGCTGACGCCGCCCTTCGGCATGCTGCTGTTCACGATGCGCAGCGTCGCCCCGCCAACCATCACCACGCGGCAGATCTATGCCGCGGTCACGCCCTATGTGCTGTTCGGGCTGTTGATGCTGGTGGCGGTGATGGCCGTGCCGGGACTGGCCACCTGGCTGCCGGCCACGCTGCTGTCCAAATAGCCGCGCCGGTGCGGCCCGGATAATGCGCGCCCCATCGCACGCGTTTTGACGCTGGAGTGACTCATGGCCACCAAGACCGCGCCCACCAAGAAGCCCGCTGCCCGGAAAGCCGCACCGCGCAAGGCCGCCGCTGCCGTCACCCGGCCCCCGTCGGCCGCGCCCGCCCCCAAGGCCTCCGGCAAGCCCGCCGCACGCCCGCGCCGCACGCCGCTGCCCGTGGCGCTGCCGCCGGTGCCTTCGCCGGTGGACGTGGTCAAGACCGTGGCCAAGGCCATCGAGCACAGCCCGGTGGGCAAGGCCGGCGCCGTCACCAGCGCCATCGTGCGCTCGCACCGCGCCAACCTGCTGAGCCGGCGCGTGCGCAACAAGCACGTGCTGGTCACCGGTGCCACCTCCGGCATCGGCCAGGACTGCGCGCTGAAGCTGGCCGCCGCGGGCGCCACGGTGATCCTGGCGGCGCGCACGCCGAGCAAGCTGGACGACACCGTCGAACGCATCCGCAGCGAAGGCGGCAAGGCCCATGCCTACGCCTGCGACATCTCCGACATGGCCGACTGCGACCGCCTGGTGCGCACGGTGCTGGCCGAACACCGGCATGTGGACATCCTGATCAACAACGCCGGCCGCTCCATCCGCCGCTCGGTGAAGGCGTCGTTCGACCGCTTCCACGACTTCGAGCGCACGATGCAGCTCAACTACTTCGGCGCGCTGAAGCTGATCTTCGGCTTCGCACCGGTGATGCTGGAGCGCAAGAACGGCCACATCATCAACATCAGCTCGATCGGCGTGCTGGCCAGCCCGCCGCGCTTTTCGGCCTACGTGGCGTCGAAGGCGGCGCTGGATGCCTTTGCCTGGTGCGCTGCCCCGGAGTTCGCCGACAGCAACGTGCGCTTCACCACCATCAACATGCCGCTGGTGCGCACGCCGATGATCGCGCCCACCAAGCTGTACGACGCCTTCCCGACGCTGTCGCCGGACGAGGCGGCCGAGCTGGTGATGAACGCGGTCATCGACAAGCCCAAACGCGTGGCCACCGGCCTGGGTCTGGCCGGCGCGGTGGCGCAGGCGGTGGCGCCGGGCGTCAGCGAGTTCATCCTGAACCAGGCCTTCCGGCTGTTCCCCGATTCGCCGGCGGCGCGCGGCCTGAGCGACGACGAAGCCGAAGCCGAGATGGCCAAGGTGCCGAAGACGCCGGTGGACATGGCGCGCAAGCTGTTCGCGCAGGTCTTCAGCGGCGTGCACTGGTAGCGCACGCCCCGACCCGCCGCTTCAGTCGCGCCCGGCCTCGGTGATCGCAGCGGCCAGCCGCTGCGGCGCGGTGAACATCACCTCGTGGCTGCCGGGGATCTGCACCAGCCGGAACAGCCCCAGCCGGTTGGACATGCGCGGGTGCCAGCCGGTGTCAGGCCCCTGCGGCAGCGCGATGTCCTCGGTGCAGTTGATGTAGCTGCGCGGCGTCTGCAGCGACCAGAACTTCTTCAGGTCCAGCTTGTCGACGAAGGGCTGGTAGGGCTCGGGCGACAGCAGCGCGTAGGTGCGCTCGGCGGTGGCCAGGTCGCCGTCGTTGATGAAGGCCTCGCGCCAGATCGGGAACGGCATCATCACGCTGTTGTCCGCGCTGGCCGCGGCCATCTGCGCGAACAGCGCGCGGTAGTGCGGCGGCACGTTGTCGTCCAGCGACTCGCCGTCGTTCAGCACGAAGGCGTTCCAGTAGACCAGCCGGCGCACGCGCTCGGGCACCGCCTCCACCACCTTAGAGATGATGGTGCCGCCGTAGCTGTGGCCCAGCAGCACGAAGTCCTTCAGGTCGCGCTGCACGATGTAGTCGGTGACCGACTGCGAGCACTGCGCATGGTTGACGCGCTTGTCGACGCCGGCGCCGTGCCCGGCGACCGTGGGCGTGTGCACCGTGTGGCCGGCGCCGCGCAGCGCGTCGGCCACCGGGCCCCAGAGTTCGCCGGTATGCCAGCTGCCGTGCACGAGGACGATGTTCATGGCGAAGTCTCCTGTGGGTTGGAACGTGCCCGGCATCGTCGCGGCCGCGCCGCCGGGCGGCAATCGGCTTCGCGCAGGCCGCCTGCGGTTTTGCGCAGGCCGGCCGCCGGGGCGTGCCCTGGCCGGCCCGCATTGACACCCGGCAGCGGCCGGCCGCACAGTGCGCGTCCATGACGCGCGCATTCCCGCAGCCCGACCCGGCGCCGACGCCGGCCTGCTTCGCCGGTGTCGACTTCGCCCGCGGCCGGCTGTTCGACACCGCCGACCTGGACGAAGCCCGCGACATCTGCGGCCGCGTCTTCAACCCGCACCAGCTGCAACTGCTCGGCCCCGGCCAGACGCTGCGCTCGCGCATGGACCATCTGCCGGCCGGGCCGCTGTCGCTGAACCGCCTGACCTGGGGCGCGCGGGTGCGTGTCGACCCCGACCGGCTGGGCAGCTACGGCCTGATCAGCCTGCCGGTGCGCGGCAGCGCGCGCTTCCACGTCGGCGGCGAACAGGTCGATGTCTCGCCGCGCCAGGCCTGCGTCATCGACGCCGCGCAGCGCTTCCATTTCGAGGCCGACGCACAGTTCGACCAGATCGTCGTGCGCTTCGAGCACGACGCGCTGCGCCAGGCCTGGCAGACGCTGGTCGGCACACCGCCCGCCGAAGACCTGCTGCTGCGGCCCGCGCTGCCGCTGGCCGGCGACGCCTGGCGCGCGCTGGAGCCGGTGCTGCACACGCTGGCCGCCTGCACCCGCGGCGCCTATGCGCCGGCCGTGCTGCCGCACGTGCAGCAGCGCGTGCAGGAACTGTTGTTGACCACGCTGCTGCTGCAGGCCGCCCCGGCGCTGGCGCCGCTGCCGGCCGCGGCGCCGCCCGATGCCGCCGCCGCGCTGGTGCGGCGCGCCCAGGCGTGGCTGCTGGCGCACCTGACCGAGCCGCTGACGCTGGGCATGGCGGCGCGGGCCAGCGGCGTGGCCGCGCGCACGCTGCAGGCCGCGTTCCAGCGGCAGTGCGGCAGCGGCCCGATGCAGTGGCTGCGCGAGCAGCGCCTGGCCGCCGTGCACCGCCAGCTGCGCCACGCCGCCGGCCCGGGCACGCGTGTCACCGACACGGCACTGGCCCACGGCTTCACGCACCTGGGCGAGTTCTCGCGCGCCTACCGCCAGCGCTTCGGCGAAACCCCGGCGCGCACGCTGGCGCGGCGCTGAGCCGGACGGCGCCGACCGTTCAGCCCCTGCGGCCCGGGGCGGCCGGGTGGTGCACGAATGCGCAGTGCGCAGCCCCTCGCAGCGGCGCAGGCGCAGGCCCGCCGCTACAGTCGCGCCAGCCATGCCCACGCCCGCCCAAGCCGACGCGCTGACCGAACTGCTGGCCACGCGCACGCCCATCGTCGTCATCGAAACCCACGACGAACGGCGCGTGCTGGCGCTGTTCGCCCTGCTGGCGCAGCGCGACAAGCGCGAGGTCTGGTCCTGGTCGGCCAGCCGCGGGCTGCGTGTGGCGCACAACCTGCGGCTGGCGCTGGCCGACCCCGACGGCATCGCCCCCGGCACCGACGCCGCCAGCACCCGCGAGCTGCCGGCCGCGCTGGCCGCGGTGGAGCTGCTGAA